>DWUX01000261.1 GCA_019120545.1 Candidatus Blautia stercoripullorum | reverse complement strand
CATATTTCACCCCTTTTCAGAGTCTGAGGGTATTATACCACGTTCTCTCCTGATTTTCCTTATATTATTACAATTTTTTTAAGCAAGTATTACCAGATATATGTAAGTGTTCCTCTATTTCCCGATTCTATACCGGATTCTGTCCTATATCCCAGACGCTTCTGAGCCGTATATTCTCCGGTTTTCCCCTGAGGATTTCCACAGTCTTAGAGTCTCCATTCAGATCAAAGTAGTTGTCCGACAGCACCAGATCCTCCTGGTCATTGAGAATCTCCACACTTTTCGCATAAGTCTCTGCCTTAACCGTAATCTTGTTCTTTTCCACTGTACAGGACAGTTTCGGGTCCTCATACCGGAAATATTTCGGATAAGAAAAAATCACGGTTCCTTCTGAAATCTGTGTTTCTCCCTCCCAGGCCTGATAGCTGACGTATTCTTCAAACACATGGATATCCGGCAGTTCTTCCTTCTCCAGCCAGACACTGGAAAGAGGGGGAACCAGGATCTCTTTCTCTTTGCTGTAAAGGATCCGGGCTTTTGCATTGCGCACCTGCCATTTCACTGTCAGTTTTTTCTCGGCCAGCGTTTCATTTGAAACATTCAGGTGAATGGACTTCTCAAATTCGAAATGCTGCCGGTTCATATTAGCTTCCTGGGTCATCCAGCTTTCCTCCTGGCAGGAGAGGAGCACCGGAGCAAAAAATCTTCTGGCATAATAGTGAAGAGCCTTCCAACGCCCGTGATAATCGATAGAGGACCAGGAGATCACCGGCCAGCAGTCATTGACCTGCCAGTATACGGCCCCCATGCATCTTCCCCGGTTTCTCCGGAAATGTTCCACCCCATACCGGATGGCGTCTGCCTGGAGAAGCTGGGAAGCATAGATCACATCTGAGAAATTTCCAGGATACCGGTAAGTCTGCTGCATGTAGTTCATGATCTTTCCGTTAGCCCCGTAATTTCTCTGGTGTTTTTCCATAATATAGGAAAACAGGTTCCAGTCCCTGGGGTCATCGGTAAAGCTCTCGATAGTCTTTTTACTGGGAAGGGCCTGGAAGCCAAACTCCGAGATATACCGGAAAAAGAACTTCCGGTACTCTGAAAAAGGCCTTCCTCCATGCCATACCTTCCAGTAATGGACGTCTCCCCTGTCGGGATCGTTGGGATTGTCAAAGGAACCCCCTGAAGAAGGGCTTGCGGGCCAGTAAAAGGTCTCCGGATCACATTTTCTCAGGATCTCCGGAAAGATCCTCTCATACATGAACAGATAGTCCCGGACTTCGGAATGCTTGGTAACCCAGCACCTTTCATCTACGAACATCTCCATTTCATTATTGCCGCACCACAGAGCCAGACAGGCGTGATGGCGGATCCTCCGGATATTGTCTTCCAATTCTCTGCGGATATTTTCTTCAAACTCCGGCGTCAGCTCATAGACCGAGCAGGCGAACATAAAGTCCTGCCATACTGCCAGTCCCAGCTCATCACAGATGTCATAGAACCAGTCGTCCGGATAAAAGCCTCCGCCCCATACCCGGATCACATTAAAATTCGCTCTTTTGCAGTCCTCCAGCAGCCGCCTGGTCTTTTCTCTGCTCCTGTTCCCCAGCAGGTGCTCCTCCGGTATATAATCGGCTCCCATGGCAAAGAAAGGGATCCCGTTGATCTCATGGGCAAAACTTTCTCCCCACTGATCTTTTTCTCTTCTCACTGTCATCTTACGAAGACCGATCCTTCTTTCCCAGCAGTCCTCCGGCTCACCGTTTCGGTAAAGCACCGCCCGGACCTGATACAAAGGCTGGTCTCCCAGACCATTTACCCACCAAAGCTGAGGATCCGGGATCCTGAGGGTACCGGATCCGTCCAAAGACAGCCAGGTCTTGAAAACTTCTCCCTGGGGAGAAACAGCCGAAACCTGGATCTGATAGTCACCTTTCCGTTCTTCCTTCCACTGGATCTGAAAATCCAGAAGCCAGTCATTTTTTTCCTGGCGCTGCCGGATATACACATCTTCCAGGGAAGCGTTTTTTACATAGCACAGATATACCGGACGGAAGATCCCCGCATCGGGAAGATGGGCGCCCCAGTCCCAGCCGAACATATAGTGGGCTTTGCGCAGGTGCATAAATCCTTCGTAAGTATCCTCATTTCCGATATTTTTATACTTTTCGTAGGCCTGGGCAATGAACTTCAACGGAGAGCGGAAGATCACCTGGAGCACATTATCCTTTTTCAGATACTCTTTTACCTCATAGTCCCAGGTTCTGTGCATGTTTTCTGCATGTCCCAGATAGGTTCCGTTAAGCCAGATATCCGCCACAGTGTCCAGTCCTTCAAAGGAAAGGAACACCCTGGCATATGCTTTTGGATCTTCTGCCGTAAATCTGCACTGATACTCATAATCTGCCTCCATAAGCGCGCAGATCTGATCTTCATTATCCTTCCAGTAGGGATCCGGGATCTCTCCGTTTCTCAGAAGATCTGTATATACAGATCCCCAGACTCTGGCTTCCCTCCAGTTTTCCTCTCCTGCCCTGCGCATACTCCAATTATCTTTTAATTCCAGTTTTTCCATATAACCTCCTATCCGATAAGAAAGGGTCCTTCCCTATCCACTGCCATACTGCAGGCTGCACCAGGCAAAGCCTGTCCCCTGTCTCTGCCCGTTGGCCGTTAAATGGTGCTGCATGCCAGTGACATGCGTCCAGTGCGGACCGCAGCAAAGCGAAGACCTGCCCGTGCAAGCACGGCAGGCGTTTGCCGGATGTATTGCTCAAAAAAAGCCGCCGCATTTATGCATATTTCTATCCTGCTTAAATGCGGCAGCTCCTTATCTCTGTTTTATCTCTTTCTTATATATTGCTTATTTTGTGGCTTTCCACTCGTCAATCTGTCTCTGCATCTCATCAATAACATCCTGGATACCTGTAGCTTCCAGTTTCTTCTGAAGCTGCGGCAGGTATTCTTCCGGATCTACACTTCCGGTATACAGAGATTTTCCAAACTCGTCCAGTACGTTTCTGAATCCGGCTACCTGTGTGCTTACCGGCTCCAGATCAAAGTCGAAACCGAAGGACGGAGCTTCCTGGGAAGCATCATTGAATTCCTTAAAGGTCGCCCATTTGTCCAGAGGCTCATTGTCCATTACATAGGTATTGAACAGACCGCCCTGTACCCAGTAAGGAGCAGAGTAATCTTTCTGTTTCTCCGGGTTTAATTTTGCCTTGTAATCATAGATATAGTCTTTTCCTGCTGCTGCGTCTTTTTCTTCCTGTGTAGCTTCAACTTTCTCCCAGTGAACACCCTCAATACCATAGTTCAGCATGTTTCTCAGCTCCTGGTCTGTATTGATCAGGTTCAGCAGTTCCATGGCCTTCTCCGGATGCTCGGAATTCTTATTGATAGCTGTCAGAGCACCTCTGGCAGAAGCATTGGTGATCTGTGTATCCATGATCTGGGTGGCAACAACTTCATAGCCAAGGTCCTTGCCCCAGGTAAGCTCTGCGTAAGGCTGTCCATCACCTTTTGTTACAAAACGTTTCACAGATTTATCATCGGAAGCAGTAGCCGCATCTTTGTTGATATAGCCTGCCAGATAATATTTCCGCATGGTATCCAGTGTGGATTTCATTTTCTCTGTCTCAAATACATTCTTTACAGTCAGGGTATCGTCCCCGTATTCAATACCTACCGGATCCTGGATCTTATCCATATAGGTAGGCGCTGTATAGTCTTTTGTCAGATACATAGGAACAACATCCGGCTCATTTTCTTTAATAAGCTTCAGGTATGGCTCCAGATCCTCAAGAGTATGGATATCCTGGTAAGGAATGTTGTATTTATCTACATATTCTTTGGTAAATACCCACATAGGACAGCTTCCGATCTCTTTTTCACTTGGAACGCCGTAGGTCACGCCGCCTACTTTGGCAGCTTCCCAGAAACGGGGATCGATCTTGTCATACATCTCTTTACCTTCTGTCTGGAGCAGGTCGTCCAGTTCCAGGAAAGCTCCCTTCTGAGCATTCTGGAGATAATCATTTGTCCAGGAGCAGGTAAAGCACAGATCCCATTTATCTCCGGTATTGATCACAACCTGCATCTTCTGGTTATAATCGCCCCAGCCTACTTTCACTACGTCCAGCTTTACCCCGATCTTATCTGCCAGATAATTATTAACTTCTTCAAAAACCTCATCATCATCTGCCTGGGCGTCTCCTACCTGATACCAGGTCAGTTCTACGATCTCTTCTCCATTTGCATTTGTCTCTGTTTTCTTGCCGCAGCCTGTCAGCATACCTGCCGCCATCACACCGGCCATAGCAAGGGCTCCGATTCTTTTTGCGTACCGAAACTTCATAAAATTATATCCTCCTCAAAATTTATACAAATCTTATTCCTTCACTGCACCGATGGTCAGTCCGTTGACAAAGTATCTCTGGAAGAAGGGATAAGCAAATATGATCGGCAGTGTGGAAATTACCACGATAGCCATCTTAATAGTCTCTTTTGGCAGGTTTGCCGCTGCCTGGATACCGTCTACACCCATCATAGACTTGTTGCTGGCCAGCCAGTCAATCGAGTTCTGGATCTGCATCAGCAGGAACTGAAGAGGAATCCAGGTCTTGTCGTCTATGTACATCAGGGCGTTGAACCAGTCGTTCCAATACCCCAGTGTAAGGAACAGGCCGATAGTCGCCAGACCAGGCATAGCCATGGGGATAACGATCTTAAAAAACAGCCTCCATTCAGAAGCCCCGTCGATCTTTGCGGATTCTACTACTGAATCCGGGATACTGGTCTTAAAGAAAGTCCTGAGCACGATAACGTTAAATGAATTCATGCACAGAGGAAGGATCAGGGCCCAGACGCTGTTTTTCAGCATCAGCACCTTTGTCATTACCAGGTAATTGGCGATCATACCGCCGGAAAACAGCATGGGAACTGTGATCACCTTGGTAAAGAAAGAACGGAAAGCATAGGTTTTTCTGGACAGGGAGTATGCATAAGTTCCTGTCAGAAGGAGACCAAGAACCGTTCCCACTACGGTAACCAGGATCGTCACGCCGTAGCTTCTCAGAATATTTTCACCAGCATTTATAATGTACTGGTAAGCATACAGACTCCACTCCTCCGGTATGAAACGGTATCCGTTCATAGTCAGAGATTCTTCGTCTGTCAGTGAAATAATGATTACAAAGACGAACGGGATCACACTTAACAGTGATAAGATCGTAAGGATCAGATTAAACAGCACATTGGTTGGCTTCTTGATCTTATTGTATTCGCACTGCTGATCTTCCATTTTCTGGATCTGTTTCTCCCTTGTCCGCTCTTTCATCTTCTGTTTCAGACCTGAAACTGACATCTCTTTTTCTTCCTCCTTTCCTAGAATAATGCGTTTTCATTGTCAATCTTGGATACGATCTTGTTGGCGATCATAATCAGGATAAATCCTACTGTGGACTGGAACAATGCCGCAGCGGAACTCATACCGATCTCTCCGTTAGTCTGCAGAGCACGGAAGATATAAGTATCCAAAACATTGGTTACCGGATACAGCGGTCCGGAGTTCATAGGCAGCTGATAGAACAGACCGAAGTCCGCTTTGAAAATGCCCCCTACTGCCATGATCAGCAGGATGGTGATAACCGGTTTCAGCAGCGGGATCGTAATATATTTGATCTGCTGCCACTTGGTAGCACCGTCCAGGACCGCCGCTTCGTAATAAGTCTTGTTGATACCGCAGATAGAAGCCAGGTAAACAACTGTATTATAGCCGATACCTTTCCACTGGCTCATGAAAATAATGATGAAAGGCCAGTAAGCCTTTTCTGTATACCAGGCAATCCCATCATGTCCGAACTGCTGGAGCACTGCGTTGAAATAACCTTTCTCAGGGTTCAGGAAAGCATATACACAGTAGCTGACAACAACCCATGATAAAAAGTAGGGAAGGAACATGGCGCTCTGATAGATCTTGGCCATTCCTTTGTTTCTCAGTTCATTTAATAATAAAGCCACGATAACAGGA
>DWUX01000260.1 GCA_019120545.1 Candidatus Blautia stercoripullorum | reverse complement strand
GTGGAGATGCTCCGGGAATGAATGCGGCGATCCGTGCGGTTGTGAGAAGAGGCTTGAGCCGTGGAATCAAAATGAAAGGTATTCTGAAAGGTTACTCAGGTCTGTTGAATGAAGAAATCATTGAAATGACTGCTGTAGATGTTTCAGATACGATCCAGAAGGGCGGAACGATTCTGTATACGGCCCGCTGTGCGGAAATGCGTACAGAGGAAGGCCAGAAGAGAGCCGCTGAGATTTGCAAAAAACATGGTATCGACGGCCTGGTTGTTATCGGCGGTGACGGTTCCTTCGCCGGTGCTCAGAAACTGGCAAATCTGGGAGTGAATGCGGTAGGCGTGCCGGGAACCATTGACCTGGATATTGCATGTACAGAGTACACCATTGGTTTTGATACTGCTGTAAACACGGCTATGGAAGCGATTGATAAAGTTCGTGATACATCTACCTCTCATGAGCGTGTAAGTATCATCGAGGTTATGGGAAGAAACGCTGGATATATCGCTCTGTGGTGCGGTATCGCAAACGGGGCAGAGGATATTCTCCTTCCTGAAAAATATGACTATGATGAGCAGCGGATCATCAATAATATTATTGACAACCGTAAAAAAGGAAAGAAGCACCATATCATCATTAACGCAGAAGGTATCGGACATTCTGAAGCTATGGCAAAACGTATCGAGGCAGCTACAGGAATCGAGACCAGAGCTACTATTTTAGGACACATGCAGAGGGGCGGATCACCTACATGTAAGGACCGTGTGTATGCTTCCATGATGGGCGCAAAGGCTGTGGATGTGCTTCTGGAAGGCAAGACCAAGAGAGTTATCTGCTACAGAAACGGCGAGTATGTGGATATGGATATCAACGAGGCGCTGGCTATGAAAAAGAACATTTCTGATTATCAGTTTGAGGTCAGCTATTCATTATCTCATAATTACACAAAAAATCAGGCATAAAAATTATTTTTCAGAACAAAAAGGTGTGCGGCAAATCAATGCGGTACACCTTTTTTTTATCAGAATACAGGGAGGAATCAGGCTATGATCACAAGTATATCTAACGGACAGATCAAAAAAATACAGCAGTTATTAAAAAAGTCCAGAACAAGAAGAGAGGAGGGGCTTTTTGCAGCAGAAGGAATCAAAATGTTCCGGGAGGCGCCGGCGGACAGAATTGAAAAAATTTATATGGGGGCTTCTTTTGCAGAAAAAGGAACCTGGAAAGAAATCCTCAGAGAAAAAGGGCTGGAAGGCAAGGCAAAAGATCTGACGGAAATCGTAGAAGACAAAGTATTTAAAAGCCTTTCCGATACAGTGACGCCTCAGGGAGTCCTGTGTCTGGTAAGGATAAAAGACTGGTCTTTGGAAGAGATGATCCCGGAAAATAAAGAACCCCTTCTTATGGTCCTGGAAGATCTTCAGGATCCCGGGAATCTGGGAACAATCCTCAGAACAGGGGAAGGAGCCGGAGTGACAGGAATTATCTTGTCAAAGAATTCGGTGGATATTTATAACCCCAAGGTGATCCGTTCTACCATGGGTTCTGTGTATCGTATGCCTTTCTACTATACTTCTTCTATCCAGGAAGAAATCCTTCCCTGGATGAAAGAGAAGAAAATAACAGGGTATGCGGCTCATCTGGAGGGAAAGAATAATTATGATCAGGAGGACTATACAAAAGCCGCGGCTTTTTTTATCGGAAATGAGGGAAATGGACTGAGCCGGGAACTTTCTGAAAAGACAGATGTATGGATCAGGATCCCTATGGAAGGAAAGGTAGAGTCTCTGAATGCGGCTATGGCTTCGGGAATATTGATGTATGAGGCTTTTCGACAGAGAAGAAACCCCTAAATTTCCTAAATTTTGTGAAATATTACAAAAATTACCCGCTTGACAAAGAAATGTAACCCTGATAGAATATGTCCGTAACAAAACTTAATAAATTTGTAACAAATGAAAAGAAAATGTTACAGACTTATAGGAGGTTATATTTCATGAAAGAGAGAATGAGGAAACTTTTTGTCTGTATGGGAGCTGCAGGAGTAATGACGGCCGCGATGACGGTTCCGGCTATGGCAGAAACCCCAGGAGAGGATCAGAATATAAATACGGCAGAGGAAGCAATACAGGAAGATGTTTTTGACTGGTCAGACAAGGCGGCTGCAAATGTAACTACATATGCGAATATCCGTCAGGGCTCTGATATCAGCACAGACCGGGTAGGCAAGCTTTCTGCCGGAGCGGTAGTAACTGTAGTGGGAGAAGAAAACGGCTGGATGGAGGTTGTATCCGGTGATGTTGAGGGATATATCAGAGAAGACCTTCTTGTTACCGGCGATGCTGCCAGACAGCTTTTTGAAGCTTCTTACGGCGAGAATGCACAGCTTGTAGGGGCCGAGGCAGTAGATGAAGAGGCGCTTGCGGCAGCAGAAGCCCAGGCGGCTGCTGAAGCTGCCGCACAGGCCCAGCAGGCAGCGGCTTCTGTATCGCAGAGTGATTTAGACCTGATGGCAGCGATCATAGAATGTGAGGCTGGCGGAGAGCCTTACGAAGGAAAGATCGGCGTAGGAGCGGTAGTTATGAACCGGGTGAGAAGCTCCCAGTTTCCAAACACCATTTCCGAGGTTGTTTATCAGAGCGGACAGTTCTCCCCTGTAGCCAGCGGAAAGCTCGCTTCTGTTCTGAGCAGAGGAGCCAGCCAGGCCTGCTATGACGCGGCCAGAGACGTATTTGCGGGAGCAAATACTGTAGGAAACTGCCTGTACTTCCATGCAGGAGGAGGCAGCGGCCTGACGATCGCAAACCAGACATTTTACTAAAATCATAGAATCTTATAGATGCGGGCGCTGTCGCATTAATCAAAATCGAGAATATTTATACATTTTATT
>DWUX01000259.1 GCA_019120545.1 Candidatus Blautia stercoripullorum | reverse complement strand
CATCCTATAGGATGTCTGCTATAAGGTACTCGCAGAATTAAAGAAAAGGCAGGGAGCAGTATATGAGCATCATCATTGTGGCATTACCCAAGATTGAAGATGCAAAGCGGATACGAAAAATCCTGATGAATCATGGATTTGAAAATGTAGTATCCTGCTGTACCGCTTCCGCAGCTTTAATCGAGGCAAATCAAGATCAGAGAGGACTGATCATCAGCGGCTATAAACTTCCGGATATGCATTATACCCAGTTGTATGAATGTATACCAAAATATTTTGAAATGCTGCTGATGGGATCAGCAAATGTTGTAAGCTCGGCAGAAAGCGGAATCATTGCCGTGACTATGCCAGTGAAAATATATGATTTAGTCAATACCGTGGAAATGGTCCTCAGCCAGGTAGAACGGCGGTATAAAAAAGACAGGAAAAAACCAAGGAAGAGGACGGAGAAAGAAGAAAACTATATTAGGAACGCCAAGTTCCTGCTGATGGAGCGTAATCATCTTTCAGAAGAAGAGGCGTACCGCTACATTCAGAAATGCAGCATGGACAACGGGACGAATATGGTAGAAACTGCCCAGATGATATTGACGTTGATCTATGACGAATGTTAAAGGAGAAATGTGATATGTTTACTATTAATGAGAATTATCTGAAGCTTCCTGGAAGCTATCTGTTCTCTGATATTGCAAAAAAAATCGCAGCATATCAGAAGGAAAATCCGGAAAAAGAAATCATCCGACTGGGAATCGGAGATGTGACACAGCCCCTGGCGCCGGCGATCATTGAGGCTCTTCACGGAGCTGTGGAAGAGATGGCTCATGCAGAGACCTTCCACGGATATGCGCCGGATAAGGGCTACGCTTTCCTGAGAGAGGCTATTGCGAAAAATGATTATCAGGATCGCGGCTGTGACATTGATCCAGAAGAAATCTTCGTATCTGACGGAGCGAAATGTGACTCCGGAAATATTCAGGAGATCCTGGGATTGGATAATAAGATTGCTGTGTGCGATCCGGTTTACCCCGTATATGTAGATACCAACGTTATGGCGGGAAGAACAGGAAATTATAATAAGACGACACAGAATTTTGACGGTATGATCTACATGCCCTGTACGGCAGAGAATAATTTTGCCCCGGAATTTCCAAAGGAAACCCCGGATGTGATCTATCTCTGCTTTCCAAATAATCCTACAGGCTCTACGATCAGTAAAGAACAGCTTCAGGGCTGGGTGGATTACGCCAATAAAAACGGCAGTCTGATCATTTACGATGCGGCCTATGAGGCTTATATCACTGAGGAGGACGTGCCTCACAGCATTTATGAATGTGAAGGAGCAAAAACCTGTGCCATTGAACTTAGAAGTTTTTCCAAGAATGCGGGATTCACCGGCGTCCGTCTGGGATTTGCGGTAGTGCCGAAAGATCTGAAAGCCGGAGGAGTTTCCTTAAATGACCTCTGGGCCAGAAGACACGGGACCAAGTATAACGGAGCTCCTTATATCGTGCAGAAAGCAGGAGCTGCTGTGTATACAGAAGCAGGAAAAGCCCAGGTAAAGGAGCAGGTTGCATATTATATGAGAAATGCGCATACTATATATAATGGTCTGAAAGACGCAGGCTATACAGTCAGCGGCGGCGTGAATGCTCCTTATGTATGGCTGAAAACGCCGGGTAACCAGACCTCCTGGGAGTTCTTTGACACGCTTCTCCATGAGGTGAATGTGGTAGGAACTCCTGGAAGCGGTTTCGGCGCCTGCGGAGAAGGCTATTTCCGGTTAAGTGCTTTCGGCACCTATGAAAACACAATAGAGGCGATTAAGAGGATTACGAAGATGTAATCAAAGATATCCTGTCCGAAGTATCTGGATTTTTCTGGGTATTTCGGACTTTTTTTGGGAAGGATAGTTTTTGGTAAAGGAAGGAAATGGGATATGGAATATATTAAGGGTATTGTTGAGAGAGAAAAGTCTGGATATGAGAAGTTTTTGGAGAAGGCGGAGGGGGATACTGCCTGTCTGGAGGGGGCGGTCCATAGTCTTCGGGATATGGGGGAGATTGGGTTTGTGATTCTTAGAAGCAGGGAAGGGCTTCTTCAGGCGGTCTGGGAGGAAGGCGTCTCCAGAGAGGATCTGAAGGAGTTTCATGAAGGGGATTGTATCCGTGTGACGGGAACTGTGAAAACTGAAGAGAGAGCTCCCCAGGGAAAGGAATTGAGGATTAAGGAAACAGAATTTTTGTCTAAGGTTGACCAGCCTCTGCCCCTGCCGGTAGGAAAGTGGAACCTGAACACGTCCCTGGAAGCCAAACTGAACATGCGCCCTGTCTCTTTAAGGAATGTAAGAGAGAGGGCGAAATTCCGTATTCAGGAAGGAATCACCAGAGGTTTCCGGGATTTCCTGTATCATCAGGGCTTTACAGAGATCCACAGCCCCAAGATCGGAGCAAAAAGTGCCGAGGGCGGCGCCAACCTTTTCAAGCTGGAATATTTCCATCATCCTGCAGTGCTCCAGCAGAGCCCCCAGCTTTATAAACAGATGATGGTAGGTGTGTTTGACCGGGTATTTGAGACAGGACCGGTATTCCGGGCGGAGAAGCACAACACCAGAAGACATCTGAACGAATATACCAGCCTGGATTTTGAAATGGGATATATTGACAGCTTTTACGATATCTGCCGTATGGAGACTGGATTTTTGAAATATACTATGGAGCTTCTGAATCGGGAATACAGAAAGGAACTGGACATTCTCAAGGTAAATCTTCCTGAGATCAAAGAGATTCCCTGTGTGACTTTCCAGAAGGCCAAGGAGCTGGTTTCCGAAAAATATCAGAGAAAGATCCGGGCGCCTTTTGATCTGGAACCGGAAGAGGAAGAATTGATCGGAAAATACTTCCAGGAAGAGTGCGGATCAGACTTTGTTTTCGTTACTCATTATCCTTCCAAGAAACGTCCATTCTATGCTATGGATGATCCGGAAGACAGCCGTTATACCTTAAGCTTCGATTTGCTTTATAAGGGACTGGAGATCACTACCGGAGGACAGAGGATCCACGATTATCAAATGCTGAAAGATAAGATCGCGGCAAAGGGCATGAGTGAAGAAGGACTGGAACAGTATCTGGATGCCTTTAAATACGGCATGCCTCCTCACGGAGGACTGGGAATCGGTCTGGAGAGACTGACCATGCAGCTGATAGGAGAGGACAACATCCGGGAAACTACTTTGTTCCCGAGAGATTTAACAAGGCTTGAGCCCTAGAAAGGAGCCAAATAATGAGCGCACAGAGAATAGACGATACAGTAATGGAAAATATAGAGATTCTGGCGAAGCTTTCCATGTCTGAGGATGAACGGGAAGAAATGCGGACAGAGCTGGAAAAGATCCTGGATTATGTGGAAAAGCTCAATGAACTGGATACGGAAAACGTGGAGGCGGCTTCCCATATTTTTCCTCTGGAGAATGTATTCCGGGAGGATCAGGTGACAAACGGAGACGCCCAGGAGGAAATGCTGGAAAACGCTCCGGTGAAAAAAGAAGGACAGTATCAGGTTCCAAAGACCGTATAGAAAGGATGAAATACATGAAGATCATAGAGATGTCAGCCACTGCTCTGGGAGAGGAGATCAAAAAGGGGCAGATCGGCGTAAAGGAAGCTGTGAAGGCTTACCTGGATCAGATAGAAGCTGTGGAATCTTCTGTCCACGCTTATCTGGATATTGACGAAAAAAAGATATACGCAAGGGTAAAGGAAGTAGAAAAAGGTATCAGCCAGGGAAAATATACAGGGCCTCTGGCAGGAGTTCCTGTTGCGGTAAAAGATAATATCTGCACCCGGGGACAGGCCACTACCTGCGCTTCTGAGATTTTGAATAATTTTGTGCCCCCATACAGCGCAGGAGCCGTGGAAAAACTGGAAGAAGCAGGAATGATCATACTGGGAAAGACTAACATGGATGAATTTGCCATGGGAAGTACAACAGAAACTTCTGCCTTTGGAGAGACAAAAAATCCCTGGGATCTGACCCGGGTGCCGGGAGGCTCCTCAGGAGGTTCCTGTGCGGCTGTGGCAGCAGGAGAAGCGCCTCTGGCTTTAGGTTCTGATACAGGGGGATCTATCCGCCAGCCTTCTGCCTTCTGCGGCGTCACAGGCCTGAAACCTACTTACGGCACTGTATCCCGTTATGGATTAGTGGCCTATGCTTCTTCCCTGGACCAGATCGGTCCTATAGGA
The DNA here is from genome assembly GCA_019120545.1 of Candidatus Blautia stercoripullorum. GTDB lineage: Bacteria > Bacillota > Clostridia > Lachnospirales > Lachnospiraceae > Blautia > Blautia stercoripullorum. The sequence goes on along the minus strand of DWUX01000259.1, from coordinate 1,302 downwards.
AAGAACACAAAAGACTGCGGAGCTCTTCTGGATGTGATCGCAGGATATGATAAACGAGACAGTACATCTATCCAGAGAAAGGACTATGATTTTTCCAAAAATCTGGGAGAAGATATCAGGGGGCTTCGGGTAGGAGTTCCAAAAGAGTATCTTTCCGAAGGGCTGGACAGTGAGATCAAAAAAGCCATTGTAGATGTGGTAAACGCTCTGAGCCAGAACGGCGCTATTGTAGAGTTTTTCTCCCTTGGGATGACAGATTATGTGATCCCGGCCTACTATATTATCGCCTGTGCCGAGGCCAGCTCCAACCTTGCCAGATTCGACGGGGTAAAATACGGATACCGTTCTATGGAAGGAACAGACCTTCATGATATGTATAAGAAAACAAGAGCAGAGGGATTTGGCAAAGAGGCAAAGAAAAGAATCCTTCTGGGTTCCTTTGTATTAAGCTCCGGTTACTATGACGCTTACTATCTGAAAGCCCTGAAGACCAAGGCCCTGATCAAGAAGGCTTTTGATGAGGCGTTTGTGAAATATGATGTTCTTCTGGCTCCTGCTTCACCTTCACCGGCGCCTCATCTTGGAGAAAGTCTTACCGATTCTCTGAAGATGTATTTAAGCGATATTTATACGGTAGCAGTAAACCTGGCGGGCCTTCCTGCTATCAGCATGCCATGGGCTCTGGACAGCCAGAAACTTCCTATAGGACTGCAGTTTATCGGAAACTGCTTTGAGGAGAAGAAGGTGCTCCAGGCGGCGATGGGATTGGAAAAGATCAGAGGGGACTTTCCTCTGGCATTTGCAAAGGAGGAAGGATAATGGAAAAACAATATGAGACTGTCATCGGACTGGAAGTCCATGTAGAACTTTCTACAGAATCCAAGATTTTCTGCGGCTGCTCCACCAAGTTCGGGGGAGCTCCCAATACCCATACATGCCCGGTATGCGCAGGCCTTCCAGGCGCTCTTCCGGTACTGAATAAACAGGTAGTGGAATATGCTCTGGCTTTGGGTCTGGCGGCTAACTGTCAGATTAACCAGTACTGTAAATTTGACAGAAAAAACTATTTTTATCCGGACAACCCTCAGAACTACCAGATCTCCCAGCTTTACCTTCCAATCTGCCATGATGGATTCCTGGAGATACAGACGGCGGCAGGCCCGAAAAAAGTCCGGATCCATGAGATGCACATGGAGGAGGATGCGGGAAAACTGATCCATGACGAATGGGACGACTGCTCTTTAGTGGATTACAACCGGAGCGGCGTTCCCCTTATTGAGATCGTGTCTGAGCCGGATATGA
>DWUX01000258.1 GCA_019120545.1 Candidatus Blautia stercoripullorum | reverse complement strand
CTTGTCAAGAACTTTTTTCATTTTCTTGAAAATTTATTTTTTCAGGAATTTTGAAGTTCTTGGAGAGCACCGCTCTCGACGACAGCTATGTTAGAATACCACAGCATTTCTCCTTTGTCAACAAGTTTTTTGAATTTGTTAAAAATTATATTTTTTATATATAATTTAGAATATTCTGATAATTATTTTTCTGTTTATCCACCTTATTTGCCATACCCATGCCTTCGTTTCCATATCCCCAGATTAAAAAAGCAGGTGGTAAAACATTAAGAGACTGTCCGGCCTTAGGTTGAATCTCCTGGCTTAGAACAGTCTCTTTTCTTAAATTGTTTCATTATGAGGTTTAGGTTCCAGCATCTGGTCCCTTATCCTTCTTCTTCTATTTCTCTCTGTAAAACTCCACTCTTGAAGGAGTGTCTCCTCCCCGGTGGATCCGGATCCTGGCCTTCTGAACCTGATTGCTGTCAAAACCTTCTTTTGTGTTGCTGTTAGGGAAGATAAAGTTCTCCCCGCTGGAGGTAATCGTAAGCCGGATCCGATGGCCTTCCCGGAAGGTATTGGAGATTTTGGTAGTACGGATCCTAATAGGATAAACTCCTCCCTCTTCCATATATTCGGGATGCTCAAAACCATTCCTGTACTTTGCCCCCAGGACTCCGTCTGCCAGTTTCACAGACCTGCCCTCTTCATCCACGTCCGTGATCCTCACAAAGAAATCTGTGTCCGGACAGTCACAGGATACATAAAGCACCACTAAAAGGTCCCCGGTAACGGTAACCGGCCGGGAAAGTTTTTCTGTAGTAAAAGAAAGAATATCTTCCCTCTTCTCCTCCTGGGTATAGTCCTCCGGCACTTCCAGTTCATTTTCTGACATATCTACCAGATGCACCGCCGGATTTTCCGGGTCATAGATATATTCCTCTGCCCCCTGATCCTGGCTGACTGTTTCCATAAGCAGGCCCTTTCCGCAGCTTTCCTTATCTCCTTTTGCCGGAGCGCTGCCTCCGGTCAGATAGAAACTATCTGATATAGTATTTTCCGGCGGCCAGGCCTGGGCGCTTTTCCAGCAGTTTTCTCCCAGGGTGTAATATTCCACCGCCGGCGTTTTCTCAATACCGTTGTCCACATTTTTCAGGAAATGCTCCAGCCACATCATGCAGAGTATATCTATATCATACCGGAGGGCGTCCTCTCCCATATAAACATTGTGGATATCATAATCTGCATTTCCGCTGTGCTTCCAGGGACCCAGCACTGCTTTCCAGGTTCCCTTGGGCCAGCTTTTCACCAGTTCCAGAGCCTCTGTGGTTCCCATGCCGTTGTCGTCAAACCAGCCGGAAAGGATCAGAGCGGGCACCGGACCTCCCTGGTATCTGGCCTGCCAGTTATTCATCTTCCAGAAATCGTCCATGTCCTTATGCTCCAGCCATTTTGTCAGGAAATCCACCTCGTGGCCCAGGGCAATCCTGGGAATATCTTTCAACGGACGGATCTTCAGGATCTCATCCCAGTTTTCCTGAGCCATAAGCTCCGGCCGCATACGGCGCTGGGACATGGCAAAGCCCCAGGCCAGCATTCCGGAGTTAAAGCAGCCCCCTCTTCTGGGAATATCTACAAAGGCGCTTCCGGCACAGACACTGCTCAGCATAGCCTTCAGATGAGGATTGCCGCTGGCTGCCGCCGCCCACTGGACATAGCCCAAATAGGAACCACCTGTCATGCTTACCTGGCCGTCGCTCCAGGGCCGGGCTGCGATCCAGTTCAGAGTGTCGTCTCCGTCTTCCACCTCAAAATGCTGAGGCAGCCATTCTCCTGTGCTGTCCTCCCGTCCTCTGGTATCCTGGATCACTACGGCATAGCCTCTCTGGACAAAACGCCAGTAGACCTCTGTACCGCTGGATTTTCCATAGGGAGTCCTGACCAGAACTGCAGGACATTTTTCCCGGATTCCCTGAGGAAGGTATACATCTGTAGCCAGTTTTTCTCCGTCTCTGGTGTCTACATAAAAGGTTTCCGGCGGAGACACCGGCCATACCGGTCCGGGCTGGAACTGATCACAGTCCGGGTTCTGCCGGGGATAGACCTTTTTCCATTCCTTCAGCACAGTCTTTTCCTCCCAGCCTTTTTTCACCAATACCCCTGTGGTATCTCTGCCGCTCATAAGTACTGCATAGATCCCCTCTTGGTCAAAGAAGAGATCCTTGGGAAATTTCCGGTGCCGCTGGAAATAGCTCTCGCCTCTGCGGCAGGTAAACTCTTCTCCTTTGGCTGTGGTAAAGTCAGCCGGAGCCTTTCTGATATTTTCCTCATACTCTTTCTTATCTTCAAAGAATTCCAGCAGATCCCTGCTGCACAGTTTTTGGAAATACAGGCTCTCTTCCTGAGTAAAAGGCTTCTCCTGCCCCCACTGACCTGTGTATACATCCAAAAAAGAAACGGTCCATGTCTCTTGTTCTTCATAAATCTTTCCATATAGAATACCGGAAAGGTAAAAATTCCACTGTATTTTCATTCTTTACGCCCCCGTGATCATTCGGATCAGATACGCAACTGTAATTCCCACATAGTTTCCGCAGACACCTCCGATAACGCCCATGAGCATGCCCACGCTTACCAGGCTTTTCCATCTGGCTCCTGAAGCTACCAGGGAAGAAGTGGTCCCATCAGCAATAGCTCCTACGATCCCCAGAAGCACATACTCGTATTTGATCTTCAGAAGTCTGGTAATGGTCACATGAAGGATCAAGCTTCCTGCGATCACACAGAGACAGAACAGAGTAATAGTAGCTGCAGAAGTAAGGAATCCTTTGATATTTACGGAAAATCCTACAATGGTCAGATACATCATACCGAAGAACAATCCCAGGTTCATAGCGCCCCGAAGCTGCCGCACTGCCGGTATCTGAGCCACGATAATGGAAATAGTAGAGATCAGGAGAATCCTTCCTGCGCTGGCAAAATCAGCGCTCATAAAGCTGGAAAGCTTTGTAGCTACCGCCACCACTGTCACAGAAATCGCCAGGAGAATGGCAATTTCCTTAATACTCCATTCTTCAGAAGCCATCAGTTCTTTCTGATTTCCGTCTCCTTCCAGCTCCTTATCGGTAAAGGAATAGGGCCAGAACTTCTGAAACTTCTTAGAATTTTTCATCAGAGTAGGCGCCAGGAACATCAACACTAAAGTAGGCATTCCTACTACATAATCCGCCGCGTTGGCCGCTGCAATAGTAGATGCAGAGGCGTTTAGTCCTGTGGCAATGGCTGTCAGATTGGAACTTCCTCCCGTATAAGTTCCCACGAACATACCTGCCACCTTCCATCCTTCGTCAATAGAGTTGGCAAAGAGACAGCCGAAGATAAAGGCCACCAGACTTACGCTGAAGATGGCACAGAAAATAGCGATCAAAAGCTGCTTTGACATTTTTATAATACTCTTAATGTCCACGTCCATAAGATACAAAGACATGGAAATAGGAATACAATAGGTGGACAAGGTGCCGTATACTTCACTGCTCTCCGGCACGATCTTAAGGTTCACCAGCAGGATTCCCAGAATGATCACGATCAGAGCAGGTCCGATCATCTTGAAGACTTTAAACCTCTGCACCCAGAAGGCAAAAGCCACCAGACATAAAATCACCGCCAATACGGCATCTGTTGATTGAAATATTGGAAACATACGTCTTTCCTCCAGTCTTTAAAATGTAATATCAAGTCCCAATCCCGATTTTTCCAGAAGGCGGAACATATCCTGATGTATCTCGAAGCCTCCCGGCATTCCCGTATCGCCGTCTTTATAATATAAGAAACTGTCACAGTCTGTCTCTGTAATATTTTTCTTGGCCGCTGCCAGGCTCAATCCGGCTGTAATGGCAATTTTCGTCTCCATCATACAGCCCACCATACAGGTTACCCCGAAGCTTTCTCCAATAGTGCTGATCTGGCTTCCTCTGTAGAGACCTCCGCATTTCATCAGTTTAATATTCATGATATCTGCTGCTTCTGCCTTACAGATTCTGGCAGCGTCCCTGGTGGTATGTACCGATTCGTCCAGCATAAGCTGGATTCCGCCGCCCTGTCTTCTCAGTCTGGCCGCGCCGTCCAGGTCCCAGTCAGGAAGACACTGTTCAATGGCCTCCACTCCGTATTTTTTCATTTCTGTAAGCATAGAAGAGGCCTGGGTAAAGTTGTATCCCTGGTTAGCATCTACCCGCAGGCGGATATCCGGTCCCACAGCCTTTCGGATAAGCTCCAGGGTCTTTAAATCCTCCCGGGGACAGATACCGGCCTTGATCTTTAAAATATGATAGCCCAGATCCTTTACATAATGCTTTGCCGCCTCTGCCATCTTCTCCGGAGCGCTAATTCCAATGGTAATATCATTCTGCACCTCATTCTGGTATCCCCCAAGTACCCGGTACAGGGGCTGGCCCATCACCTTTCCTTTCAGATCATAGAGGGCAATGTCAATGGCACATTTGGCAGAGCCGTTTCCATGGATCAGGCCGTCCATCATAGCGTGGACCTTCTCGATCTCCAGAGGATTCATGCCAATAAGCCCCTGGCGGAACATCTGCAGCATCTCCAGACATCCTTCTGTGGTCTCTCCGGTAACCGGCCCAAAGGGCGCGGCCTCCCCATAGCCCACATAGCCTTCGTCTGTCTCTACCTTCACGATAATGCTCACCGTATGGCTCACCTCAGCGAAAGCCACCTTGAAAGGCTCTGTCAGCTCAATGGAAAATTTCTCCATCTTCACATCTGTAATCTTCATTATTTCCTCCTTGCAATTTTATAAATACTGAAATTTTATAGAATATATTGGTTAAAATTTTACTATTTATGAAATGCTTTGTCAATCTGAAGCGATGAAATTTCATTGTTTTTTCTTTTTGGGTGTTTTATAATACCAGTACGGAGGTTTTACTATGTTAAAGATAAGAGAATACCGAAAACAGCAGAACCTGACTATGAAGGAACTGGCCCAGGAGACAGGCATGTCTATCAGCTATATTTCCCAGGTAGAACGGGGAGAGATCGATCCATCCCTGTCCAGCCTGAGGAAGATTGCTTCTGTGCTTCAGGTTCCTTTATATCTGCTTTTAGATGATATGGAAATCCGTGGGAATCTCACCCTGAGAAAAGATCAGCAGCTTATCCGCTGCTCCGAGGACGGCAAGGTACTCTACCGTTTCTTAAGCCCCCTGCCTTCCCCGGAATTTTCCCCTCAGACCCTTCTTATTCACTTTGAAGTGGCTCCCCACGCCCAGGATGTGCCTTCTCCCATCCGGCACCACTCAGAAGAATCTATTTATGTCACGGAAGGGACTCTCACTGTGCAGATCGGAGAGACAGAAGTGGTCCTAAGCGCCGGAGACAGCACCGTAATAGAGAAGGACTTTCCCCATATCTGTAAAAATACCGGAGATGTGACCGTAAAAGGCATTTCCGTCATTTCACCGCCGGTGTGGGGACGGATGGATCTGGTAAGGTAAGGATTTATGGTTTCACAAAAAAATCAGAGCTGCCCCATTGAACAAACATTCAATGGGGCAGCTCTTTTCACTTCTTATTTTTACATTTCTCAGATCGTGGATCCTGCGCAGTATCCGGTGCGCATTGCCTCCAGAATTTTGCCTGCCTTCCGGCAGTCGCCTACAAAGATCACCTCTTCTGCAAGATCATTCCATTTTTCATACTGTGGAAGGGTTCCTCTCATGCCGGTAGCGTACAGAACCGTGTCCGCCTCTAAAAAACGTTCCTGCCCGTCTTTATCCGTGATCTTTACGCCATTATCTTCTACAGACTGCACTTTTGCAGAGCAGTAAGAATGCACGGCTCCTTCCATTTTTTCCAGCAAATGACGCCAATGGATATAGGGAGCATCTTTTGCCAGGCCGTCTTTCATCTCTACCACAGATACGTCATGGCCTTTCCATGCCAGTTCCAGACTTTCTTCACAGCCTGCCAGACCGCCTCCGATCATAACCACTTTCTTTCCAATAGAAATATGTTTCTTATAGATATCTGTCACATGATGCACTATGGCCTTATCCAGCCCCGGGATAGGGGGGGACACAGGTTCTGCGCCGCAGGCAATAATCAGAGTATCCGGTTTTTCTTCTGCGATCAGTTCATCAGTAACCTCCGTGTTCAGGCGAAGCTCCAGATTGGGAGTTCTCTGTACATTGATTACCATAGATCTCAGAAATTTTACAATATCTGCTTTAAAAGAAATCTGTTTTGCATAGTCCAGGCTCCCTGCCAGATGGTCGTCCTTCTCACACAGGATCACATGATGTCCCCGCCGGGCAGCTGTGATGGCCGCTTCCATTCCCCCTGGACCGCCTCCTGCCACCAGAACCTTCTTGGCATACGGCACCGGTTCTTCTTTACGGGTATTTTCGTATTCTCTTCCCCAGGTGGGATTTACGCTGCAGCGGAGTACTCCTGAAGAAAAAGGCACATGGGGAATAAATCCAGCGCTTATACATGTTTCACAGCGAATACATTTTGTGATCTCCTCTGGCTTTCCAGCCTTTGCCTTTCTTGGCCAGCTGGGATCTGCGATAAACTGACGGCCTACCACAACAAAATCTGCTTTTCCCTCTGCCAGGGCATTTTCCATGAAATCCGGATCGTTAATGCCCCCTACCACAGAAACCAGAGACTTCTTGACTACAGCTTTGATCCTGGCCGCATTTTCCACATTACATCCTCTCGGATAGAAAACCGTAGGAAACATTCTTGCGGAGCTGCTGGTATCATGGAAAGTAGCGGCGGATACATGGATAATATCCACCTTGCCATCCAGAAGTTTTGCAAACTCTACAGTTTCGTCAATGGTAATGCCCCCTTCTGTTTCCTCATCTGCGCTGAGTCTGAATTCCAGCAGCAGGTTTGGACATTTTTGACGGATACGGTCCACGATCATCAATGGGAAACGGGCTTTGTTTTCAATAGACCCGCCGTACTTATCCGTCCTGTGGTTGTTCAGATCTGACAGGAACTGACTGATCAGCCATCCGTGGCCTCCATGGATATTTACCATGTCACAGCCGGCAAATTCTGCCATATATGCAGCCTGAGCATAGGCGTCCGCGATCATATCCATCATATTTTCGTCCATTTCAATAACCTTGTCTCCATACAGGTTTGCCTCCATAGGGCTGGGACCGATCACATATCCCCCTTCTGCCAGAAACGCTCCTTTTGCCCGGCAGCCGGAATGGGTCAGCTCGATGGATGCCAGAGCTCCCCACCTATGTACCGTATCTACTGTCTGTATCAGAGACGGCAAAAGAGTTTCATCATCCAGATGCGGCATCGTAGGATGAGCATGATCTGTCAGACTGTGGACGCCTGCCTCACCCAGAGTAACGATTCCGGCGCCGCCCTTAGCAATAGAATTATACATTTCATATGCTTCTCTGGTATAAAAGGGCACATCACCGCTGGGTGACATTGGTGCAGACTCAATACGGTTTTTAATATAAACATTTCTCACATGGATTGGCTGAAACAAATGTGGATATTTTGACATAATGACCTCCTTGTTTTCAAACATTTCTTATCTAAAATCACTTTTTTCGCTCTTTTTTCTATGCTCTTATGTTCATATTAACAGTTTGATATCCGAAATGTTATTCTGGATCTTGATATCTCTTTTTAAAATTATGATTTAGCAGCCTTATTTTTTCTCCTGTATTCACCTGGAGACATACCGCAGAGACGTTTAAAGCAGGTACAAAAATAACTGTAACTGTTCATTCCCACTCTGTAGGCAATCTGTTCTGTAGGTACAGCAGTACTGATAAGCAATTCTTTGCTGTGGCTGATCCGGCAGTTTGTGAGATACTGCACAAAGGTCATGCCAAATTCTTCTTTAAACACCCTGGTAAAATGGCCTTCGCTGAGGCCGATCAGTTTTGCCAGATGCTCCAGCCGTATATTTTCCATATAGTGTATTTCTATATACTCACTTACCGGAATGCGGAAAAGATATTCTGACCCTGCGTTTGTCTCTGTCAGCATTCCTGTAAACCCATCGAAAAAATCCATAAAATATTTCCTGGCATCTGCGATAAATCCGCAGGACAGTACCTGAGCCATTACCGTATTGCTATATTCTTTCATCTGCCTTTCAGCGATCCCGCAGCGGATGCCATAGTCTGAAATCTGTTGCAGCAGCCGGATCAGTTCCATTTTCGCCAGATCAGGATTTACCTTCCCCTTCAAAAGATTCTGCATCATAGACTGCATCAGCATCTCTGCCCGCTGGCGGTTTCCTCTTGAAAAAGCTGCCATAAATTCCGGATAAAATCCGCCAAGATCCATCTCTTTTTCCGGCACAGATAATTCCACATCCTCCAGAAAAATACTGAACTCCTTTCCGGAAAAATAACTTTCATTCAGGGCCTGGTCCATCTTTGGCTGCATCTGGGAATACTGCCAGATACGGCTGCAGCGGCGGCTAATACAAATAGAAACCGTATAATCGCTGTGGCTGCGTACTTCTTCCTTAAAACGTTCCGTAATCCCGGACAGATAACTATGTATATCCTTTTTTTCTTCTTCCTCACAGCACAAAAAACATATGATTTTATCAATTCCCACAAGGTTGGCCATAAACCCTTTCAGTCCCAGTTTATCCATACAATCCCGCAGTAGGTTGATGAGCATAGTCTTCTGGTAAAACTCCTGGGTAATCTGCATCTTGCTGCTGTAATTGTAATAATCGTCCACCTGGATCAGCAAAAAACGATTGGGAAGCCGGGTAAGTCCCACTGTAGCGAGGGCTTCTTCTATCTTCTCCGGACGGATATTATTATAGATCAGACTGTAGGATAGCTCACAGGCAAGTACATTATGTATGGTAATATAGTCTTTCCAATAGTCCAGATTTAAAACATAAGAAGAATTCTTTTTATCTCTTTCCATAAGACTATTTTCTCCCCTTTCACTGCTGTTTTATTGATATGATGTTATGTGTGTGTAGACCTTTTGGCCCTGGAATTATTAATATTCTATCAAAATAGCGAAAATCTCACAATATATTAATTTTTTATAATAATAAATCAAAATTATGAAATTACTTTCCCGCTTTAGCATAGTATAATTCAATCAAACTTTTTTCTATGCTAAAAAATATCAAACAGTCCATGTTTTTGCAGATACATGGCGGAAAGGAGAACTCTTTTATGAATCAAGCTATCATTCCCACCATTGTGGTCGTGCTGGTCATTTATTTCGCAGCCATGGTTTTTATCGGCTGGATGGGAAGAAGTAAAGCCAGTAACTTTGAGGGCTACTTAAGTATGGGACGTACAGGAGGTGTCCTCCTCCTGATGGGCGGCGCCATCGGCGGACAGATCGGAAACGGCTTCGTGGTAGGCGGTGCGGCAGAAGGCGCCGCATCCGGCCTTGCCGGTTCTGCTTACGGCATCGCCTGTGCCCTGTCTCTTATTCTTGTGGCTCTTTTCCTGAACGATTTTATATATAACAATGGTTATATGTCCATGGCGGACTATACACGGCAGCGTTATCACAGTGAAGTTCCAGGCACTATCTATGACCTAAGCACTGCAATTTCCTCTATCGGACTGATCGCAGGACAGATCATGGCCGGCAAAGCTCTGTTCGAAGCTCTGGGACTGCCCGGCACAGTAGGAGCTATTGCTATTGCTGTGGTAGTCCTGCTCTACTCTCAGCTCTCAGGTCTGTGGGGTGCTTTTGCCACCTCAGTCGTTCAGACCGGCGTAATTATCGTAGGACTTGTAGCTACTACAATTGTCCTTATCAGCAAAGGCGCTGTCGGCGAAATGAGCACGGCTATCCAAGCCGGTGAGCTGGCAGGTTCTTCCCTGGATATGAGCGGACTTTCCGCTTCCGGATTCGCCGCCATGATGCTTCCCCTGCTGTTTGGTATGGTAACAGATCAGCCGACTTACCAGCGTATCAACTCTGCAAAGAGTGCGAAAATTTCCAAGATTGCCTGTTATCTTTCCTGCATTATTATGATACCTCTGGCGCTGATGCCGGCTTTTATCGGATCCTTCGGTGCATATAAATACAACGCCAGCGGAAACAGCGCTTTCTTTGACGTAATCTTAAATGAACTTCCTGCCATTGTCTGTGCCTTGATCATCGCTGCCGTACTTGCTGCGGTTATGTCAACTATAGACTGCGGACTGATCACGATGTCCACTGTTCTGACCAGAGATATCTGGCAGGGAGCTCTGCATAAGAACCCTTCTGAAAAACAATTAAAGAAGATCACTCTGGTGATCAATATCCTGTTTATGGGTTCTTCTACAATTCTTGCCCTTTCCTCCGGCAGCATTCTGGGACTGTTAAATTCTGTTTACTCTTTCCTTGCCGCCGCATGTTTCGTTCCATTCGTGGGAGGTATTATATGGAAAAGGGCAGATGCAAAAAGCGCTATCGCGGCTTCCGTTGTGGGTGTGCTGACTGTCCTGATCAGCTGGATCCCCGGTGTAACATTCCCGCTGGGGAATATTATCCCTTCCGGTCTGTTCCCGATTATTCCTTCAGCTATGGCATTTATCCTGGTTGGTCTGTTTACGGGCAGCAGCAATAGGACCGCTGAGCGGAATTAAAATACCCTGTCATCTCATCTATTAAATTTAGTGAAGACGAAAGAAAAGCCCAGGCGTAATGCCTGAGCTTTTCTTTTATTATTCTTATCTATTACTGAGCTAACTTAACAGGGTTAACCTTTACACTTGGTCCCATAGTGGAAGCCAGGGATACACTCTTTAAGAACACACCCTTTAATGCGCTTGGTCTTGCCTTGATGATAGCTCCCATAAGCGTCTGGAAGTTGTCCGCTA
>DWUX01000005.1 GCA_019120545.1 Candidatus Blautia stercoripullorum | reverse complement strand
GGTTCACAGATATAAATATAAAAACCAAATATAATTTGTAGTCTCATAGAAAAGAGCTGTGCATTTTAAAGGAATGCGGCAGCTCTTTTTTTAGCTGCGTGCGAAAAACTTTGCGTGCAAAATAAAAATAACGCATTTTTATTAAAATGTACGCAAAAAGCACTTGTGCATTTTAAAGTAAAGTGTTATGATGAGCATATAAAGAAACCGCAGTGAAAAGTGAAAGAAAAGGAGAACGTAAAAATGGGAGAAATTAAAAAACTGGGCTACTTTGTAAACGGTTCCTTTAAGGAATCAAAGACAGATAAGTATACGGATGCTTATGATCCAAGTACAGGAGAGGTTATCGCCAAGGTTCCCTGCTGTACCCCTCAGGAAGTTGAGGAAGCGATCCAGGCTGCTAAGGATGCCTTCCCCGGCTGGTCTGCCACGCCTGTGAAGAAAAGAGTGCAGATCCTTTATAGAGTCCGTGAACTGCTTTACCAGCATCTGGATGAACTGACCATGTCCGTGGCAAAGGAAAACGGCAAGGCCTGGGCAGAGGCAGAGGGAGATGTGCTGAAAGCTATCGAAGGCACAGAACAGGCCATTTCTGCTCCGTCACTGATGATGGGAGAGAGCCTTATGGACGCCTCCAAAGGTTATGATACGGTTTCCTACAGACAGCCCCTGGGAGTTTTTGCAGGCATTATTCCTTTTAACTTTCCGGCTATGATCCCTATGGGATGGATGACCCCTATCTGTATTGCCTGCGGCAATACCATCGTTCTGAAAGCTGCTACTTTTACTCCTCAGACTTGTATGCGTATTGCAGAACTGTATAAAGAAGCAGGGCTTCCTGACGGTGTGATCAATATTGTTACCTGTTCCCGTCATGAGGCTGAGATTTTCTTAAGCCATCCGGATGTTAAAGGGATTACTTTCGTCGGTTCTACCTCTGTGGGCAAGCATATCTACGCTACAGCGGCGTCTAACGGCAAGAGAGTGCAGGCTCTTTGCGAGGCAAAAAATCATGCCCTGGTACTGGAAGATACACCTATTGAGAGGACAGCGGCAGGAATCATCAATGCTTCTTTCGGATGCGCGGGAGAGAGATGTATGGCTCTGCCTGTAGCAGTAGTACAGGAAAGTATTGCAGATGAGCTGGTAAATGCCATTGTAGAAAAGGCAAAAGCGCTGAAGGTAGGGCCGGCTTATGATAAGACCTCCGGTATGGGACCGGTGATCAACGCAAAACACAAAGAATCTGTGATCAACTGGATCAACAAAGGCATTGAAGAAGGTGCTCAGCTGGTGCTGGACGGAAGAGACCTTGTCGTAGAGGGATACGAGAATGGATTCTATGTAGGACCTACCATACTGGATCATGTAAAACCAGGAATGACAGTAGGAGACAGAGAGATTTTCGGACCGGTGCTGTGCATTAAGAGAGTAAAAGATTTTGAGGAAGGCCTGGCTGTAATGAATGCAAATCCATTTGCCAACGGTTCTGTGATCTTTACCCAGAACGGCCATTATGCAAGAGAGTTTGTCAGCCGTACAGACGGAGGAATGGTAGGGGTAAATGTAGGGATTCCGGTACCCATCGGAATGTTCCCCTTCAACGGACACAAACAGTCCTTCTTCGGAGATCTCCATACTCTGGGCAAAGACGGCTACCGTTTCTACACAGAGCGGAAAGTGGTTACCACCCGCTGGTTTGATGAAGAAGAAAAGAAAGTAAAAACCGTTTCCACTTGGGACGGAACCATCTGATAGGCGGAGGCAGAATATGAAGTATATAGAATTTGACCAGTCCAGGCCTATGGATCTGGTACTTCTGGGACGAGTGGCCATTGACTTCAACCCTGCATACAATGACCAGGTAAAAGAAGAGTTTAAGCCTTTAAAAAAGGTACATATGTTTGAAAAATTCGTAGGAGGCTCTCCTGCTAATATTGCGGTAGGGGTCACCCGCCACGGGCTGAAGGCAGGGTTTCTGGGAAAAGTTTCCGATGATCAGTTCGGAGATTTTGTTACAGAATATTTTCAGGAACAGGGAATCGATACTTCTCATATCACAAGATGCAAAAACGGAGAAAAACTGGGACTGACTTTTACGGAAATGCTTTCTTCGAAAGAAAGCAATATCCTGATGTACCGGAACTGTATTGCGGATCTCCAGCTTCATGTGGATGATATTGATGAAGATTATATCCGCCGGACCAAAGCCATCCTGATCTCAGGAACCGCTCTGGCAGAAAGTCCTTCCAGGGAAGCGGCCATCAAAGCCGTAATGCTGGCAAAGAAAAACCAGACCAAGGTGATTTTTGACATTGACTACCGGGCATATAACTGGAAAAACAGTGATGAGATTTCCATCTATTATTCTATCGTAGCTAAGGAAGCAGATATTATCATGGGTTCCAGAGAGGAATTCGATCTTACTGAGAAGCTGATCAAACCAGGGATGAGTGATGAAGAGAGTGCGGCTTACTGGCAGAACTGCAATGCGAAGATCGTAGTGATCAAACATGGCATGCAGGGTTCCACTGCATATACTTGCGATGGAGAAAAATTCAGTATTAAGCCGTTCCCTGTAGAAGCCAGAAAAGGCTTCGGCGGAGGAGACGGATACGGATCAGGATTTCTCTATGGCCTGTATCAGGGCTGGCCGATCATAGACTGTCTGGAGTTTGGCTCTGCGGAGGCTTCTATGATGGTGAGAAGCAATAACTGCTCAGATTCCCTTCCCGGCCCCCAGGAGGTCCATGATTTTATAAAAGAGGAAAAAGAAAAATTCGGCGAAATGATCGCAAGAGTATAGAGACCAGAAAAGGAGAGTAGAGGTCATGGGGAAAACAATCAGAATGACAACGGCCCAGGCCATTGTGAAATTTTTAGATAACCAGTATGTGTCCATGGACGGGGTAGAAACAAAATTTGTGGAAGGATTTTTCACGATTTTCGGACATGGCATCGCTGTAGGACTGGGAGAAGCACTTGATACAAACCCGGGACAGCTCCGTGTTTTTCAGGGAAGAAATGAGCAGGGCATGTGCCATGTGGCAACGGCTTTTGCAAAACAAAGCAACCGGAGACGGATCATTCCCTGCGCTTCTTCCATTGGTCCCGGAGCGGCAAACATGGTAACCGCCTGTGCTACAGCTACAGTAAACAATATTCCTCTGCTGGTATTTCCGGCAGACAGCTTTGCTTCCCGTCAGCCGGATCCGGTCCTTCAGCAGCTGGAACAGAGCAGCAGTCTGGCAACAACCACAAACGATGCTTTTAAGCCTGTGTGTAAATATTGGGACAGGATCACCCGTCCGGAAATGATCATGACAGCGCTTATAAACGCTATGCGGGTACTGACCGATCCGGCGGAAACCGGAGCCTGCTGTATTGCCCTGTGCCAGGATGTGGAGGGAGAATCCTTTGATTTTCCAGAGTACTTCTTCAAGAAAAGAGTGCACAGGATCACCAGACCGGTGGCTGTGGAAGAAGAACTGGAGGATCTGGCCCAGCTCATTTCAGAGGCGAAAAAACCTCTGGTTATCGTGGGAGGCGGGGTCCGCTATTCAGAAGCAGGGGAAACTGTGGAGAACTTCTGTGAAGAATTCGGGATTCCTTTTGGGGAGACCCAGGGAGGAAAAAGCGCCTGCAGATCCAGCCATCCCTACTGCCTGGGAGGCATTGGCGTGACGGGAACCTATGCTTCAAATATCATTGCAAAAGATGCGGATGTTGTTATCGCTGTAGGATCCAGATTGTCAGATTTTACCACCAGCTCCAAGCATTTGTTCCAGAATGAAAATGTACAGTTTGTAACTATTAATAACTGCCGTTTCCATGCTTATAAGATGGATGCAGTGAAGGCAGTGGGAGACGCAAAGGTGACAGTAGAGGCGCTGGCTGAGAAGCTGCGGGCCAGAGGTTATCATTCTGCCTATACAGATGAGATTCAAAAGGCCAAGGAAGTCTGGGATAAAGAAATGGAACGTCTGGGAGCGATTACCTACACCGGAGAAGATTTCGAGCCTATCATTAAGGCAAGGGATCCAAGAACCATACCGGAGTTTGTGAAGCTGACCAAGGGTGTGATCACTCAGACCGCCGCCCTGGCCGCGATCAACAGAACCATTGATAAAGATGCCACCATCATTACAGCCGGAGGCTCTCTGCCCAGCTGTATGCAGAGAATGTGGAGAACAGATAAAAGAGGAGGCTATCATGCAGAATATGGCTATTCCTGCATGGGATACGAAGTGGCCGCCACTCTGGGGGTAAAATTTGCAGAACCGGACAAGGAAGTTTACTGTGTAGTGGGAGATTCCAGCTTTCAGATGCTTCACAGTGAGATCATGACCATTATGCAGGAAAGACAGAAGGTAAATATCCTGATCTTTGACAACTGCGGTTTCGGGTGTATCAACAATCTGGAAATGAACCACGGGATCGGCAGTCTTGCTACAGAATTCCGCTATACAGACGGTAAGAAACCCACAGGGGACCTGATCCCGGTAGATTATGCAAAGATCGGAGAAGGATACGGCCTGAAAACTTACACCTGCCGTACTGTTGAAGAATTGGTAAATGCTCTTGAGGATGCCAAGAAACAGGAGAGAGCCTGCCTCTTTGATCTGAAGGTGATCCCAAAGACCATGACTGACGGTTATGAATCCTGGTGGGATGTGGGGATCGCTACAACCTCAGAAAAGGAAAGTGTGCGGAAAGCCTGTGAAGGGGTTCTGAAGGGAAGAGAAGAAGCCAGAGCATATTAAGGAGTGAAACAAAATGGGAAAAGTATTTGGTTATCCGGAATTTGATAAAAACGGCGAAAAAATTCTGACTACCTATGACAATGACTATAAAGACATGATGATGGACATCCGTGTTTACCGTATGAAAAAAGAAGAAACCAGGATCTTCTGTTTTGAAGGAGAAGAGACAGCGGTACTGCTTCTGGAAGGCAAAGTTACTTTCGCCTGGGAGGATCAGACAGCCGAAGTAAGCAGGCAAAGTGTGTTTACAGAAGGTCCCTGGTGCGTCCATGTCTGCACCGGAACTCAGGTTTCTGTCACCGCAGATACAGAGACGGAGATTCTGGTCCAGCGGACAAAGAATGGAAAAAAATTTCCGGGAAAACTTTATAAACCGGAAGACGCCCCCTGGGGCTATTCCTGCGTGGGAAAATTCGGCAATGTGGCGAAGCGGAGAGTTAATACGATTTTTGACCATGACATTGCTCCCTGGTCTAATATGGTCCTGGGAGAGGTCCTTAATGACAGAGGAAATTGGTCAGGTTATCTGCCTCACAGACATCCCCAGCCGGAGACCTATTATTTTAAATTCGACCGTCCGGAAGGCTTTGGCGCCAGCTTTGTGGGAGACCAGGTATTTAAGAGCGTAGAGGGCAGCTTTTCCGCTATTCCCGGAGGCGAACTTCATCCTCAGGCAGTGGCTCCGGGTTTCCAGATGTATACCTGCTGGATGATCCGTCATCTTGAAGGAAATCCATGGCTTCAGACTGACCGCTGCGAAGATGAAAGGTATGTCTGGCTTCACGACGCCGAATTTTAGACAGAACAAGGGAGAGAGAAGAATGGCAAGAGATTTTATTATGCCGGGACATATTATTTCCGGACCGGGAGCATTGGAACAGGCAGGAGCAGGCTTTGCCTCTTTTGGGAAAAAGGCTCTGATCGTAACAGATAAAACCATGATTGACCTGGGAAATTGCAAAAAGGTGGAAGAGGTGCTGCAGGATCATGAGATAGATTACCACATCTTCTGGGAAGTTACAGGAGAACCTACAGACCTTATGGTAGAAAAAGCGCTGGCTGCATACAAAGGGCAGAACTGTGATTTTCTCATTGCTCTTGGAGGAGGAAGCGCTATTGATACTATGAAAGCAGTGGCTTCCCTGGCAGAATCCGGAGGAGAGATTTTCGACTATATGGGAAAGGAAATCCAGGCGGACACACCCCCTATGGCGGCAATTCCTACAACTGCGGGAACGGGATCAGAGGCCACTCAGTTTACCATTATCACAGATACAAAAAAGGATATTAAAATGCTTCTGAAAGGAAAAGTTCTCATGCCGGATATGGCAGTGATCGACGCCAGATTTACTATGACAGCGCCGCCTAAGATCACGGCAGCTACAGGGCTGGACGCTCTCTGCCACGGAGTGGAGGCTTATACTTCCAGAAAGGCTCAGGATATGTCCGATACCTTTGCTCTTTCGGCGGTAAAGCGTATTTTCAGATATCTGCCCATAGCATACAGGGAGGGAGAAAACCAGGAAGCCAGAGAGCAGATGGCTCTGGCGGCGCTGGAAGCGGGCATAGCTTTTAACAATTCTTCTGTGACCATTATCCATGGTATGAGCCGTCCCATAGGGGCATTGTTCCATGTAGCCCATGGGCTGTCCAATGCCATGCTCCTGAAAGAGTGTCTTAGCTTTGCCCTTCCCGGAGCCTGGAAAAGATTTGGGGATCTTGGGCGGGCTGTAGGGGCAGCTTCCGAAACAGACACGGACCAGGAGGCAGGCAGAAAATTTCTGGCTGAAGTGGAATCTCTTGTACAAGAGCTGGATATTCCTGATCTGGAGGGTGCGGGAATCCAGCGGGAAAAATTCTTTGAAGTGATCGACAAGATGGCCCACGATGCGATGGAAAGCGGAAGCTCTCAGAATACTATGCGGGATGTGACAGAAGAGCAGGTAAAAGAAATTTATAAAAAACTTTGGTAAAAGGAGAAGGAAAAATGGTTAAGGTAGGTATTATCGGAGCGGGAAGGATCGGAAGAGTACATATTACCAGCATTACAACAAGAGTCCCCAACGCAGTGATCAAGACAGTGGCGGATCCCTTTCTGACAGAAGAAACTGCAGACTGGGCAAAGAGTATGGGAGTAGAAAAAACTACAAAAGATTACAAGGAGATCATTGAAGATCCGGAAATCGACGCAGTGCTGATCTGCTCTTCTACAGACACCCATTCCCCTATCTCAATAGAGGCGATCAAAGCAGGAAAGCATGTGTTCTGCGAAAAACCCATTGACCATGATGTAGATAAGATCATGGAAGTTATTAAAGCCCTGGAGGGAACCGGCCTGAAATATCAGGTGGGATTTAACCGGCGCTTTGATCATAATTTCCAGTCTCTTCAGGAAACAGTTGCTCAGGGGAAGATAGGCACTCCCCAGATCATCAAGATTACCTCCAGAGATCCGGAACCTCCCAGCATCGACTATGTAAAGGTATCAGGAGGCATGTTCCTGGATATGACCATTCATGACTTTGATATGGCACGTTTCCTGGCAGGCTGCGATGCAGAAGAGGTATATGTCCAGAGCGCCAATCTGGTGGATCCGGCAATCGGAGAAGCCGGAGATGTGGACACAGCGGTGATCACTCTAAAAATGGAAAACGGCGCCATCGCAGTGATTGACAACTGCAGAAAAGCAGTCTACGGTTATGACCAGCGGGCAGAAGTTTTCGGCTCAGAGGGAATGGCGGCTATCTCCAATGACAGCCAGTCTACAACTGTGATCAGCAATGCCCAGGGAGTTACAGGAGAAAAACCCATGTTCTTTTTCCTGGAACGATACATGGATGCCTATGGCAAAGAAATCACAGCCTTTATAGACGCCATTGAGAAGGGAAAAGATACGCCCCTCAATGTATATGACGGATTAAAGCCTGTGCTTATGGGACTTGCGGCAAAGAAATCCAGCCAGGAACACCGGCCTGTCAAAATTTCTGAGATCATGGGAGAATAAGGAGGAAAGCAATGCTTGACAAAAATAAAGTAAGGCTGGGAATCGCTCCTATTGCGTGGACAAATGATGACCTTCCCGATCTGGGAAGAGAAAATACCTTTGAACAATGTGTCAGCGAGATGGCGCTGGCCGGTTTTACTGGGTCAGAAGTAGGAAATAAATATCCCAAAGATACAGAAGTTCTGAAAAAAGCTCTGGAACTTCGGAATATAGAAATCTGTAATCAGTGGTTTTCCAGTTTTCTGCTTACCAAATCCTTTGAAGAAGTGGAAAAGGAATTCCGGGGACAGTTAGAATTTCTGAAAGCAATGGGAGCCAGAATCATCGGTGCTTCTGAGCAGAGCTACAGCGTCCAGGGTCAGGAAGATACGCCCGTTTTCGGGAAAAAGTATGTAATGAACGATCAGGAATGGGATATCCTCTGCGATGGCCTGAACAGATTAGGAAAAATCGCAAAGGAAGAATACGGGATTTCCCTTACTTTCCATCATCATATGGGTACGGTAGTCCAGGATCCGGATGAGGTGGAAAGACTGATGAAGGGCACAGATCCAGAGTATGTAAACCTTCTTTACGATACCGGTCATTTTGCCTACTGCGGTGCGGATCCTCTGGAAATGGTAAAGAAATACGCAGATAGGATCAAACATGTCCACTTAAAAGATATCCGCCCTGAGATCGTGGAGCGGGTAAAAGAAGAGGGACTCAGTTTCCTGGACGGTGTACGGGCAGGTGCCTTTACAGTCCCCGGAGACGGCTGTATTGACTTTGTCCCTATCTTTAAAGTGCTGGAAGAGACGGGATACGAAGGCTATATGCTGGTAGAAGCAGAGCAGGATCCTGCAAAGGCCAATCCCCTGGAATATGCCATAAAAGCCAGAAAATATATTGCAGAGAATACAGGACTGTAAAACTTTATAGCCGGATCATAATATTTATCCAAAAAGGTAAAATGTTATGATCCGGTTTTTGTTCAGGCATGATCAGGATATTTTTCTTTTCTGTATTGAGTTGGAGTCCTTCCTTTCTTTTGCCTGAATAATCGGGAAAAATACAGAGCGTTATCATATCCCACAGATCTTGCGATATCATTGACAGGGAGTTCAGTGTCCTTTAAAAGGCTGCAGGCCCGGCGGATGCGGAAATCAAGGAGATATTCCTGAGGGGAGCTTCCTGTGATATCTTTAAACAATCGGTATAGATAAGTGCGTTCGATATTAAGATAGCTTGCGATTACCTGTATATTAACGGCATGAGCATAATTGCTTTCGATATACCTTAGAGCCTCTTCTACGTAGGAAATTTTTTTCTCATTGGCGGGGATATATTTTCTTGGAAATTTGCTTGCCAGGAGATAGAGGTATTCATAAAGGATACTGTTCATCATCAGATCCCGGTTTTCCGGAAGGTTATAAGCTTCGAACATTTTCTCATGGCAGAGCCGGACCCGGTCATCTCTACCATAATGAAAATAAGGAGTTTCCAGCAGAGAGGTCCTTTTTAAATATTCTTCGATTTTAATTCCCTGGAAGCCGATCCAAGTATAAGTCCAGGGGTCATACTTATCCGCTTCATAGTAGATTAGGGTATTGGGGCGTATAAGAAATGCGTCCCCTTCCTTTAAAGGATAGATATGCCCATCTGTTTTATAGATTCCTTTTCCCTTTAAAATATAATGGATCAGATAACCGCTGCGGACTACCGGGCCATAACTGTGGGAAGGGATACAGGTTTCATAGCCGCAGGTATAGATCATGGCATCCAGATTCCGGGAAAAGTCGTTTGAAAAAATATAGTCTTTCATGATTCCTCCAACAAAACTGTATGATGAAACAACATTTATTTATATAATATTAATTATATTCCAGTATAATGATAATTACAAGAACAAAGCAAACAGCATTTGTTCATACCCTGGGGATAAAGGACATGTCTGGAAGTTTTAAAGAAGTTGGAGGTTTTAAAAGATGGATTCTGAAAAAAGAAGGCGCTATGAAAATATAGCGACAGAACTTGTCCGGCTGGTAGGCGGCAGAGACAACATTTTAGGTATTGCACATTGTGCCACACGTCTGAGGCTAGTCTTGGAAGATAATGACAAGGCAGATACCAAGGCGATTGAAAATGTGGATTTGGTAAAAGGCGTGTTTGTGGCAGGCGATCAGCTTCAGATTATCTTCGGGGCAGGTTTGGTAAATGATGTCTGTCAGGTTTTGGCAGATTCCATACATATGGACAGCATGAGTCTGGGTGATCTGAAGACAAAGGCAAATAAAAGAATGAATCCTTTGCAGAGAGCTGTCAAAGCACTTTCAGATGTATTTATTGAGATCATGCCGGGAATCCTGGCAGCAGCTCTTCTCACCGGTCTATCCAGCGTTTTAGGAAATATCGAATTTGTTCAAAACAACGACACTCTCTATGGGCTGTCAAGACTTATTAACATTTCTTCCGGGGCAATCTTCGGATTCCTGCCTTTATGTGTGGCTTACAGCACGGTGAAGCGATTCGGCGGGCGCCCCATTATGGGTATTGTAATCGGCTGTATCATGCTGACAAACAGTTTGGCCGATGCCAGCGCCGCAGCTCAGGGAACTGTGGAAGTGACTACTCTTCATATCTTCGGATTTCCGGTAGAGCTGATCGGATTTCAAGGTGGTATTATCGTAGCGCTGCTCATTGGAATTGTAACAGCCAAACTGGACATATTTTTTGAAAAGAAAGTTCCTGAAGTTGTAAGACTTTTAGTATCTCCTTTGCTGACAACGCTGGTAAGTTCTTTCCTACTGTTTATGATCATCGGGCCTATAGGCAGAGGACTGGCAAACGGCATCACAGATGTTCTGGTATGGATGACCCAGCATCTGGGAGTAGTAGGATATGCGGCATTTTCCGGACTCCAGCAGCTGATCGTTATTACAGGTCTTCACCATGTATTTGGGGCTATTGAGTCACAGCTGCTGGTGGGAACAGGAAGAAACTTTTTAAATCCTCTTATGTCTGTGGCAATTATTGCCCAGGGCGGTGCTGTATTGGGATATCTGGCAAGAAATGTAAAAGATGCTAAAGCAAAAGAACTTTGTATTCCAAGTTTTATTTCAGTACTCTTTGGTATAACAGAACCGGCACTTTTTGGTGTCAATTTAAGGTATCGCTATCCGATCATCGGCGGCTGCTTGGGAGGAGCTATCGGCGGAGTGATTGTCTATTTCACACATTTAGCTGCCCTGGGATTTGGAACAACGGTTGTACCTGGGATTGCTCTGGCAGATCCGGAGAACAATGGCTATGTAAACTATATCATTGCTCATTTGACTGCTCTTGCCGCAGGATTTATCTTTTCCTTTTTCCTGGGAATGATATTTGAAAAGAAAGATAAAACCGCTGCAGGACTGACTTCAGAAGCTGTGTCTTCATCTTCTGTTAGGGTGGCTGTCTCTTTGGAAGGGGAGTCGGCAAAAGCAGAACTTCCCGAAAAAATATATGCATTTGCAGCAGGAGAATTTATAGGAATTGAAAAGGTAAATGATCCTACATTTTCACAAAAAGTTTTAGGAGACGGCGTAGCTATTCTACCTTCAGAAGGAAAGATTTATGCTCCTGCAGACTGTACAGTAGAGATGGTCATGGATACGAAACATGCAGTAGGTCT
Organism: Candidatus Blautia stercoripullorum; assembly: GCA_019120545.1. GTDB lineage: Bacteria > Bacillota > Clostridia > Lachnospirales > Lachnospiraceae > Blautia > Blautia stercoripullorum. The sequence goes on along the minus strand of DWUX01000005.1, from coordinate 26,102 downwards.
CCGTACAAAAGCCGGAAACGGTCTGCTGATCCATGTAGGGATCGATACGGTACAACTGGGAGGAAAGTACTTTGATGTACATGTGACTGAGGGACAGGAACTGAAAGCAGGAGACTGCATTATGGACTTTGATAAGGACAAGATCAGAGAAGAAGGATATGACACCGCAGCCTGTTTGATCTTTACAGAGCCTGTGGAAGGGTCTCACGTAGACAGAGAAGCTGAGAGGACTGTGGCAGTGGGAGACAAGATTGCGGTAATCACAGAATAAGAGGGACAGCTATGAAATACGGTTTTCAAAAAGCAAAAGAAGCAGAAGAAAAAATGGGAAGGACAGTTGCCGGCTGTCCTTTCCGGACTAGGTATCATATTATGCCTCCTGTGGGCTGGCTGAATGATCCCAATGGCCTGTGCCAGTTTAAAGGAGAGTTCCAGGCCTATTTCCAGTATTCACCACTGAACGTCAACGGAGGGGGAGGATACTGGGGCCATTGTGTCAGCAAAGATCTCCTTCACTGGGAATACCGTGAGCCGGTACTGACTGCGGACATTCCCCAGGACGCCAGCGGCGTTTACTCCGGTTCTGCTCTTGTGGAGGATAATAAAATATATATTTTTTATACCGGGAATGTGAAGAAGCCGGGAGATTACGATTATATCGACGCCGGGAGGACCAGTACCCAGATCCTGGTAGAATCTGAGGACGGACAGAATATGTCTGAAAAAACCATTCTCCTTGGCATGGAGGATTATCCGGAAGACATGACCCAACATATCCGGGACCCTAAGGTATGGAAGGAAGATGGAGAATATTACATGGTCTTGGGGGCCAGAGTCAGAGCCTGGGACAGTCAGGGTAAACGCCGGGATAAAGGGGGCGTCCTGATCTATGTTTCAGAAGATAAGAAAAAATGGAGTCTGTACCGGGAACTGGTACCGGAAAAGCCCTTCGGATATATGTGGGAATGTCCTGATATTTTTTCTTTATCCGAAGAGAGGCTCCTTTCTTTTTGTCCTCAGGGCCTGGAAGCCCGGGAAGACAGATTCCAGAATATCTATCAGTCCGGCTATGTGTTTTTCTCACAGATGGAAGATTTAGAGGACAATTTCAGGGAATGGGATATGGGATTTGACTTTTATGCTCCCCAGTCTTTTGAAACAGAGGACGGCAGGAGGATCCTTATAGGCTGGGCTGGAGTCCCGGACACTGCCAAAACTTACCGAAATCTTTCCGTGGAAAACGGCTGGCAGCACTGTCTGACCATCCCTGCGGAACTAACCTGCCATGATGGAAAGGTTTATCGGATGCCGGTGAGAGAACTGGAGGATCTGGACTGGAAAAGGGCGGTTCTCGAAAACGGCAGATATCGCTGGGCAGACAAGACTCTGAGAGCAGTATTTTCTCAGGTTCAGGGAGAAAAACGGCAGATCTGTATCGGTACAGAGAAGAATCATCTGACAGTTACTGTCCAGGGAGATCAGGTGGAGCTTTCTTTTTTGGATAAAGAGGGAACTCCTGCACCCTGCGGCGGAGGCAGAGGCAAAAGAACAGGACGGGTAGAAAACAAGGTAGAGGATCTGCTGATCCTAATAGATAATTCTATCGTAGAGATTTTTGTAAATCAGGGAGAGCTGGTATTTACCACTAGGATCTATCTGGAAAAAGAAGAAAGAAAAATCTGGTTCGGAAAGTGGGAAAATGCTTCTCTGGAAGTAGTGGAAGAAGAGCAACAAAGAAAATAAAGACAAAATCCCCGCAGAAATTCAGAGCGATCCTGCTTTAAATTCCTGCGGGGATTTTTTTGCCTATGATAAATCTGCATGCTCGTAAAAATAGACAGATAAACAGGCAGATATCACCAGTGCCAGCAGGCTGATAAATAAGACTATACCGTAAAAGAGCACCGGAGGCAGAAGCTGAATATAGTCTTGGATAACCGCTCCTTTTTGAAGGATAAAGGGAGCCACAAAAGGACAAGCCATAATGATAAACATAGTGATAAATTTTGTCCTTTCAAATCCCAGCCGGTACTCCAGAGGAATATAAATGCTGTAAAAGATGGTGACAATGAAAAACACCAGAACAGCCATTTCCCAATGAAACCTGCCAAGTCCCGGAAAAATCTGTGTATTGATCCAGTATATCAAGCTGCTGGCGGCATAGAGGACCAGACAGAATCCATATTTTCCAAGTACCATAAGCCTCCGGGGATAGGGAGAAGCACACAGAAGAAGGGAGGCTTTCGGAGATTGGTATTCTTTTAGAAAAACATACTGGAGAAGAAGAAATATGGAGTAGACCACAGAGATAAAAAAGGTCAGAGGCCCTGCAAATTCCGGCAGCCGGGAGAGGAGAAAAACAGGCAGCAGGAAGCAGACGACAGCCATAAAAAGCACATATTTTTTTACCAGTATAAAGTCTTTTTTAACTAAACTCAGCAGCATTTTTCATCCCTCCTTTGGTATGGCTCAGCATGATATCTTCCACTGTGGGGCGTTCTAAAAGTACATTGGGAAGAAGCTTCTGTATCTGGGAAATATGACTGGTCATACCGGTGAAACCAAAAGCTGTTTCCTGAATATGAAACAGCAGGCTCCGGACTTCTTCATTTAGATCTTCTTTGCTTCCTTTTACAATACGGTATCGGTCCAGAAGCTCATCTTTATCTTCCCGAAATACAATATGCCCCTGATCAATCATAATCAGCATATCTGCAATTTTATCCAGATCCGAGGTGATATGAGTAGAAAAAAATACGCCTTTTCCGCCCTTTTCCATATAATCCCGCAGAAGGTCCAGGAGCTGGCTGCGGAATAAGGGATCAAGACCGCTGGTAGGCTCGTCCATGATCAGCAGTTCAGGTTTATGGGAGAGAGCCAGCGCCAGGGAATATTTTATCTTCATTCCTTTGGAGAGATTTTTGATTTTTTCCTTTGGGTTTAAAGAAAATCTTTCCAGATAAGACCGGTAATCCTGCTCACACCAGGAAGAATAGGCCGGGGCCAGGATTTTCTTCATTTCTTCCAGAGACAGATCCTCATAGAAACAGTCTCCGTCCAGAACCACGCCGATCCGGTTTTTGATCTGTTTTTCATTTCTTTTCATATCCATACCGAAAAAACGGATACTTCCTGTGACTCCTTCGGCCAGACCCAGGATAGAACGGAGGGTAGTAGTTTTTCCCGCTCCGTTTATTCCGATAAAGCCTGTAATACAGCCTTCCGGCAGAGAAAAGCTCACATCTTTCAGCGCAAATCTGCTATAGGATTTGTTTAAATTCTTTACCTCTAAAACCCTGTCCATTTCACTCCTCCTCATACAGAATATCCATCATTTCATTTAGCTCTTCCTTTGTGATCCCCAGGGAACGGGCGGTTTCTATCATGTCCTGCATTTTCTGCTCTACAAGCCTCCTCCTGGAGTCTCTCAGCAGTTCCGCATTGCCGGCAGATACAAAGGTGCCGATACCTGTCTGACTGACGACAAACCCTTCCTTCTCCAGTTCCTCATAGACTCTCCGTATGGTCAGAACACTAACTTTCAGATCATTGGCAAAAGAGCGGATAGAAGGAAGAAGCTCTCCTTCGGTCAGTTCCTCCCTTAAAATCGCGTCCTTGATCTGCTCCTTGATCTGCTGATACAGAGGCTTGTCAGAAGTGTTTGATATGAGTATATGCAAAGTGGGATACACCTCCAGTATTCGTAGTTACAGTCTGTTTTCACAGCGTTGTCATTGTTGTTATTAGTGTGATGTTATTATATATACACTATACACTATCATTACACCTATGTCAAGAAAAGAGGCTGTCGCAAATGCGATAGCCTTATCGAAAAATATTCTCGGGTTATAGTTACTTATTGTATCGGTTCTTTTGAACTAAGAGTCATATCATCCTTTTGGCTGACTGCCTGTTTATAAGCGGGCAGAAGGAGCTTTTCCAATCTTGCCTGGATGTAGGTCAGATAAAAGGTTCGCTGCAGATCCGAAAGGTAAGGAACTTCTTCCAGAAAGTTCTGGATTGTTTCTACGTGGATTTTAGGAACAATCTGTATCAGTGCCTCATTGCAGTCTTCAGACTGCCCGGACATGAGAAAATCGTAGTAACGAATCTTTTTCCCTTCTAACTTCACTGCGGATGTTGGAAATTGGAAAATTCGGGCATTTAATTCATTCTCATCATGCAGGATACGTTCCATTACTTTTTCATCCGCCTGAGGAAGCAAGCAACTGCCACAATCGAAGATTGGAGCAATTTCAGCCTTTTGGCTATCAGGATCATATAAAAATCCCCAATTACCATTATGACGATCAAAATTTCCAAGGAAGGCATCTACCACAAACATCTTCCAGAAATGCTCCTTTAGAATCACAGGATTGACAAATTGTTGTTTTTCAATGCTTTCCATAATATCGGACAGCTCGGTTCCAGTGCCTCCATGTTCAGAATCCAGAATGGTGTTTTTTATAGAACAAAAATCATAGAATAGTTTCCCATCTGCGGTAAAATCTCTGCAGGCACATACCACTTTTGTCTTTCCAGATACCTGGAAAGTACCAAGCATCGTTTCTTGCGCCCGAATACCAAGCATGCGGAAAATACTACTTGCAATATGTTCACTAAAACAACTATTTGTGTAGGACAGATCTGTTGGCTTATTTTCAGCGGAAGGCGGAAATTTGAGCATATAAACTATACCTTCATAGTCTACTGCAATCTTCTTTCCGTTTGCTCCATTGTAGGCTTTGCCCCAAATACGTCTGCAGCTTGTAAAGTCAATGTTTTTCATTTTTTGACTTACCTCCCCACAAAAATTTTTGCCTGAGATAATCTGCGTGTTCCGGCGTGATCGCTCCCTCATTGATTTCCGCTATGTTGATACTGCTATATAATTCTCCCCACAAACAATCCATGAGAGAAGAACTGTTTTTTAACCCTTCTTTGAAAGCATCCAGATCTTGTTGCAGGTATTCCGGAAGTCCGTATTCGTAAGAATTTTCCCGGAGTTCTTCTGTGGATAGTACTTTTTTTTTCATATTCATCACCTCTTCTATTATATTGGTATAACGAAATGAAATCAAGAGAATCTATAGACATATCATGTCTACGAAAAGAGAAAAAAATTGCATTTTCCTGTTCATCTGATAAACTAAGAAAGAGAAAATAATGAATGAGGTGTATAAAATGCCGGAAAAGCTGGAAGTTTTCTGCGTTCTGGAACAGAAGGAAAAGTATCAGATTCTAAAAGAAACCATGAAAGAGGGAGAAAGTCCGGAAGAATGCCTGGCAAGGACATTCGGCGGTGAAAATTCTGCTCCATTCTCCTGGAAGACCAGGGGAATCCTGACTTTGGTCAGAGAGGAGAAGCCTACAGAATATATGCTTTTATTCAGTGCCCGGCGGACTCTTCCGGAGGGCAGGAAAGAAGAGACAGATACTGTCTGCTGGCCGAAATGTGATGAGATTTTACAGAATCTGACCGGGGAGGAAGAGAAGATCTGTTTTCGGCTTATGATGGAAGAGAGACCATTCTTTTCTTTAAAGGTGACCTTTGACAGACGAAATATCCTCAGATCTGCCTCTGTAAATGGTAAGCCTCTGGAGCTTTTCGACATTTTAAAGGAAGACGGAAGTCCGGCGGGCATTGTCCGGGACAGGGGTGTGGCTCATCTGGACGGCAGTCTTCATCCTACTTCCCATATCTGGATCGTCCGGAGAAATCACAGCAGCGGATGGGATCTGCTTCTTCAGAAGAGAAGTCTTTTTAAGGACTCTAACCCCGGCTGTTATGATATTTCTTCTGCAGGCCATGTATCTGCCGGAGATACCTACCTTCCGGCAGCCCTCAGGGAGCTTGGAGAAGAGCTGGGGATCCGGGCAGAAGAGAAAGACCTTCACCTGGCAGGAATGCGGAAGGCATACTTTGAAGATGTGTTTTACGGAAAACCTTTCCGGGATTATGAGATCAGCGCAGTCTATGTCTATGACAAACCGGTGGATGAGAAGAAACTGGTCCTTCAGGAGTCAGAGGTAGAGGCTGTAAAGTGGATGGATTTTCAGGAATGCTGCCGCAGGGTAGAGCATGGCAGCATGAAACACTGCATTTATATGGACGAACTGGAGATCGTGGGAAGATATTTAGATAAATGCGAAGATAGTGAGCAGTAAGTATTGTTTCCTGTTAAGACTAGAACGAGAAAAAATTTTTTTAAATAATTATAATTGTACACGCATCCATGTGATAGTAAAATTATGGCATACAGAAAAACCTGAAGATTTAGGAGGAAAAGGATATGAAGATCGGATTTAATGAAGCTACTGCTCTGGAATGCAAAGGCCAGTCTTTGATGGCAGATCTGGAAATGTGTGAAAAATATGGGTTTGATTATATTGAGATCCGTTTTGACTGCCTGAAAGAATATTTAAAAGAGCATACTCTTGAGGAACTGGCAGAATGGTTTGCAGCCCACCATCTAAAGCCCTGGGCTTACAATACTTTGCTGTACTTTAATCAAAGAGATGAAGAAGGCAGGAGAGAGATAGACGCAGAAACAGAGTTTATTCTGAATGTTTCTAAAAAAATCGGCATGAAAATGCTGATCACAGTGCCTTCCTGCGGAATAAAGGATAAGACAGTGGGAGAAATCCGTAAAGAAGCAGTGAAACAGCTGCGGCATCTTTCTGACATGGTAGGGTCAGATATGAGAATTTCTCTGGAATTCTGCGGCTCTCCGGACTGTTCTATCAATCAGTTCGGCACTGCTTATGATATTGTGAAAGAAGTGGACAGGGACAATGTAGGAATCACCCTGGACACCTTTCATTTTCATGAAATGTGTTCCAGGCTGGAAGATCTGCAGGCCGCTGACGGAAAGAAAATTTTTGCCTATCATTTGAACGACTGTGAAGATCTGCCTTTGGGCTCCTGCGGAGACGATAAAAGGCTGTGGCCGGAAGAGGGAGTGATCGACCATCAGGGGATTGCCGGCGCTTTGAGGAAAATAGGATTTGACGGAGTCTGTACCATTGAGGAATTCCGTCCAGAATACTATGCCATGTCTCATGAAGAAAATATAAAGAAAGCTGCCCAGGTAACGAAAGATTTTGTGGCGAAATACTTTGGATGAAATCATCTGCAGTAAATTTCCAGCAGCTGCCGGATCTGAAGATTCAGATTTTCCGGCGGCTGTTTTTTTGCCTGAGGAGCAAGCTTCAGCCACAGATGAAGGCTGTGATACCTGGAAGTTTTCCCCTTTTTGGAGGAGGCCGGTTTCTTGGACGCTTTGATTTTGACAAGGACTCTTCGCTGCTCAAAAAGAGGAATCACAATATAGTAGAACCGGTCGTCAGGAAAAGAGAGATAGCCCAGTTCCCGTCCGGCATTGTTTTTCAGATACAGCCGATGGTCTTTCAGCCTGGAAGGAGAAAGAGATTCTCCCTCTTTAAGATCTGAAAAACTGCCGGAAATTTCCAACATGGCAGGCAGGTAATAAATTTCCTTTCCCTCTTCTGCGGGAGCTGTCTTCTTTGCCAGTTCTTTTAAAAGAGCAGTGCTGTCCATAAACTGCTGAGCCAGAAGATAAGTAAGCTGAGGATGGATCCTCCGGCGGAGAGAAGGATCCTCCTTTCGCTGAAGGGAGGCATCCACTTCATCCAGAAGTTCCTGTCCGCAGCGGTAAATGCTCAGGAGAAACAGAGGAAAATCTTCTTCTGTAGTCCACAGGTACTTTCCCCGAGCAATGGTAAAATTTCCCAGGATATTTCCCTCATAATCTTCTGCATAGTGGAGTACATCCCGCTCTTTCCACGCCTGATCATTGACAGGAGCGTCCCAGTGAAAGGTATTCTTCCGGCTGTTTTCCCCTTTCCCGGAAAAAGAGAGGCCTTCTGATTCTGTGAGTCTCTTCTTTAGAACTCCATAGGCCAGATTAATCTCCTGGGCGCTGTACTGGTACCTGGCCTTTGACGGGCCGGATACATCCGGATGAACCTGAAGCATAAGTCTGCGGTATTGCTTTTTTACCTGTTCGATATCTGCCTTTGGGGAAATACCCAGGATTTTCCCTGCCTCTGCTGGGGTCATGGACTTTGCCTCTCCTTTCCTTTGGTTTACAATGCTTTGTGTATGTCCTATGATAACATAAAGAAAAAAGGAACACAAACGGATTGACAAAGATGGTCTATTATTATAGACTAAAGAAAAAGGTTTATAATAATAAACCAATTCCGCGAAAGGAGTGGCTTCTATGAAAGATTTCAGGCTGTGTGACAGTGAATACCGTTTCATGCTCCTTGTCTGGGAGACTGCGCCTGTACGTTCCGGAGAACTGGTGCGCCTTGCAAAGGAGCGTTTTGACTGGAAAAAATCCACTACTTATACTGTGATCCGGAAGCTCGCAGAGGGAGGCTTTCTGGAGAATAAAGATTCAGTAGTCACACCTCTTGTGTCAAAAGATGAATGTCAGGCAGTAGAATCGGATTATTTTGTAAGGCGTACGTTCGGCGGTTCTCTTCCAAAGTTTTTAGCCGCATTCTTAGGGGATAAGAAGATTTCGGAAGAGGAGGCGGAAAAACTGAAAAGGCTGATCGACGCTCACAGGGAGGGGTGACTATGGGATGGATAAGAGATTTATTTACAGCGGTTCTGAATATGTCGGTTACCGGCGGAATCACGATCCTGGCAATTCTGGCTCTGCGTATTCTGCTGAAGAAAGCACCCCGGAAATATCTGTATGCCCTGTGGCTGGCCGCAGCTTTCCGGCTGCTCTGTCCCTGGGCGCCTTACAGCGGGATCAGTCTGTTTAATCTGGAGATATTCAGATCTGCAGATATGAAGGGGCAGACATTAACCTGGTACGTGCCTGAGGGGAATGGTCAGGCGGCTGAGACTGCATCCGATGTTCAAAGGGTTTCGGAACCCAGGGAAGAGAACTCTGTATATCCAGAAGATCAGGGGGAAAGTATGGAGAAAACCGGACAGGAGAGCCGGCAAAATACAGGTGCTTCGGCAGATACGGAAAGAGAAAATTCCGGCGGACAGGAAGTGCAGGAATACACCCGGGAGAATTTATGGCTGTCCGGGCTTTCTCTGATCTGGATTTCAGGGATGTTTCTTTCCCTTTTTTATCATCTTTTCTGCTGGATAAAAATTAAAAAATCTGTCAGACAGGCTATCAATACAGAGATAAATGTTTATGAATGGGACGGCGGGGACACCCCTTTTGTTATGGGAATTTTCAGGCCCCGGATCTATCTGCCTTTCCGGCTTACACAGCCACAGCGAGAAATGGTCCTTCTCCATGAACGTTATCATATCCATCGGGGCGATCATGTGGTAAAGGTTTTGGCGGTCCTTCTTCTGGCGGTATACTGGTTTCATCCCCTGGTCTGGGCTGCCTTTTATTTTATGACGGAAGATATGGAAATGAGCTGTGATGAGGCGGTTATGAAAAAGTTGGGAGACAGAGGGAAAGCCGACTATGGAGAATGTCTCCTCAGTTTTTCTGTTGAGAAACGTAAACTGCCGGGAACACTGGCTTTTGGAGAATCTTCAGTGGGCAAAAGGATAAAGAACGTTCTCCGCTTTCAGAAAAAGAAACCTTGGGCGGGCATCGTGGCAGCGGGGATCTGTATTGCAGCAGTAGCCGTTTTAGTGACCAATGGACTAGGGGGCACCCCGGGCCTGCGGTACAGAGGGTTCCTTCAATATGGAACAAAGGAGGGAAATTTTTCCAGCCAGTCACAAGGGATGGGTTATATTTTGGATCCTGGTACGAAGACCGTTGCCTTTTACCGTGAATTATGGAGGGAAGGAGAACTGGAAGACTATGAACTGTTGGATGTGCGAAGGGTCGGCGACCGGGAGGATGAGTTTCCGGACACAGGCCGTTTCACAGCAGAGTGGACTTATGATTTCTCAAAAGAAAATAGGTGGGAGATGTCATCAGATCTGTATTTTGAGGGAGAGAGCGGAGGAGAGAGAAAGAAGATTTCAGATACCTATCAGATGACAGGAGATTCCTATAGCTGCGGAGGCTTAGGAGCCAATTTCCGTGTAGAGGAATATGAAAAATTTCAGGAACTTCTGCCAGAGCAGGATCTGGTGCTGGCGGCATATCATGTGGGATACGGTAATAACGATGGGAGCGGAGGACTGTATTCTTTTTCCTGTGAGGATCTTGATGACCCGGGAAACGGATTTTATTGGAATAGAAAAAAAGAAAAGGCTAACAGCCAGGAACTTCTTTACCGTATGGCAGTTTCTGAAAAATCTGTGGCAGAGCTGGAAGAAGAGTGCCGGATTTCTCTGGAAACGCGGAAGATTTTTGCAAGCAAAATTTCTTATATCGGGGACGCCCCTGGAGTTATGAAACTTTTGAATGTTCTCCGTATGGAAGAATTGGGGGATTTTTCAATAGAACTACAGACAGACGCAAAGCCTTATACCCTTACTTTGATTTTCCAGGATGAACCGGAAGATACGGCCAGATGGAACCTGAAGATGGAGAAAAAAGCAATTCTTCTTCTGGCTCTTATTGAGAATGCCGGCCAGATTGAATGGAACCATCCGGCAGAAAACGGAAAGGAAACGTACCGCTGGAAAATGGACCTTGAGACGGCCGAAGATCGAACAGAAATCTATGGTATTAAAGAAAACATGAAAAATGCCGAAGATTTTCAGAGTCTTTGGGAAAAGACCGGAGCAATGGAGAATAATGGAAAATGGCTGGAGCCTCAGTGGACGGAAGACGGATGGGATACAGGAGACGGTTCTGTCTATCCCTATAGATATTATACTGCAGGAATGCTGCCTAATGCAGAATACGCAGGGATCGCTGAGATACTTGCCGAGGAAGACGGACTTACCTATGAAGAGGCAATGGAACCAATGCTTTCCAGCACATGGAACCCAGGCAGTCCAGAGGTCAGGATCCTGTGGCTGGGGTAATGCCCTATTTCCTTTGACGAAGCTCCAGATGCATATTAAAAAAGTAGAGAGGAAACAGAAAATGGATAGTTCAGTATATAAAGGTCCGGACATCTTTTCCGGGTGTGAAGGGATGTTTCTAAAGAAAAAAGCGGCGGTTGCCGCCTGTTCCAACGGATTCCCTGCCAGCCGCCGCATCCAGGTAGAGAGGCTGGTTAAGTTTTTGAGGAAAATTTGTACCTGACAAGAAGAAAGCAGGCGGATCCTGCCACCGGGTACAGGGCAGGATCCGAAAGGCGGATACAGACAGAGGAATACTTGTTATGGAGAGGGGAGAACAGATAAATCTGGATATGGTAGTGGATATTACAGTGAGTGCAGACTGGATCTGAAGGATGGGATCCTCAGCGTCCGGCCTGTAGGATACCGGATTGACGAAGAGATGTTTTACCGGAAAATGACAGGAAAAAATTGAGGATTTTCAGAAAACACTGCTATAATAGAGGAAAAGATTTTACAGAATAAGGAGGAAGTCCCATGTTTGATCCAAAATCTATTATGGAAAAAAGAAAACTTCAGGAACCTATTCCTACATCGGATCCAGCAGATTTTCCCCGGTCAGAGGAAGTGCCGGAAGGCTGTATTGTGCTGGAAGATCTGAAAGATGAATGGGGATGCCAGGTGGATTTCCATACGGATGTTGTATATGCCCAGAGAGAGCCGGAAGACTGGTACGTGGATCCGGTGAGCTGCACACTGAAAATGCACATTCTGGAGCCTATTGTTCATGCCGGAGTGCCGGAAGAGGAAAAGAAGAAAAAGAGAAAGTGGCCCTGTATTGTCTATATCCAGGGGTCTGCCTTTCATAAACAATGGCTGTGGGACCATATTTCCAGGCATATCCGTATGGCGGAGCATGGCTATGTGGTAGCCATCGTGGAGTACCGTCCTTCGGAGATGGCTCCTTTTCCCGCTCAGATGCAGGACGCCAAGACGGCTGTGCGGTTTTTAAAGAAACACTGTGAGGAATACCATATTGACGTGGACCATATGGCTATAGCCGGAGATTCTTCCGGAGGCCATACTGCCCTGATGGCGGGATTTACAGGAGATGAGGGACCGGATACCCGGCTGTATGGAGAATATTCCGCCAAAGTAAACTGCATCATCGACCTGTATGGCCCTACGGTCTTCTCTCTGATGAATTATTATGAAAGCTCTCAGAATCATTATGATCCGGACAGCCCCGAGGGTTATGAGATCGGAGGGAAAAACGTACTGGAACACCCGGAACTGGCGGACCTTACGATCCCAATGAATTATTTATCAAAGGAAAAAGAGACCCCGCCTCTTCTCCTCATACATGGAGGAAGAGATATGCTGGTGCCTTTTAACCAGAGCTGTCAGCTTTATAATTATATGCGGGAATTGGGGAAAGAGGTAACTTTCTATAAGATACAGGACGGCAGCCACGGCAGTCTGGGATTTGACAATGACCGGATCCTGGGGATCGTTCTGGACTTTTTAAAGGCCCATATATAGGAAAGAAAAATGAAAATCGGAGGGATACGTAAGTGGCAGTTGTTTTAGGAATTGATGTAGGAACTTCCAGTATGAAAGCAATGCTCCTGGACACAGAAAAGGGCGTAGCGGCAGTCCATGCCAAGTCTTATGAGGTGGATATTCCACGGCCCGGATATGCCCAGCAGGATCCCGAAATGTGGTGGTCTTCTCTTCTGGAAGTTCTGGACTGGCTGCACATACACTATCGGGAAGAATATGAGAAGATTTCCGCGGTAGGATATTCCGGCCAGATGCACGGCCTGATCCTTGCCGGGGAAAATGGAGAGCCTCTTTACCCCGCCATCATCTGGCTGGATCAGAGAGCTGGTAAACAGCTGGAGGAGATCTACAGAACATATACAGAGGCAGAAATGGGCAGTCTGCTGTGCAACCGGGTCAGCAGCGGCTTTGCTTTTCCTTCTCTTTTGTGGGTAAAAGAAAATGAGCCGGATATATTTTCAAAGGTGAATAAAATCCTGTCGCCTAAGGATTATCTCCGCTTTAAGATGACGGGCAAAATGGGAGCGGAGGTGTCCGATGCTTCCGCTACCGGAATGTTTGCCACAGCAAAAAGAGACTGGGCCTGGGAGCTTTTAGAAAAATCCGGTTTGCCCAAAGAGATTTTTCCTTCTGTGGCGGAGTCTTCCTCTATTGCAGGGACCATCAGCCCTGAATGTGCCAAAAGGACCGGACTGCCGGAGGGAATCCCGGTGGTTTACGGAGCCGGGGACCAGCAGGCCCAGAGCATAGGAAACGGGGTGATCCGCCCGGGAAAGATCATCTCCAATATCGGCACCGGAGGCCAGATTTCCGCCTTTCTTTCAGAACCTGTCTATGATAAGAAGCTTAGGACCAATACTTTCTGCCATGCCATAGAAGGGGCTTACACCATATTTGGCGCCACCTTATGCAGCGGTATGTCCATGAACTGGATAAAAAACAAGGTACTTGCCGTGGAAGATTACGGAAAAGTTAATGAACTGGCAGGGACTGCAGAACCGGGCTCAGAAGGACTTCTCTATCTGCCCTATCTTTCCGGGGAAAGGACTCCCCATATGGATCCGAAAGCAAAAGGGGTGTTTTTCGGCATGACTCTGGCCCACGGACAGGGGCATTTTCTCCGGTCGGTGATGGAAGGGGTTACTTACAGCCTGAAAGACTGTATGGAGATCCTGGAAGGGCTGGGGGTAGAAGCTTCCGGTGTCATCGCTTCAGGAGGCGGAGCTTCTTCCCGGCTGTGGCTTCAGATACAGGCGGATATCTTCGAAAAGCCGGTCTATGTAAGCAAGGTAAAGGAGCAGGCCTGTCTGGGGGCCTGTATCCTGGCAGGGGCAGGGACTTCGATCCTTCCTTCAGTGGAAGAAGGGTGCAGGAGATTTGCCCTTCTGGAAGATGAAGTATTTCTTCCCCAAAAAGAAAATCGGGAAGTGTACCGCCGGGGATTTGAGAAATACAGAGAAATATACAAAAGGCTGAAAGATCTGATGTGAAAAGGTCTGCCTGTTTAACGGACATTTTAGCTTCGTTAAGTGGGCAGGCTTTTCATATATGGTATTTTGATCGTAGCGGTTGTACTCCTGATCCTGGCTGGAAGCGGGATTTTTTCGTAGAAAAAAGAGAAACGGGACAGATCTTTTTTGGAGACTGTCCCGTTTTCCATATTAAAAGAGATTAATAGTTTTTATTTTTCAGGAAGGTGCCATTCCCAGTTGCGGATTTCTTCCAGATCCTGTCCGTTATCTGCGATATACTGTCTGTGCTCGATCAGCTTATCGTTCATTTTCTGGATCAGGTGAGATCCTTTATTTCCAAGCTGAGGCAGATGGATGATGGCGTCTTTTACCAGATTGAAACGGTCGATCTTATTCTGCACACGCATATCGAAAGGTGTGGTAATAGTTCCTTCTTCCAGGTAGCCGTGAACAGAGATATTATGGTTTGTCCGTTCATAAGTCAGCTCATGGATCAGAGTAGGATAGCCGTGGAATGCGAAGATGATAGGCTTATCCTTTGTAAAGATTGCGTCATATTCTGCATCGCTGAGTCCGTGAGGATGTTTATGATCAGATTCCAGTTTAAACAGGTCTACCACGTTTACCACACGGATCTTCAGATCCGGCATTTCATCACGGAGGATGGTTACTGCAGCCATGGTTTCCAGTGTAGGAGTATCACCGCAGCAGGCCATTACCAGATCCGGTTCCTCTCCATCGTCATTGCTGGCCCACTCCCAGATACCGATACCCTGGGTGCAGTGTTTTACAGCCTGCTCCATGGACAGCCACTGACAGCTTGGATGTTTAGATGCAACAATGGCATTTACATAATTTTTGCTCTTGATGCAGTGATCAAAGCAGGAGAGCAGACAGTTAGTATCCGGCGGGAGATACATGCGGACAACATCTGCTTTCTTGTTGGCAATGTGATCCAGGAAGCCGGGATCCTGATGAGTAAATCCATTGTGGTCCTGCTGCCATACATTGGAGGTCAGGATAAAGTTCAGAGAAGCGATAGGCTGTCTCCAGGAAAGTTGGTTGCAGACTTTCAGCCATTTTGCGTGCTGAGCTGCCATAGAATCTACAATACGGATAAATGCTTCGTAACTTGCAAAGAAGCCGTGGCGTCCGGTGAGAAGATATCCTTCCAGCCAGCCTTCACACATATGCTCGCTGAGCATTCCGTCCATGATACGTCCGTTTCTTGCCAGACAGTCATCTGTATCCAGCAGCTGGGCGTTCCAGTCACGGTTTTCCTCTTCAAATACTTTGTACAGACGGTTGGACATGCTTTCGTCTGGTCCGAAGATACGGAAATTGTGGTTTTCTTTGTTTAATTTGAAGATATCACGGATATAGCCTCCCAGTTCGATCATATCCTGGGCTTTTGTCTTTCCGGGATCTACTTCGATTCCATAGCTGCGGAAATCAGGCAGACGGAGATCTTTCAGCAGCAGACCGCCGTTTGCATGAGGATTGGCTCCCAGACGGGCATTTCCCTTAGGCGCTAATTCCTGAAGTTCCGGGATCAGACGGCCGTTTTCGTCAAAGAGCTCTTCTGCGTGGTAGCTTTCCAGCCATTCCTTTAACAGTTCCAGATGCTCAGGAGATTCCATAGTAAGAGGCACCTGATGTGCGCGGAAAGAACCTTCGATCTGCTGTCCGTCTACTACCTTGGGACCGGTCCAGCCCTTTGGTGTACGCAGAACGATCATCGGCCAGACAGGACGCTCCGGATCGTTGTTCTCACGGGCGTTCTTCTGGATGGCTTTGATCTCCTCAATAACTGTGTCCATGGTTTCTGCCATCTTCTTATGCATGGTCATGGGGTCGTCACCCTCTACAAAATAGGGCTTCCAGCCGCAGCCTTTGAAAAAGCTCTCGATCTCTTCATGAGGAATACGGGAGAAGATGGTAGGATTGCTGATCTTGTAGCCGTTCAGGTGCAGGATCGGCAGTACAGCGCCGTCCGTTACAGGATTCAGGAATTTATTGGAATGCCAGGAAGTAGCCAGAGGACCGGTTTCTGCCTCTCCGTCTCCTACAACTACAGTAGCGATCAGATCCGGATTGTCAAAAACAGCTCCGAAGGCATGAGCGATAGAATATCCCAGCTCGCCGCCTTCATTAATAGAGCCTGGTGTTTCAGGGGCGCAGTGGCTTGGTACGCCGCAAGGGAAAGAGAACTGTTTGAACATTTTTTTCATTCCCTCTTCATCACGGCTGATATTCGGATATACTTCACTGTAGCTTCCGTCCAGATAGGTATTTGCGATCAGGAAGTTTCCGCCGTGTCCGGGACCGGAGAGGAGGATCATATCCAGATCATAACGTTTGATAACACGGTTGCAGTGAACATATACGAAATTCTGTCCGGGTACAGTTCCCCAGTGACCAACGATCTTCTTTTTGATATGATCCATGGTAAGGGGTTTTTTCAGCAGAGGATTGTCCAGCAGATATAACTGTCCTGCTGACAGGTAGTTTGCAGCCCGCCAGTAAGCATTCATCTTTTCCAGCATTTCCTGACACAGGGGCTGTTTCTCAAGACATGTTGTTTCTTGCATAAGGTACCTTCTTTCTGTAAAATACTCGTTAATTTTTTAACCATAAATATTTTATCATGAAAGAAGCTGGCGGTAAAATAATCATTTTATATCGTATCCATAAGTTTTTGATATGAATATAGACAAAAGAAAGCGGAATATCCCTTAGTCGGGATATTCTGCGGAGATCAGGTATTTCTGAAAGGTCTTGGCGGCAATACTCTGGGGATATTCCGTGTCGTATACCAGAAGGATATCCCGTTCAGGGAGCCGTTCTTCAATATTGATCTCAAATACAGTTCCCCTGCGGATATCTTCCGCGGCAAATTCTGAGGGGATAAAGCCGATCCCCAGGTTATGCCGAACTGCGGGAAGGATCATGTCGGTAGTTGCAAGTTCTATATCCGGATTAAAGGGAAGCCCCAGTTCATTAAAATACCGGTCAAGGGAGGTCCTGGTAATGGATCCTGAGGTGAGACCGATCCAGGGATAGTCTTTTAACTCCTCCAGGCTGGTCTTCTTTCCTTTTAAATGTTGAAATTTGTTTCCGCCGATGAGGATATCATGATATTTCCGGAGAGACTTTATCTGCAGATGGCTTTCCCTTTGCAGAGGCACAGAGGAGACCACTGCCATATCCACCCGGCCGGATTTCAGGGCCTGGATAGAATTAACCGTGCTGTTGTTTAACAGTTTAAACTGTACGTTTGGATAGTACCGGTTAAATTCCTCCATTGCTTTGAACAGGCAGCAGTGCAGGGCTGTTTCGGTGGCGCTGATACAGACAGTTCCATTATCCAGGCTGATCATGCCGGCCAGCTCATTTTCCCCTTTAAAAATCTGGGCGCAGGCGGCAGAAATATATTTGTAGAAGGTCCGGCCTTCCGGCGTCAGTTCCACCCCGTTTTTGCTGCGGATAAAGAGACGGCAGCCAATGGCGCTTTCCAGATTGTGGATGGTGCGGGTCACTGCCGGCTGACTGGTCATAAGCACATTGGCAGCGCCGGTGAGACTTCCGCACTTGCAGACATAATAAAAGACTTTGTAGTATTCAAAATTCAGATTCATATTTCAATACTCCTGTAGATTGTATCTGGAAATGTTTATCATAAATCAGTCTAATAGAAAAAAACGTTTTATGCAAGAAAATCTATTTCATCCCCCATCAGTCCCAAGGTGGAGCCTGCAAAGTGCTCGATAAGGCAGCGGCTGCAGAATATATACAGGAAGCAGTGGGCGTATTTCTACGGACTGCTGAAAACGGAGCTGCAAGGAATCTGTGTCAGAATAACAAATAGCCGTTTTCAGAACCTGGATCACAGAATGATCTGACGTAGAATGCTGCCAGGAGTTCAAAACGATCCTGGACATTATCCAGATGCAGCCCCAGTGTTTCACGGAGGATCCGGACACGGTAGTTGACAGTGTTCCTGTGGCAGTACATGGCTTCGGCGATCTTTTGGATACTTCCGCTGCAGATCAGATATTGATATAGAGTTTCCAGACAGCAGCTTTTGTGTATTTTATCATATGTGATGACCGGTTCCAGTTTTTCTCTCCAGTAGTCGTTCAGAACATTCCGGTCGCTGACAGAGAAAAGAATCTTATAAAATCCCAGATCGTCAAAAGCGCAGAAAATTTCCCCGGAGGAAAAAGAGGAGGCCAGAGCAGATCGGGCCTGCCGGAAACTCCGGGGAAATTCTTTGAGTTCTGATACAGAACCCAGCCCGGAGCGGATGTCCCAGCGGGGAAAGGAGCGGCTGATGCGGCCGGCAAGATCCCGCACTGCATTTTTCAGTCCTGCAGAAGCTCCTGTTCCTGAAGGATTCAGTTCTGCATTATCTATACAGGGGAGGAGGACAAGGATATCCTCTCTGAAATGACACATATGGCTGCCGGGAAAGTGGACTTTCAGCTCCAGCCTTACAGTATTTTCAAGTTTTGCTCTTTCCTGTTCCGGACCTTTCCCATTTATACAGTACGCCAGATAACCTTGCTCCGGAGAGAATCCTCTGCGCAAAAGGACGCTGATGGCATGTTCCGGGTCGGAACCGCTGATCAGATCCAGAACCGCTTCTGTGACGGCGTCAGCGGACTGGGTATCCCGGAAGATCCGGTTGTAGTAGCTCCGGGTGATATCGTAGATATGGATCTCCCAGGGCATGGTAAAGAGAGGATAGGAGTGTTCTTCGCAGAAGTTCCGGATTTCCGGAGTGATATCGTCTTCGGAGAGATACATTCCCGTGTTCAGGATAAGGCCGCAGGTGCCCTGCTGAAACAGTTCAGCCACAAAATCATAGAGCCAGCCGGAAGAAGATTGTTTTCCCATACCGGTAGTGATGATCAATTCATTGCCATAGAGAAAGTCTGTGGTGGCAATATCTTCCGCCACATAGACCCAGTTTATAAGACGGTTCAGGCCCCGGGCCCCGCAGACAAGCTCCAGGCGGAATCTGTTTTTGGTTTCAGAATAGATATCTTTCAGCAATAATGACATAGGAAACCTCCCCATAGTGTTGCTGTCAGAATACCACGAAAAAGACCTGTAAGTCAATGATCTTTGTGCTGGCAGCACAAAGATAGAAATAAAATTCGTGCACTCAGGCTGTTGGAAACAATATACAGATGTGCGATACTTATAGACAAAAGAACGAGGAAGTGCTTTTTAAGCCTTTCCCGTTCTTTTGTTTTACAGAGAAAATTTAAGAAGAATACAGTGACAGGAGGATGAGATCATGCTTAGAACAGATTTACCTGAGATTATAACAGAGACACTTCCGGGACCAAAAGCAAAGGCGGTAATTGAAAGAAGAAAAAATGTTGTGCCGTCAGCAATCGGCTGTGTATATCCGGTAGTCATCCAGCGAGGCGAGGGTGCAATGGTAGAAGATGTAGATGGCAATAAATTTCTCGACTGGGTAGGAGGAGTAGGTGTACTGAACATCGGATACTCACAGCCGGAGATCATTGAGGGGGTAAAAGAACAGGCAGAGCGCTATTTTCACGGAATGTTCAATATTGTAACCCATGAGGGATATGTGGCTCTTGCGGAAAAACTGGCCCAGATCACTCCGGTAAAAGGAGAGAAAAAGAAAGTATTCTTTGCAAACAGCGGCGCGGAGGCAGATGAAAACGCAGTCAAAGTGGCCAAGGCTTATACGGGCAGACCCAATATTATTGTTTTCTCAGGAGCATTTCATGGAAGAACTTTGCTGACAATGACAATGACTTCCAAGAAAGCTTATACAACCGGACTGGGACCGCTGGCTACAGGTGTTTTCCGGGCAAAATTTCCTTACTATTACCGCAATCCGGAGGGGATGCCCAAGGAAAAAGAACTGGATTATTACATGCAGTCCATTGAAGATGTATTTGAAGAATGCGGCGCGCCGGATACCATTGCGGCAATTGTAGTGGAACCTCTGCAGGGCGAAGGCGGATTTATCCCGGCACCTATTGAGTGGGTAAAAGCTGTAAGAGAAATCTGTGATAAGTATGGCATCCTTCTGATCGCAGATGAAGTCCAGAGCGGATTCTGCAGAACAGGACGGATGTTCGCATCGGAATACTGGAAAGAGGCAGGGGTAATGCCGGATATCCTGGCAACAGCAAAATCCATTGCGGCCGGAATCCCTCTCTCTGCTATTGTCGCAGGAGAAGAGATCATGGAGGCTGTGGCCCCCGGAACCATCGGAGGAACTTTCTGCGGAAATCCTCTGGCATGTGCCGCGGCGCTGAAAACCATTGAGATCATGGAACGGGATCATCTTGCCGAAAGATCCTGTCAGATCGGTGAAAAGGTTATGGCCCGGTATCAGAAGATGATGGAGAAATATCCGGTGATCGGAGATGTCCGGGGAATGGGAGCTATGGTAGGAATTGAGTTTGTAAAGGATAAGACTACAAAAGAGCCGGCTCCTGAGCTGACTTCTGCTATTATCCAGGCATGTGCGTCTATGGGGCTTATTGTGGAAAGCGCCGGTACCTATCATAATGTGATCCGCTTCCTGGCGCCTCTGGTCATAACCGATGAGCAGCTTGAAGCAGGCCTTGATATCTTTGAAAAAGCCGTTGAAATGTCTATATAGCCGATTTATAATAATCCCGTGATCTCTTGCAGAGATAGGCTTACAGAATGTAGTCTGTAGCCGGAAAGGAGAGGCTGGGATGGATTATTTATCGCACAATGTTGCCGTGAATTTAAAAAGGATACGCAGATCCAGAGGGATGAGCCTGGATCTGGTCGCAGAGCAGACCGGAGTAAGCAAAAGTATGCTTGCGCAGATCGAAAAAGACAGGGCCAATCCCTCTCTGGGAGTGATCGGGAAGATTTCCAGCGGACTGCGGGTAAAAGTAGAAGAGCTGCTTGGGCCCCCGCCCCTTAGCAGCAGCCAGGTCAGGATCACAGATATGGTTCCCACAAAAGAGGTAGAAGGAAGATATAAGGTCTGGACCTGTTTTCCTTATGAGGATAATCAGGCTCTTGAAATCTACAGGATTGAGATCGAACCGGGATATACATATGAAAGCGGCGGACATGGTGAGAAAACCATGGAATATATTTCTGTTTCAGAAGGAGAACTGGTCATACAGTGCGCAGATGAAAGACACTGCCTGACAAAAGAGGATATCCTGAGATTTGAAACAGACCAGATGCACAGCTATATTAACGAAGGAACCGGAAAAGTAAGTTTTCTCTGTGTGTTCGTTGATCAACATTAGTGCGTGCAATATATTGAACAAATAAACTCTAAATAGTATTTTGAGTTATTGGAAAATTATAAAAAAATGACAAAAAGGATTAAAAAATCCTTGGAAAATGTCAGCTTATATAAAAATAAAATATCTTCAGAAAAGATATTGACAGAAAAAGGTTTCCGTGATAATGTTATAAATGTACAATATATTGAATGAAAAACAAAAGGCGAAGGCGCTTATCAGAACAAGCGTCTTCGCCTTTTTCTTTTTCGGGAAGGGAGATTACTATGAGATTAAAAGACACAGGTTTAACAGTACAGGATATCAAGGACAAGGTAAATAAATATATGATCGAGACATATGAGCGTTTCGACTTTCTGGCCGAGACGGCAAAGGGCATGTACATTTATGATGAAAACGGAACCCCATATCTCGACTTTTATGCAGGGATCGCAGTAAACTCTGCCGGAAACTGCAATGAGAAAGTTGTAGCAGCCGTCAGAGATCAGGTAGGCGACATCATGCATACTTTCAACTATCCATATACGATCCCTCAGGCTCTTCTGGCAGAAAAAATATGTACCACACTGGGCATGGACAAAATCTTCTTTCAGAACTCCGGTACTGAGGCAAATGAAGCCATGATCAAAATGGCGAGAAAATACGGAGTAGAGAAGTACGGTCCTCACAAATACAATATCGTAACAGCAAAAGAATCTTTCCACGGACGTACCTTCGGCTCCATGAGTGCTACAGGCCAGCCGGATAACGCATGTCAGATAGGCTTTGGCGATATGACTCCCGGATTCAGCTACGCACCCTTCAATGATCTGAAAGCCTTTGAGGAGGCTTGTACAGAAAATACCATTGCGATTATGGTAGAGCCGGTACAGGGTGAAGGAGGCGTGCATCCGGCAACCCAGGAATTCCTTCAGGGACTTCGGAAACTCTGCGATGAGAGAGGTATGCTGCTCCTCCTTGATGAAGTGCAGACCGGATGGTGCAGGACCGGAGCGATCATGTCCTATATGAATTACGGGATCAAGCCGGATATCGTATCCATGGCAAAGGCTATGGGCGGCGGAATGCCTATCGGAGCCATCTGTGCCACAGAGGAAGTGGCAGCGGCATTTACTCCCGGATCCCACGGCTCCACATTCGGAGGAAGCCCGGTAAGCTGCGCGGCGTCTCTTGCTGAGATCGATGAGCTTTTGGACAGAGATCTTGCGGGCAACGCAAAAGAGATGGGCGCTTATTTCATGGAAGAACTGAAAAAACTTCCTCATGTAAAAGAAGTCAGAGGACAGGGCCTTCTGGTAGGCGTAGAATTTGACGATACAGTTAATGCAGTGGATATCAAACACGGATGCTTTGACAGGAAACTTCTTGTAACCGCCATCGGAAGCAGCATTATCCGTATGGTTCCTCCTCTGATCCTGACAAAAGAGGACTGTGACAAGGCCTTTGCTATTCTGAAGGAAACCGTAGAGGCACAGTAAGCTGCTTATTGAAGGACCATCATATATAGGAAGGAGAATGACAGATGAGCCATTTTGTAATAACACTGGGCTGTGAATACGGAAGCGGGGGACCGGATATCGGCCGGATGATCGCCGACTCTCTGGGAATTGAATTCTATGACAGAGATCTGATCGATAAAGTTGTGGAGGAACTGGGGGTAGACCGGGAACTGGTAGAAAAAGCAGATACCGGAGATAAAGTCAGATATGAGTTTGACACAAATCTGGGCCCCAGATACGCAAACCTGACGAACCGGGTCATTGCCGCACAGTTTGATGTAATACGGAAATTCGCGGAAAAATCCTCCTGTCTGATCATCGGACGATGCAGCGATTACATTCTGCAAGACCGGGATGACTGCCTGAATATTTTCGTTTATGCGCCGGAGGAATACAGGATCCGGCATATTATGGAACAAAAACATGTAAAAGAAAAAGAGGCCAGAGAACTGGTGAAATACAATGACGATATGCTCCATGCCGGATATAAGTATCTCACAGGAACATACCGGGGAGACAGACACAACCGTCATCTGCTGGTTGACAGCAGTGTCCTGGGACTGGAAAAGACTGCAAAGTACATTATGCAGTTTATCGATCTTAGATTTGAGGACATGTAGGCAGAAAGGGGTGGACACAGATGGAAAACAAGAAAAAATCAGAATTTAACAAAGTGTTCAGCGCCTGGGATATCCTGGTGATCGCATTTGGCGCCATGATCGGATGGGGCTGGGTGGTATCTACCGGCGATTGGATCCAGACAGGCGGCGTGATCGGCGCGATCCTCGGGTTTGTGATCGGCGGCATTATGATCTTCTTCGTGGGTCTTACTTACGCAGAACTTACGGCGGCTCTTCCCCAGTGCGGCGGAGAGCATGTCTTCAGCTACCGTGCCATGGGGCCTATCGGCTCTTATATCTGTACATGGGCGATCGTGCTGGGGTATGTCAGTGTTGTATGTTTTGAGGCATGTGCCCTTCCAACCATCATTACGTATATTTATCCGGATTTCCTCCAGGGATATCTCTATACAGTGGCAGGATTTGATATTTATGCATCCTGGGTTGCTGTGGCAGTGATCGTGGCGATCTTTATTACTTATATTAATATAAAAGGTGCAAAGACCGCAGCCATTCTGCAGACGGTCCTGACAGTTATTATCGGAGTAGTAGGGATCCTCCTGGTGGTGGCTTCTCTGTTCAGCGGGGATATGTCAAATATGGAGAATCAGCTTTTTGTAGGAGATACTACCAGGACTATGGCACGGAACGTATTCGGAGTGGCAGCTCTGACGCCTTTCTTCTTCATCGGCTTTGACGTAATCCCTCAGGCGGCGGAAGAGATCAGCGTTCCCCTGAAAAAAATCGGCGGTATCATGATCCTTTCCATCCTCCTGGCGGTTGCCTTTTATGGTCTTGTGATCTTCGGCGTAGGTTATGTAATGAGCCCTTCAGATATCGCCGCCTCTCAGGCAGGCACAGGACTGGTGACAGCAGATGCCATGGCAAAGGCTTTCGGCAGCGAGATGATGTCCAGGGTACTGATCATCGGCGGAATGTGCGGGATCATTACCAGCTGGAACTCCTTCCTCATCGGCGGAAGCCGTGCTATGTACTCTATGGCAGAATCCTATATGATCCCCAAGGTATTTGCCACCCTTCACAAAAAGTATAAAACCCCTACTGTTGCTCTTTATCTCATCGGAGCCTTATCCGTACTCGCGCCTTTCTTCGGAAGACAGATGCTTGTATGGGTGGTGGACGCAGGTAACTTCGGATGCTGTCTTGCATACTGTATGGTGGCGCTTTCCTTCATTATCCTGAGATCAAAAGAGCCGGAGCTGAAAAGACCTTATAAGGTAAAGCATTATAAGATCGTAGGTGTGATCGCTGTGATCATGTCCGGATTTATGGTAGCCATGTATATCATTCCCAATTCCGGATGTTCCCTGGTACCTCAGGAATGGGTAATGGTCGGCGGCTGGTCTTTACTTGGCGTTGTATTTTTCATTATCTGTAAACTGAAATATAAAGAAAAATTTGCTACTCTGGTAGATATTGTTGATGAGAGTGAACTTGAAGAAAAGAAAGAGGAAGAAAGGGCTGTGGCAGCGGCTGTATCTATTGCTAAAAGTAAAGAGGCAGCAGCTGAAGCTGAGAAAAAGACCGTCTTTTCTTATTATCTTCCGGTGAATATAGAGTTTGGATGCGGCAAAGTGGATCAGGCCGGCAGTTTCGCAAAACCATATGGAAAGAAGGCACTGATCGTTACAGGACGCAGCAGCGCAAAAAAGTCCGGGCTCTATGACCGGGTAGCAGCCAGTCTGGATGGAGCGGGAATAAGCCATCTGCTCTTTGATAAGGTAACTCAGAATCCGCTTACCACTACGGCAGAGGAAGGCGCGGCTTATGCTAAGGAACATGGATGTGACATGATCCTTGCTATCGGCGGAGGAAGCGTTATGGACTGCGGAAAAGCCATTGCATTTTTGGCTGTAAATCCGGGAAATATTAACGACTATATTTTCAACCGTCTGTCAAGTAATACGGCACTGCCTATTATTTTAATCCCGACCACCTGCGGAACCGGTTCAGAAGGAAACGGCTTTGCGGTGCTTACCAATCCGGAAAACGGAGACAAGAAATCTCTTCGCTGCAATGCCATTGTGGCTAAGGTGTCCATTGTGGATCCGGAATGTATGATGACCATGCCGAAAAAGGTACTGGCCTCTGTGGGCTTCGACGCCTTGTGTCATTGTATGGAAGCTTATACGTCAAGGACCGCCCAGCCCTTTACAGATGCGCTCTGTGAATACGCCATGAATCTGATCGCCAAAAATCTGGTAAAGGTTTACCGGGGCGAAGGAGATAAAAGAGCCTGGGAGAAACTGACCCTTGCCAGCACTATCGGCGGTATGGTGATCAATACAGCAGGAGTTACCCTGGCTCACGGGATGGAACATCCCGCAAGCGGACTCAAAGATATTGTTCATGGACAGGGCCTGGCAGCCCTTACGCCGGCAGTGATCGAGGCATCTCAGAAAGGAGATCATTTTAAATACGCTAAGATCGCCAGGATCTTTGGAGGAATTACTGCGGAAGACTGCGCGCCTGCCATCCGTATGCTTCTTAAAGACCTGGATCTTACCTGTACCCTGTCTGATCTGGGGCTGGAAGAGAAAGACATTCCCTGGATGGCGAAGAACTGTATGAAAGTTTCCGCAGCAGGCGTGGCTAATAATCCGGTAGTATTTACCGAGGAACAGATCGCTGAGATCTATCGCGCCGCAATGTAGAAAATATGATAGAATAAAAAAGATGTGAGGCTATCGCATTAATCAAAATCGAGAATA
>DWUX01000257.1 GCA_019120545.1 Candidatus Blautia stercoripullorum | reverse complement strand
TGATCTTTGCATTCTGGAAAGCTGTGGCAAAGAACTTGGCGGATCCGTCGGGCTCATCGCCGGCGGAGAAACCGCCTGGGAACATGATCATCTGCGCCTGGTCAATGGCTTTTTCAAAGACTTCCACGGAATCACGGATGTGCTCCGCATCCAGATTCTTGAATACCTTGGTAATAACTTTCGCTCCCGCTCTTTCAAATGCCTTTGTGCTGTCGTACTCGCAATTAGTTCCCGGAAATACAGGAATGAATACTGTAGGCTGGGCGATCTTGTGAGAACAGATGTGTACGTCTTTGGTATCGTACAGACCTTTATCCATACTTTTGGTAGCATCGTCTGTCTCAGAACCGGAACGTGTTTTGAAGACTTTCTCCAGGGGCGCTTTCCAGGTCTCCAGGGCCTCTGCCATCGTGATCTTCATATCCTTGTATTCCAGGCAGGCGCTGTCTGTCACTTCACCGATCACTGTATAAGTGATCGCCAGTTCTCCCACTTTTCCATCTGCCACTTCACAGATGATATCTCCGAATCCCGGTGAGAACAGATCTCTCTCATCTACATTGTGCTCGATCTTCACGCCTTTCTGATTTCCGAAGGCCATCTTGGATACAGCGGCGGCAATACCATGACGGTCCAGAGCATATGCGGAAAGGATCCTTCCGGCCTGGATGTCTTCTCTGAATTTTCCATACTGTACTTTTAAGGCTTCAAAATCCGGAAGATCATAGGCAGCTTTAGGCATTCTCAGCCACACCAGCTTGCTTCCTGTCTTTTTCAGTTCCGGTGTGATAATGTCTTTTTCTTTTGCCACATCTACTGCGAAAGATACCAGAGTAGGCGGCACGTCGATATCGTTAAAGGTTCCTGACATAGAGTCCTTGCCGCCGATGGAAGGCAGTCCGAAGCCAAGCTGTGCTGCATACGCGCCCAGGAGAGCTGCAAATGGCTGGCTCCAGCGATGAGGATCTTCTGTCATTCTCCGGAAATATTCCTGGAAGGTAAAGCGGATCTTGCTGTAATCTCCGCCGGAAGCCACGATCCTTGCCACAGATTCTGTTACTGCGTAAACAGCTCCGTGATATGGGCTCCAGCTGGACAGATAAGGATCAAATCCATAGCTCATCATGGTAACAGTCTGGGTATTTCCGTTCTGTACGGGAACTTTTGCTACCATAGTCTGAGTCTCTGTAAGCTGATATTTTCCGCCGTAAGGCATAAATACGCTTCCTGCTCCGATGGAACTGTCGAACATTTCCACCAGTCCCTTCTGGGAACAGGTATTCAGATCAGACAGAGTATCCAGCCATTTTTTCTTTACATCTCCCACATCGGCAGCTCTGTCTAAAACATTTCCTTCTTTATTTGGGATTTCCACATATACGTCTGTTTCCTGATGAGCGCCGTTGGTATCCAGGAAAGCTCTGGACAGATCCACGATAGTCTTTCCTCTCCAGTTCATCACCAGTCTGGGGCTCTCAGTAACAACAGCTACAGGCACAGCTTCCAGGTTTTCCTCCTGGGCATAGCCGAGGAAAGTATCTACATCTTTTGGATCTACTACGACTGCCATACGTTCCTGAGACTCGGAAATGGCGATTTCTGTGCCGTCCAGGCCAGCGTACTTCTTCGGAACCTTATCCAGATCGATCTTCAGCCCTGCCGCCAGCTCGCCGATAGCTACGGATACGCCGCCAGCGCCAAAGTCGTTACATTTCTTAATGATCTTGCTGACTTCTTCTCTCCGGAACAGTCTCTGGATCTTTCTTTCGGTAGGCGCATTTCCCTTCTGTACTTCTGCGCCGCAGGTCTCAATAGATTCCTCTGTGTGTACCTTAGATGAACCTGTTGCTCCGCCGCAGCCGTCACGTCCGGTACGTCCGCCTAAAAGGATGATCATATCTCCGGGATCAGAGGTTTCCCTGATAACGGCTCTTCTCGGAGCAGCTCCCATAACGGCACCGATCTCCATACGTTTTGCCACATAATCCGGATGATAGATTTCTTTTACATAACCGGTAGCCAGACCGATCTGGTTTCCGTAAGAAGAATAACCCTGGGCAGCTCCTCTTACCAGTTTCTTCTGAGGAAGTTTTCCTTTCATGGTATCTTTTACAGATACTGTAGGATCTGCCGCTCCGGTAACACGCATAGCCTGGTATACATAGGTACGTCCTGACAGCGGGTCACGGATAGCGCCTCCAAGACAGGTAGCCGCGCCGCCGAAAGGCTCGATCTCTGTAGGATGGTTATGGGTTTCATTTTTAAAGTTGATCAGCCACTCCTCTTCTTTGCCGTCTACATCTACGGGAACTACGATAGAGCAGGCGTTGATCTCTTCCGATTCTTCCTGATCCTGAAGTTTGCCTTCTGCCTTTAATTTCTTCATAGCCAGCAGAGCAAGATCCATCAGGCAGATAAATTTGTCATTCCTGTCTTTATAGAGCACCTGGCGGTCTGACAGATACTGCTCGTAAGTTTTCACAATAGGTTCTTTATAGTCCCCGTCCCCAAACTCTACATTCTTCAGTTCTGTGGAGAAGGTAGTGTGGCGGCAGTGATCAGACCAGTAGGTATCCAGCACCCGGATCTCTGTCATGGAAGGATCTCTCTTCTCTTCATTCTTAAAGTAATTCTGGATATGAAGGAAATCCTTGAAAGTCATAGCCAGGTTCAAAGAAGTATAAAGATCTTTCAGCTTTCCTTCTTCCATATCTTTAAAACCTTCAAAGATCTTTACGTCTTCCGGCTCCTCAAATTTTGTCACCAGAGTTTCCGGTTTCGCCGGGTCTGCCTCTCTGGAATCCACCGGGTTAATGCAGTGGTTCTTGATGGCTGCCAGCTCTTCATCGGAAATATTTCCCTCGATCACATAGGTTGTTGCGGAACGGATGATCGGCTTCTCGTCCTCTTTCAGAAACTGGATACACTGGACTGCAGAATCTGCTCTCTGGTCAAACTGTCCCGGGAGATATTCCACGGAAAAAATCCGGGATCCTTCTGCCGCTTCAAAGGTTTCCTTATATAAATCATCTACAGGAGGCTCGGAAAACACACAGGTACAGGCTTTCTCAAATACCTCGTCAGAAATATTTTCCACATCATACCGGATCAGTTCCCGTACTCCGGTAACGTCTCCGATTCCCAGATAACTTTTGATCTCATGTCTCAGCTCTTTGGCTTTGACTGCAAAATCCGGTTTCTTCTCAACATAGACACGCCTTACTTCGCTCATGTAAGCTCCTTTCTGCCCCAGGGGCAATGACATTTGTATAGCACTTTATGAACTCAGTTTAACACAGTTCTCATTATAAGTAAAATTAATATAACTAATATTTTTTATAAGAAGTACTCATCAATAGAGATTGTCATAATATTGCATATTCCTGTAAAAAAACGTGTTGACACCTGAAATCATTCTCTATATAGTATCTCTTAGCTTTTGGGCTCCCCTCCGGAATCCGTGCAGCCGGGAGCCTTAGAGATCGTACAAGGATCAGATCTGACTAAAAGAAAGGATTGTCCATGGATATCAGTTTTGAATTATATAAAGTGTTTTACTACGTTGCCACTACTCTCAGCTTTTCCCAGGCTTCCCGGCAGCTTTATATTTCCCAGTCAGCGGTAAGCCAGTCTATCAAGTCCCTGGAGCAGAAACTGGGGCACCCTCTGTTTCTGCGGAATACCAAGAAGGTAACTCTGACCCCTGAAGGAGAAGCTCTCCTCCGCCATGTAGAACCGGCGGTGAATCTTCTTTACGAAGGAGAAAATCAGCTCCTCAACTCTCCTTCTGTAGAAGCCCCCCTGCGGATCGGCGCCAGCGACACCATCTGCCGGTATTTTTTAGTGCCTTATTTCCAGCGGTTCCACCGGGAATATCCCAATATCCGCATAAAGGTTACCAACGCCACCTCCGGAGGCTGTGTATCCCTTCTCCAGAATAATAAGGTAGACTTTATTGTGGTCAACGCTCCTAACGCCCATCTCACCAGCCGGGAGACCCGGTATGAGATCCTGGATTTCCAGGATATTTTCGTAGCGGGGAAAAACTACTTCGGCCTGGAAGGGAAAAAGATCACCTTGTCCCAGCTTGCAGAGTATCCCATTCTCATGCTGGAAAAGTCCAGTACCACCAGCGAATTTTTCCAGCAGCTTTTTGTCCGCCACGGCCTTTCTCTGACTCCCGAGGCAGAGCTGTCCAGCAACGATCTTCTTCTGGATCTGGCCAGGATCGGTCTGGGGATCACTGTGGTGCCGGATTTTGTGCTGGCTCATCAAAAAGAAGACTTCTACAAACTGGAGATCCAGGAATCCATTCCCAAAAGGCAGCTGGTACTGGCCCATAATTCCCAGATTTCTTCCTCCCCGGGAGCGGAAAAGTTTCTCCACTATCTCTTCCCCCAGGCCGCAGAAAAAGAAATCACATAAAGATAGCGCCAAGGGGCTGTCGCATGAAATGACAAACACAAACTATAAAATATTTTTTCACAGGAGATTACATCATATGAAACTACAGGCAAAACATACCGTCTACAGCTGTTACCTGGGCTATGTGACCCAGGCCATTGTAAATAATCTGCCTCCTCTGTTGTTTCTGACCTTTAACAGAGAGTTTGGCGTTTCCCTGGATAAGATCAGCCTGCTGATCACTGTAAATTTCTGTATCCAGATCCTGGTGGACTTTCTCTCCCCGGGAGTGATCAAACGCACCGGCTACCGAAAGGCCGCACTGTGTTCCTTCCTGGTGACCATCATCGGACTTACCGGCTTTTACTGCCTTCCCTTCCTTCTGGATCCTTATATGGGAATCCTGATCTCTATGGTATTTAACGCCATTGGAGGAGGGATCCTGGAAGTGATCGTCAGCCCGATCGTAGAGGCCTGCCCTGGAACCAATAAGGCCGCCCGTATGAGCATGCTTCATTCTTTCTATTGCTGGGGTCATATGGCGGTGGTGCTTCTTTCTACCTTATACTTTACTCTGGCAGGGATTGAAAACTGGCGTCTCCTTCCTCCTCTGTGGGCTCTGGTGCCTCTGTTTACTCTCTTTGCTTTTACAAAGGTTCCCATTTACGCCATCCCCGGAGATGACGAAGAGACCAGACTTCCAAAAAGCATTTTCCGGATAAAGGTATTCTGGATCCTGTTTTTTGTGATGATCTGCGCAGGAGCTTCCGAACAGGGCGTCAGCCAGTGGTCCTCTATGTTTGCGGAAGACGGCCTGAAAGTTTCCAAAACTATAGGTGATCTTCTGGGTCCCTGCTCCTTTGCCTTCTTTATGGGCCTCAGCCGTTTCCTCTACGGCATGAAAGGAGAAAATCTGAAGCTGATCCCTTCCCTGAAGGCTACCAGCCTTCTATGTATCCTGGGCTACCTGGTCACTTCCCTTTCACCCATACCTCTTCTGTCCCTGGCGGGCTGCGCTATCTGCGGCTTCTCCGTGGGACTGATGTGGCCCGGTACCTTCTCCCTGGGAGCCGCTTATCTAAGAGGAGGCGGCACTTTTATGTACGCCATGTTCGCCCTGGCCGGAGACATAGGCTGCTCCGCCGGTCCAGGCGTGGTAGGGATCATCTCCCAGTTTACCGGAAAAATGAATCTTGGGATCCTTACCGCCATTCTCTTTCCGTTAGGAATGCTGATACTGGTATCTCTCTTGAAACGTCAGAAGCCGGCATAAAGGCTGGTTATCTCCTAAGGAACAATTAGAGTTGAAAAAAACCGCTGTGCAAAGGCCCAGGCAGGCCGGTGTACGGCGGTTCTTCATCTATAAAAAATATTTTTCATTAACGTGTGCATAATGAATCACTTTTGGGTTATAGCTCATGATCATCTTCCAATCTTTTTCCAAATCCTGATTTTTCTCATAAGCCCTGAGATATTCTATTGGTTCCAGATCTCCTACAAAGCACTCCCCATTATCCAGAATAACAGCTATGGTCATATTATTTTTCTTTAATTCTTTATAAAAAGCTGGCATCGTCCCTGCATAATCCGTATCAATCAATATACTGCCGCAGGTTCCCTGCAGGAAATATGTGTTTGTGTTTCCATATATTAGTCTTAACATCTCAATATCTCATTTCCAATCACATCGGAGTTCTCACTTCGATCAGATTTCCGTCCGGATCATAAAATTGTACCATTTTCTGTCCCCAGTCAAGTGTCATAAGTCTATTGACATATTGAATGGAGGGATAGAGTCTTTCCAGCTTTTCCACAAATCCTTCAATGTCTTTTTCTTCAAAATACAGCTCGCAGGAATTACTCTCCGGGAGAGTATTTTTTCCAAGAAACTCTTCCCAGATTTTTTTCTCCTGGAGCACCAGTCTCTCAGTCAGGATCATATTTCCTTCATTGTCCACCACTGTTTCAAGTCCAAACAGATCATGATAAAACTTTTTCGCTTCTTCTATATTTTCCACAACGATCAATATATTTTTTAATTTCATGGATCCTTTTCTCCTGATCAGCTTCTGATTTGAAATCCCCCATTTTGTTCCAATATACAAAAACACCCTTAGCCATGAGCTTTTGCCCACAGCGAAAGGCGTTTTTTCATCTTATTCTACTGACGCAATGGCTTCTACTTCGCAGAGCACATTTTTCGGCAGAGTTTTTACAGCCACACAGGATCTTGCCGGCTTTCCGGTGAAATACTTTCCGTATATTTCATTAAAAGCCGCAAAATCATTCATATCTGTCAGAAAGCAGGTAGTCTTAACTGTTTTCTCATAACTGCTTCCTGCTGCCTCCAGAACTGCTCCCAGATTTTTCATTACCTGTTCTGCCTGTTCCTCAATAGTAGTTCCCACAACTTCTCCTGTCTTGGGACTTAAAGCCACCTGTCCGGAAGTATATACCACTCCGTTTAAAATCATAGCCTGTGAATAAGGGCCGATAGCGCCCGGCGCGTTCTTTGTACTTACGATCTCCATGTTCGGATCCTCCCTTTCTTCTGAAACTTTTCCATACTATTATAAGCCCTGGGCCTGGCAGGGGCAAGTCTTTTATCTAAAGCCCATGTCTCTCCGGCCCTGCAGCTTTCATTCTTCCTCCCAAAACCTCCGTATCCGCTCCCCCGCCTGGGCCGCGGTACACACTTCGTACCCTCTCCACTCCCATGGAAACAGTTCCTGATAGGCTCTCTGGAGGAACCTTTCGTCCAGAAGCAGCACTACTCCCCGGTCTTCTTTTGTACGGATCACTCTGCCAGCCGCCTGGAGTACTTTATTCATTCCCGGATACCGGTAGGCATAGTCAAAACCCATCTGTTCTTTTTTATCATAATATTCTTTCAGGATCTCCCGCTCGCTGCCCACCTGGGGAAGTCCGGTGCCTACCACTGCCGCCCCGATAAGGCGCTTGCCTGTCAGATCAATGCCTTCGGAGAAAATGCCTCCCATAACACAGAATCCGGCAAGGGAATGTTCTCCTTCCTCTTCAAAGGCCTCCAGGAACTCCTCCCGGTCAGCCTCAGACATGCCGCTGCTCTGAAGAAGACAATCTACGGGAAAATCCTCCTCCCGGATCCGCTCCTGGAAAGCCTGGTAAATATCCTCCAGCATCCGGTAAGAAGGAAGAAACACCAGATAGTTCCCCTTCTTTCCCCGTATCATCTGATAAATATATTCTGCGATCTTTTTATATTCTTCCTGGTCCCTTCTGGTATACTTGCTGCTCACATCTCTGGCCACCAGCAGTTTCAGGTTCTCCCTTGGGAAAGGAGAGGCGGCGCAGATGGCATAATCATCCTCCCTGGTACTGAAAAGAGAGCGGTAATAAGGCAAAGGGAGAAAAGTGCCAGAGAAGAAAATAGTGCTCCGCCCCTTATTTAAACACTCCTGGAGATTTTTCCTGGGATTGACACAGAAAAGAGTGAGGAGAAATTCTCCTTCTTCCCCATAGTGGGTATAGATCACATAATTTTCATCTGCCAGATCGTACATGTTCAGGAAATGCCGGATCACAAAAGAAAAATCCAGAACTGCTTTCTGTACCTTTTCCTCATGTTCCTGTTCCAGAAAATTTTCCATCTCTCCCAGAAGATTCAGAAGCTGGAGGGAAAGCCCCCCGATATTCTCCAGCACCTGCCAGGTATCGCACTCTCTTTTATATTCCAGCATCAGCTTATTACACCGGTTCAGGATCCGGTACAATTTCACGCTGTGGCCTTTCACCGCTCTGGCGGTCTCCAGGATTTCTTCCTTGCATAAAGTGGCGCTGTACATCTTTCTTCCCCGGTCCACCAGATTATGGGCCTCGTCAATGAGAAAGATATAGTCTCCTTTCACACCATCCCCGAAAAATCTTTTTAAATGCACCTTAGGATCAAACACATAGTTATAATCACAGATCACAGCGTCTACCCAGTCGGCAGTATCCAGACACATTTCATAGGGACATACCTGATGCTTTTCCGCCTGAGCCAGAAGATCTTCCCGAAAATAAGTGTCCCTGCCGTTCAGAAGTTCAAACACGGCTTCATTCACCCGGTCAAAATGTCCTTTAGCATAGGGACATTTTTCCGGATTACAGTCCGGTTCTTCCAGACAGCAAAGCTTTTCCTTGGCGGTAATGGTCAGGGTTTTATAGGATAGACCCATCTCCTTTAGCAGTGCGAAAGCCTCCTGGGCCACTGTCCTGGTAATGGTTTTGGCCGTCAGATAGAAGATTTTGTCTCCGTATCCCTGCCCCACTGCCCGGACAGCAGGAAACACAGCGGCCATAGTCTTTCCGATACCGGTAGGGGCCTGGATGAAAAGCTGCCTGCCTGTGGTAATGGTATGATATACCCCGGTGACCAGCTCCCGCTGCCCCTGCCGGTAAGGATAGGGAAACTCCAGCCCCTCCATGGAATTTCTTCTCAGGA
This sequence comes from Candidatus Blautia stercoripullorum, assembly GCA_019120545.1. Taxonomy (GTDB): domain Bacteria; phylum Bacillota; class Clostridia; order Lachnospirales; family Lachnospiraceae; genus Blautia; species Blautia stercoripullorum. Next base: position 4,666 of record DWUX01000257.1, on the reverse strand, counting down.
TCCTCCGATCATATTGGAATTTCGCCCATTTATAATATGCCCCCAGCAGATCTTCAAACCATTTTTTCAGTTTCTCTATAGTAAAATCTTCCGTAAAGCGCTTGATCTCCTCGCTCTCCATCTGACAGTAAGTCATCTGGACCTGGATCTCATCTTTCCCTGACTGGGAGCCATAGATATAGGCATAGCACATGGCCTGGGCTTTGTGGACCTCTATAGGTTCCTCCAGGAAATTCAGATCCATATAGACTCCCTTGATCTCGTCAATAGCCGTTCTGTCTGCCTCTTCGATGATCCCGTCGGCCCTTCCCTCTACGGAAATGATAAATTCCTCATACTCCTGTTCCCATTTCAAAGGGACCTCCGCCCGATAGGAAGCATTCATCTGTTTTTGTATCTTTCTGTGGATCCTGCCTCCCTTTAACATGGCCTCCCGGTCAAAGGCAGCGCTCCGTCTGTTGTCCAGATCACCTTTCCGGAGTATAAACTCCACCAGATTCCGGACTGATATTTTAATCATTTCTTTTTCTTGTTTATCCATATCCCTATTCTATCACAAAGGAACAGACCCTGTGAACATTTCTTATCACTGCCGTCTTCCCCTAAACGGAAAAACTCCGGAAGTCCCATTCTCCCGAAGCCAATATTCCGGCTTCTGAGAAAGTCCTTCCGGAGTCTCTCCATATCATAGTTCAAAAGCTCCCGGCCGATTGCCGGATCATCTTCTTTTACGCAACTGCATATTTGTTCAAAAAGTTATTAAATCTCTCGTCCTCTCCATTGCATCTTACAGTCAGGACACGAGTCAGATCCATGCTTAATACACCCAATATTGATTTTGCGTCAATAACCACTCTGTTGTAAAAAATGTCAATATCGAAGTCGCATTTGCTGGCCTCATTAACAAACTCTTTTACATCTTCCTTTGCAGTCAGTTTAATCTGGCGCTCTACCATTTCTACCATTCCTTTCTTAAAGCAGTCAGAAATTATATTTACTTGCAGGTGTTTTCTGCATTACAGGTATTATGGCACTGGTCCGACCATTTGTCAACAAATTCCAACATTCTTCCACAGAGGGATTTTCCTCCGGAATTTCAGTAATTCCAAACAGAGACTTGTGAATTTTATAACAATTTTTCAGAAATATTTCCAAATCTTTTTGGGCATAAAAAATCCCGGACTGCATTCCTTTCCAAATGCAGCCCGGTCCATATTTGAAAATTTTGGCAACTATCCCTAATTTTATGATGATACCAGGGTCAAATAGACAAAACTCCGACGCAAGCTTGCTTGTGAGAGGAGTTTTGACTACTTGACCCGCTCAAAACATGAGAAAGTAGCCATTTTTCGCAGAAAAATGAGCGGATTTCGAATGTTTTGAGGCTTGTGAGAGTGCGTAAGCGCGAAGCAAGCCGGTATCATAGTCGGGGGCTTTTGCCCCCACATCATTTTATACCTGAGGCAGATACTTTTCAGCTCCGCCCAGATAGGTGTTTAAGACGCCTGCAAATGCTCCGGCGTCTACAGCCTTGGCCATTTCCGGATCCAGAGGCATCTTGCCGATCACCGGCACTTCCACCTCTTTTGCAGCCGCCTCTACCTTGCTCTCGCCGAACACATAGATCTCTTTGCCGCAGTCCGGACATTTCACATAGCTGTAATTTTCCACCAGACCCAGAACAGGAACATTCATCATCTTTGCCATATTGTAAGCTTTTTTAACGATCATCTGCACCAGATCCTGTGGTGAAGATACGATCACGATACCGTCAATAGGCAGAGACTGGAATACGGTAAGAGGCACATCTCCTGTTCCCGGGGGCATATCCACGAAGAGATAATCCAGATCTCCCCAGACTACCTCTGTCCAGAACTGTTTTACCATGTTAGCCAGGATCGGACCTCTCCAGATCACAGGGGCATCCTCCTGAGGCAGGAGAAGGTTCACAGACATAACCTCTATATCATTCCCGGTAAGCATAGGATAGATCCCCTTTTCATCTGCCACTGCAGATCCTTTTAATCCATACATTCTTGGGATCGAAGGACCGGTGATATCCGCATCCATGATCCCTACTTTATAACCCTGAAAAGCCATCTCGTTGGCCAGAGAAGCTGTCACAAAAGATTTTCCAACCCCTCCCTTTCCGCTGATGACTCCGATCACCTTTTTAATATGAGAGTGGGCATTTAATTTTTCCTTTGGAATGCCGCCTCCCTTTGCGTGGCTGCAGCCTGCGCAGCTTTCTTTGTCGCAGCTTGTGCTGTCGCATTGTTTCTTTTCTTCGCTCATGTTTCTTCCTTTCTGCCATAACCGGTATTTTTTCATCACTCATAAATACTGGTATTATTTCATGAAACGGTCAATGGCTTTATTCAGTTCCTCCAGTGCCTCATGGTCTCCGCTCTCTACCGCGTCTACGATGCAATGCTCGATATGATCCTGAAGGATTACCTTCCCTGTATTATTGATAGCCGCCTTCACTGCGGAAAGCTGTATCAAAACCTCGCTGCAGTCTCTCCCTTCCTCCACCATACGGCGAATTGATTCCAGATGCCCTATGGCCCGTGAAAGACGATTCAGCACAGCTTTGGTATGAGTATGGGTATGGGAGTGATTATGTCCCGGCTCATGACTGTGTACGACCCTGGTACCATTTTCCAGCACATGAGTATGTGTTTTTTCCTTTTTCTCCAATATCCTTTCCTCCAATCCGGCACTTTTATTATTATAACAAACCCATTCCAAAAAGCAAAGGGCAAACCTTTTTAAAACCTGGAAATTGTATATCTCTGGTGAATAGAAGCGGTCATCACATCAAAAACCACGCTTCCGTCCTCTTTGTCTGTCCGTTCGATCTTCAGTTCTTCTTCCGCCTTAAATTTGTTCCTTACAAAAGCCTCCAGGTCTGCGTCTTCCGGAAGCTCCACTTCCTCTATAAAGATATCCCGCATCTGATTTCCCGGACAAAGATTAAACATCTCCCGGATCACTTCATACTCCGCCATGATCTTCCTCCTGTCTCTCTTTATTTTCATTAACAGATCCCAAGGTCCTGCATCCACTTATGAGCAGGCTCAAGTAGGCTTAGACATTTTAACCCTGGTATCATTATATTGACTTAATAAGTCCAATTTCTACTATTGTAACACAAAATCTCCATATTTCCAGATTTCCCGCTATTTTTTTACAAAAATCGAAAAAATAAATTGCCAAGGCTTTCATTATGCCGTATGATAATAGAAACCATAACAGAAACAGGGAGGAATCAAAAGATGGAGCTTTTGAAAGAACGTATTTTAAAGGATGGGATCGTAAAACCCGGAAACGTTTTAAAGGTAGACAGTTTTTTAAATCACCAGATGGATATTCCGTTTATCAACGAACTGGGAAAGGAGTTTAAACGGATCTTCGCAGATGCTCCTATCAATAAGATTCTTACTATAGAAGCTTCAGGTATCGGCATTGCCTGTATCGTAGCCCAGTATTTCAATGTTCCGGTGGTCTTTGCAAAAAAAGCCCAGAGCCTGAATCTGGACGGAGAAATGTACACCACCAAAGTAGAGTCCTTTACCCACAAAAAAGTATATGATGTGATCTTGTCCAAAAAATACCTGGGACCGGATGATCATGTATTGATCATTGATGATTTTCTGGCCAACGGCTGTGCTCTTATGGGCCTTATCGATATCGTAAAGACTTCCGGCGCTGTTCTGGAAGGCGCCGGGATCGTGATCGAGAAAGGCTTCCAGCACGGAGGAGACAGGCTTCGTGAGCAGGGGATCCGGGTGGAATCACTGGCGATCATTGATTCCATGACCAATGATTCTCTGACTTTCCGTGAGTAAATATCCGTTCCAGTCAAAGACCCCGATGCAAGGATACGGGGTATTAGACCCTCGCGGCAGGTCTACGTTCCACTTCGGTCGGTGCTCGCGGGAATAAGCAACCAGAAGTTATTTTCTAACTGGACTGATTAATCTTTTTAAAACTGGCTATTTTAATATAGCCAGTTTTCTTTTATAGTATAGGAAATCAAAAGAAAAAGGAGTGACTGTCTATGAAAAATCAGACAAAAAAGATTATTCTGGCCGCTCTGTTTGCGGCTTTGACATGTGCGGCTACCATGTCCATCCGGATCCCAACGCCGGGAACCGGCGGATATATCCATCCCGGCGACGCCATCGTGATCCTTTCCGGGATCATTCTCGGACCTGGCTTAGGATTCCTGGCAGCAGGCATCGGTTCCTGCATGTCCGACCTTCTGGGAGGCTATCTCAACTATGTGCCGATAACCTTCCTTATAAAAGGGCTTGTAGCTCTCTTTGCCGCCCTGGTCTATCGGAAAGCAGCCGTATCCTCCAAAGGCCGGATCGCCGGCGTTGTCCTGGGAGGGATCATCGACATTATACTCGTTGCCGGAGGATATTTCCTCTTTGAATATGTGATCTACGGAATAGGCGCAGCTGCCAGCGTTCCTGCAAACATCATTCAGGGTGTCAGCGGCCTGGTCATTTCACTGATCCTCTACCCTATCCTCTCAGCAGTCCCTGACGTGCGGCGCCTGCTCCACACTCAGCAGTAAATGCCAGCAGTGCCTATAGCAGGTATAAAAAGAGCTGCTGCACGAAACATATAGCAGGAATATTTATACATTTTATGC
>DWUX01000256.1 GCA_019120545.1 Candidatus Blautia stercoripullorum | reverse complement strand
TCCCTCTATGCTTTCCGGAGGAGAGCAGCAGCGGGTGGCTATCGCAAGGGCTCTGGGAACAAAGCCCTCTATTATTTTAGCCGATGAGCCAACGGGAAATCTGGATACAATGGCCAGCCACGATGTGATCGGCCTGCTGAAGATTCTGGCAAAGCAGTACCAGCAGACCATTATCCTGATCACCCATGACGGGGATATCGCCCAGATGGCGGATCGGATCGTCAGGATCGAGGACGGGAAGATCCGGAAAGGAAGTGAGCCTTATGCTGGGAAATAATAACAAAAAGATTTTGAACAAACTGGCAAAGAACACTCTCCGGAGAAATAAAAAACAGATGGGTATTTTATTTCTTACCATTTGTTTGTCAGCTTTTATGCTGTTTAGCGTATTCACCTTGGGGATCACCTATCTGGATCTTGGCAGGCAGCAGGATACCAGACTGAACGGGGCAGAATATGATATTGCCCTTATGAACGGATTTACGGAACAACAAAAAGAAAGTCTGGAGGAAAATTCTTTTGCACGGAGCGTAGGGACAGAGTCTTATGCCGGATATATTAAGAGTACAGAATATGACGACACCGTAGACACTGGTCTTCTGTGGTGTGACCAGACCTTCTGGGAAGAGCAGATGGCGCCTGCCAGAACGAAAACAGAAGGGTTTTATCCTAAGGAGAAAGATCAACTGATGGTTACAAGAGAGGGACTGAAGGCTCTGGGAAAGGAAGATCTTCAGATAGGAGATCGCCTTTTTCTGGCCTATGAGGATAATACCGGGATCCATACAGGGGAATTTGTCATTAGCGGAATCTGGGACGGATATGGAGACAAGGCTCCTGTATTTGTATCAGAAGCGTTTTATAAGCAGTCCGGTTATCGTCTGGAAAACGATGGGATCCTTTATATTAAGCTGAAGCAGGACTTTCTTTTGCCGGGAACCATCAATAAAATAGAAGACTCCCTGGGACTGTCAGAAAGACAGGCCTTTCAGCCGTCTCCCTATATTGAAAATTCTTTAAAAATACTTGCAGGGATAGGGGGGATGTGCGCTGTGATCTGTTTAAGCGCTTACCTGCTGATCTACAATATTTTGTATCTCTCTGTGAACGGGAAAATCCGTTACTATGGGCTGCTTCAGACTTTAGGAATGACCAGAAGACAATTCATGCTGTTTATGAAAAAGCAGATGCTGCTGATCTGTGTCAGTGGGATCGCCGGAGGCATTATGCTGGGAATTTTGACGTCACTGGTTCTGGTACCCTATGTGATGAAGATCCTGGAGATTTCTATGACGGATATGAAACTGTCTTTTCATCCCACCATACTGTTTGTCAGCGCTGCTATCTCCGGCGCTGCCGTATTTCTGGGAATCCGAAAGCCAGTGCGGACAGCAGCGGATATCTCGCCTGTAGAAGCAGTAAAGTACAGGGGACTTGGAAATGCCGGACAAGGAAGCAGGAAGGTAAGAAAGAAAAATCTGCTTTGGAACATGGCCTGGGAACAGATCGGAAAAAATAAGAAAAAATCCACAGTGACATTTTTATCTCTGGCAGTCAGCCTGTCGGTTTTCTACTGTCTGACTACAATTATCAGCAGTCATGGGACCCGTACCGTAGCAGCCAATTACTGGGACGCAGACCTGACTATACGAAACAGCACCCAGACTGCAGAGGATATAAATTCATTAAAGCCGGCTTTGGACGGCATATTTCTGGAGGACCTAAAGAAAATAGAGGGAATCCGGGAATTGCATAAGGTAGAAGGAGCGCCGGTGACTTTTCCGGAAGACGGATTTTTTCGGGAGTGGCTTCAGAATTATGCAGGATCAAGACCTTATCTTTCTTACAATGAGATCCTTTCCCAGTACAGGGAAAAGCCGGAAAGTTTTTACGGGATGATCAAGGGGATCGATGAGGAAGAATTCGATTATCTGAACCAGATACTGGAAAATCCTGTAGATAAGGCCGCTTTTCTCGCCGGAGAGGAGTGTATTCTTTACTATCCGGGTTTTCAGGCACCGGATGGATATGTCGGAGAAAAGAACATCACCTTTTCCTGTGAGGGAAGGACGGATTCAGTTTCTATTGCCGCGGTCTGCTATGAGTGGTATTATGGAGGAACGAGAAATATCGGACCAAATCTTATTGTAAGCCAGGATTATCTGGAAAGTCTTGTGGATAAAACTTATACTCTCAATCTGAATATAAAGTACAGAGAAATATATGATGAAGACACAGAAGGAAAGATCCGGGAACTGATAGAGAACAGTTCCTACAGCAGTGATCTGATCCTGGAGTCAAAACTGGAAAATATGCAGACGATCCAGGAGTCTCAGGGAGATATGATGGAGATCAGCATTGTGATCTCACTGCTGCTTTTGCTGGTAGGAGTCCTGAATTATGGGAACACTATGGCGGCCAGCATACAGAGCCGGAAGCTGACCTTTGCCATCATGGAAAGCCTGGGCATGTCTGGCAGGCAGATACGAAAGCTTCTTGTGAGAGAGGGAATGCTGTACGCCTTTTTTTCTATAGGGGTTACACTGACGGCAGGTACGCTGATTACTTATATATGCTTTCAGGCTGTAAATTATACAGGGATACCATTTTCAGTTCCAGTGCTGCCCCTGCTATGCGGCGGAGTGCTGATCCTGATCCTATGTGCGGCAGTTCCCTTACTTTCCTACAAAAAGCTTCAGAAGAATCCTTCTATTGTGGAAAGGTTACGGGAGTATGAGGAGTAGACAGGGCTGCCGGGGAAAGAGCCGGAGGCAGAAAAGCCTTTAACCTATAAAAATCTGAAGTTATCTCCCGACGCAAGGAAGGTGACTCTGAAGGGAAAGGAACTGGTCCTTACAGGACATGAGTTCGACATCCTGTATCTCCTCATGAAGAATCCGGAAAAGGTGTATTCAAGAGAACTGCTCTATGAACAGGTATGCATGGAGGGTATTATGGCGAAAATAATACAGTAAACGTCCATGTAAGTAACATAAGGAAAAAAATAAAGGAAGAAGATCCCGGTGAAGAGTATATCCAGACGGTATATGGCATCGGTTTTAAACTTCCCCAGGCATAAATGTTTTCTCATCTTTATAACTTCTTTAAAAGTTCTTTATGACTTATTAAAAGGGAAAAAGATACAATACGTTTGTCAGATGGAAAACTCCTGACTGACAGACGTATTTTTGTATAGGAGGAAATAAGATGAATGGGTATGTGATGGAAACAAGACAGGTTACGAAAACCTACGGTTCCTTCCTGGCGCTGGACCATGTAAATATCCATGTGAGAAAGGGCTGCATCTACGGCCTTGTGGGAGATAACGGAGCAGGAAAGAGCACACTTTTGAAGCTTCTGGCAGGTCAGAGCTTTCCAACCGAAGGAGAGATAGAAATACTGGGAAAACATGGACTAAAAGACCTGGAAAATGTCCGGAAACAGATGGGCTGTATGATCGAACAGCCGGGATTTTTTCCCAATATGACCGTGGAGCAGACTTTAAAATATTACTGTATCCAGAAAGGGATACCGGATAAAGGACGGATCCTGGAACAGAAAGCAGAAAGAATGAATACCCTGGTAAACCAGTTCTACGATTATTCCCGCCTGTGTGCAGGAGACTTTAAGATGGAGATGGAAAAAACAGACCTATCCAGAGTCCTGCGGGAATCCCTTATGGAAAACTTCCGGATCCTGGAGGAAGCACATCTGAAAGTAGAGGCAGATCTTCCCTCACATCCTCTGTGGATCATGGGAAACCAGCCTGCTCTGGAACGTATTTTCCTCAACATGTTTCAAAATGGAGGACGGTACGCAGAGTCTATATTCCAGATTGCGGTAAAAGAAGAAAATCAGGAAATTTTTATTTCTTTTACCAATGATACGAAGAAGCTGTCCCCGGAGGATCTTCCCCGGCTTTTCGACCGGTTTTATATACAGGACAGCGCCAGGAGCCAGGGAGGCACCGGCCTGGGACTGACAGTGGCAAGATCCCTGGCAGAAGAAATGGGAGGGACTCTGGAAGTCAGTGCTCCTGAGTTGCCTGAGAAAGAGGAGACACAAAATCTGATAGTCTGTTTTGAACTGAAATTTAAGGTATGGGACTTTCTTTAAAGTTGAAGAAAGTCCTATTTTTGTAAGGCGGCGAGCGAAGGGAATAGACCAATATGTTCATTTGGCGGCGCTGCGCATCGCTGCTTTACTCTCAGCGCCGGCCGGATCGGTTCACGTTCAGCACGGATAAGCGGAAAGCAGATCTGACGGGGCTTTGACTATTGTAAGAGTAAAAAATCGGCTGTATAATATTTTTATATTTTCGGCTGTGGAATAAGTGTATATTTCTGCCAGCCGCCAGAAGGAGAGAACAGACATGACAAAAGATATGACAGAGGGACCGATCATTCCCCAGCTTACGAAATTTACTATTCCTTTGATCCTGGGCAATCTGTTCCAGCTTACCTATAATGCGGCGGATTCTGTGATCGTAGGTAAGTTCCTGGGAGATGATGCCCTTGCGGCAGTGGGAACGGCAGGTCCTATTATGAATATGGTTATTTTGTTTATCAGCGGAATGTGTATGGGCGCCGGTATCCTTATGAGCAGTTACTACGGGGCCAAAAGATATAACCGGCTGGAGCGTCAGATCAGCACTGCTATGATAGGAGGGCTGATCTTTTCAGCGGTGATTGCTATCCTGCTGATACTTTTCGCTCACCCGATCCTGGAACTGCTCCAGGTTCCCGGGGATATCATTGAATCTGCCAAGGGATATCTGCGGATCATTTTCCTGGGACTGGTCTTTACTTTTGTATATAATTTCTTTTCCAATACCCTGAGAGCCCTGGGAGACAGTAAGGTTCCTCTGTATTTTCTCATTGTCAGCGCATGTTTAAATGTGGTGGGAGATCTGTTTTTCGTAGTAGTCCTGCACTGGGGCGTTCCGGGAAGCGCGGTGGCAACCGTATTAAGCGAAATGTTATGCTGTCTCTGCTGCTTGGTTTACATAAAGAAGAAAATTCCTCTTCTGTGTCTGGGAAAAAAATGGCTGATATTCGACGGCTCTCTTTTGTGGAAGACCTTTTCTTATGGTATTACCAGCGCTCTCCAGCAGATGTGCGTGCAGCTGGGAAAAATCTGTGTGCAGACAGTGGTGAATGTCCAGGGGGTAGAATTTATTGCAGCTTTTACTGCCATTAACCGTGTGGATGACTTCGCCATGACGCCTCAGCAGAATATTGCTCACGCAAGCACCACTTTCATGGCGCAGAACCGGGGCGCCGGAAAGATTGAACGGATGAAAAAAGGATTTTTCAGCTCCATCCTGCTTCAGGCAATCTATACGGCGGTTATTGCGGCAGTTACCTTTTTCTTTGCAAGACAGATCATGAAACTGTTCGTAGGAGAAAATTCAGAGGAAGTAGTTTCTCTGGGAGTTTCTTATCTGGTGCTGATCGCGCCGATGTATGTTATGCCTGCGGCTACCAATATCATTCAGGGATATTTCCGGGGATTGGGAGATTTGAAAGTCACGCTGATCAGTACCATCCTGAATATGTCCGCCAGATTTTTAACAGCCTGGCTGATGATCCATATCATGCACGGAAGCTTTGACCGGCTGGCCTGGGCGAATTTCTTCGGCTGGGTAGCTATGCTGGCTTTCCAGATCCCTATGATCACCCACAGGTGGAAGAAAGTAAAATAAAAAAGAATAATGGAAGAAACAGCAGACCGGAGGCCATTATATATATGCAGACATGGCTGCCCGGCCTGTTGTCTATAAGATAAAGGAGATAAAGAATATGACAAAGTTTGAAGAATTTGAAAACATTGTGGAAAAACTCCGCTCTCCGGAGGGCTGCCCCTGGGACAGAGAGCAGACACATTCCAGCCTTAAAAAGCCATGCATAGAAGAAGCCGCGGAGGTGATCTGCGGGATCAATATACTGGAAGAGACAGGAAATCCGGATAATCTGAAAGAAGAACTGGGAGATCTGCTCCTGCAGGTAGTAATGCATGCCAGGATAGCAGAAGAAGAAGGATACTTTACCATGGATGATGTGATCCAGGGGATCATTGATAAAATGGTGCGGCGGCATCCCCATGTATTCGGCGATGCAGTAGTTTCCGAATCAGGAAAAGCGCTGACCAGATGGGACGAAATTAAAAAATGGGAAAAAGAGGGAAAAGAATGGACAGAAGCATACTTGCCGGCAGCTTTTGATGAGGCAAAGAAGCTGATTGATGAGGCGGCAAAGAGGAAAGGGTTTAAAGATTAAAATACAGGCATCAGAATGGCAGCAGCCATCTACATCTGTGTGGACTTTCCGTCCGAAAACATCTTACGTTGAAGGCTGTTTCCATTCCGCAAGTTTACAATTCACCTGTTTTCAAAAGAAAACCATTATAGTATAATAAACAAAATAACTATCACATAGGAGAAGAGCCAGTTCAAACGGTGTGCAGCCGTTTAGACTGGCTCTTGCCGTACTATAGAAGCTTTGTATCCGCTCTTTATGAGAATAGGGGATATAAAGGAACAACTGTGATAGAAAAGAGTAAGGAGGACAAGGGAGCTTTTGCCGCCAGCCCCCTCCACAACGTCCAATTCTACAATAGAACAATCCAGATGGGCGGCTATGTACTGCTCAAAGTCAAGATATGTACGTCCCATACGACAGCCTGGGATTTCTGGCTCAGTTGATATAGTTGTAAAAAGTCCGTTGGGAACAGTTGATCTCCTCTTTGTGGGTAAGAGAAATATAGGACAGAGGCTGTCCCTGTTTCAAGACAGGAGAGATGAGCTTGTCCGGGATTTCCGACGCAATTGAAAAGGTAAAATCCACCCCTGATTTATAGCGAAGCCAAAAGGAAGAAAATCAGAAATAACTTTTTCAATTAACCGGATTAAAAAAATTAGCACTCAGGGGTTGACAGTGCTAATAATATGTGTTATATTACAACTAGAACAAAGAAAGAGAGATAAAAAAGAGAGCTTCCGGAGTTTAGAAAACTACACTGAGGTTTTCCGAAGTGCTGATATATATTTTATATGTCTGTTGAAAGGAGATATGACTTATGTTAATGCCTAGTATTTTTGGAGAAAACTTATTTGATGATTGGATGGATGATTTTGATAAAGCTTTCTGGGGAAAAAGGAATCCATTGTATGGTAAGAATGCTAAGAACATGATGAAGACAGATGTTCGGGAACATGATAAAGGATATGAACTGGATGTGGATCTTCCGGGATTTAAGAAAGATGAGATTCATATCGGTCTGGAAAATGGATATCTGACGATTTCAGCCTCTAAGGGTCTGGATAAAGACGAGGAAGATAAGAAAGGTAAATATATCCGGAAAGAACGTTACGCCGGAGCTATGCAGAGAAGCTTTTATGTAGGAGACGGCATCACCCAGGAGGATGTGAAGGCAAAATATGAAGATGGCATCCTGAGGATCAGCATTCCTAAAAAGGACGCAAAAGCTGTGGAGGAGAAAAAGACAATCGCTATTGAGTGATAATCCTTCCCGAATAAGTATAAAATAAAGAGCGGAGCTGCCACATTAAGCAAAATCGGAAATATTTCTGATACATGTTTAATGGGGCAGTTCCCTTTTTTACTTTAAATTTAATTATTCATTTTAAGGTTATCTTATATACAGAGAAAATTAGTGGTTTACCCTATAGGAATAAGATATAATAGGAAAAAGAAATGAAAAGCTGAAAGGAAATCCTGACAATGAAAGGTAAAGATAATTTATCAGATGGCGAAAAGACGGGAACCGGAAGAAAAGCAGTGGAAAGGCAGACAGAGCTTGGAATGATTAAAGTAGATATGGAGTATCCCTATCCTTGTGTGCCGCCGCCGGAAATCAGAGAAGAAAAAGACGGAAAACTTTTAATTATCACTGCTTCTCATACGTTCCGGATCAGAAACGGAAAAATGGAAATTTCACCTGTTCTTTATCAAAGCTGCATGCATCCGGAAAAAATCCATATTGATCCGGTACAGATCAGAATTGACGGAGAGGAAATCTGTTTTCAGGTGCGAAATCAGCAGTGGACAATCCATAGATCAGAAGCGTCTTTGGTGGAAATCCTGCCCTGGGAAGCGAAAATCAAAAAGAAAAGCTGTATCCCATGTACGAACTGCGGAAGATGCAGCTGGTAAGGGGGAGAAGCTGCTGGATAAATGGGAGCTACAGCTAACTAGGTGTGGAAAAACAGGCCAAGCTATAAATCAAACATATTTACGGAATAAGTAAAGCGGATCGGTAAGTAAGTGGTAACATTGGCGGCATTATTTTTACTTATCTATAAGAAAAAAATCCACCTGAAATTCGGAAAAATATAAGAATATTGGCTGGCTATGATTGTATAAGACTCTTTCGTAAGATAAAAAGGTAGAAATAAGTATTTCATTTAATGGGGCCCTACAAACATGAAAAAATTAGTACTCACCTCTTGCCGTGTGGCGGGTGGTTTTGTCCTGTGTCGTCAGAGTCCGTGGAGCCTTATTTTACAAGGTTTCTGCGGGCTCTGTCTTTTTGTCTGGGAGTGTCAAAAATCATCAATTTTAAAGAAAATGGTGTAGTAAATGGTGTAGTGCGAGAGAAAGAAATCCTGAAAAATTAAAGTTGAATTGAAGCTGACTTGAAATAGAAATATTTGTTGGCGTAAGACAGTAGTTCTGATAAAATTAAATGTAGGATTATGCTTTGCAGGTGATTTCTTTATGAGATACAGAAAAGATAAGTGAATTATAAAGTATTGCTATTGAGGGAAAAAGATAAAGAGTTAGTAATCATAGAAGGGGAGATGTAAAGATGGATTTGTGGCTGGAAAGCAAACCTAGTAATTCTGAACTTTGTACAGTTCTTGATAGACTTATAAAGAATTGGGAAACAGAAGTGGTAGAGTTTAAAGAAGCAGGAAAAGATTATGATAAAAATAAAATCGGACAGTATTTTTCGGCAATTAGTAATGAAGCCAATCTTAAAAGTTTGCAGCATGGTTGGCTGGTGTTCGGAGTAAGAAATAAGGATAAGGCAATTGTTGGATCGGAATACAGGATCAGTAAGGGGTTAGATGCTTTAAAACAGGAAATATCAATAGGAACTACTGGAGGAATTTCTTTTATTGAAATATATGAAGTTTTTCCGATTGTCAAGGGGGAGAAGAAACGGGTTATATTATTTCAAATTCCTGCAGCTACTACAGCCACGCCGACTGGATGGTACGATCACTTTTATGGACGAAATGGGGAATCATTAGGCGCCTTGTCGGTTGAAGAAATAGACCGAATCCGTGGACAGGAAAAAAAGGACTGGTCTAAGCAGACGATTCCTAAAGCAAAACTTGAACATTTAAATAAACAAGCCATTCTTCTTGCTAGAGAGAATTATAAGAAGAAAATGAATAAATCCTATATAAGTGAAGAAGTCGATAGGATGACAGATGAGCAGTTTTTAACAAAGTTGAAATTAATAATTAACGGTAAAATTACTAATGCTGCGATGTTACTTCTAGGGAATGAAGATTATGATTATCTGTTTAAAACTGTTCCTGAAGCTTCATGGAGAGTATTTGATTCCAGAAATGAGGTAAGTGATTATGAGATTTTTAAAATCCCATATATTACTTTAAGTGAAAGACTTTTCGGCAAGATCAGGAACCTGACATATAGATATATGCCAAATCAACTTACCTTATTTCCAACGGAGACAAAACAGTATGATATGTGGATCCTTAGAGAATTACTGAACAACTGTATCGCTCATTCAGAATATACTTACGGAGGGAGAATATATCTAAATGAATATGAAGATAAAATAATTCTGACTAATCCTGGTTCTTTTTTACCTGGAAAAATTGAACCAATTTTGGATCCGGCGTATAACCCACCTTTTTATAGAAACCAATTGTTGGCAGAGACAATGGTAAAGCTCAATATGATAGATTCTCAATCAACTGGCATCAGAAGGGTGTTTCGGATTCAAAAGGAACGGTATTTTCCGCTTCCCGATTATGATTTATCTAATAAACAGCAGGTAAGGGTTCGTGTATATGGGAAAATACTTGATGAAAATTATTCACAAATATTATTTAAAAATCCTGATTTTGATTTAGAAACAGTGTTTTTGATCGACTGTGTGCAAAAAGGAATTAAGATTGACAAGTCGGCGGTAAAACATTTGAGAAAATTAAAGGTTATAGAAGGGAAAATGCCCAATATTTTTCTTTCAGCTACTATTTCAGAGACAATTGGCGAAAAAACCCAGTATGTAAAAAATAAGGCATTTGATGATAAGTATTACAAGGATTTAATAGTAAAATATCTTGAACAATATGGGAAGGCAAAAAAAAGAGATATCAGGACACTACTTTGGGATAAACTTCCGGAAGTAATGGAAGATAAACAAAAGGAAGATAAAATACGAAATTTACTTTCTTCTATGCGTAGAAAAAATATTATTACTACGGATTCAAGTAATAAGCAGGTTTCTTCTTGGATTTTAGTATCAAAATTTAAACAAGAAAAATAAGATTTACACAAGCATTTACACAAGTAATGCTGAAAAAAGCTTATAAAATCGAGGAAATTTGCTTGTGTAATTGAGAAGTTTAGGAATTATTTAAACAAGAAATTAAAACAAGAGGCATAAAAATGTGAACAAGTAGTATTATGGTGTTTGAGAAAAAATTATCATATACAGCTACAATTGGATGAAATGTTTGAGAAGTCGAATTATTGTGATTACAAGTATTTGGTCAGAGCGAAATTTATCCCAAGATAAGATGAAAAACACCGCTTTATCTGAAAGGCAACTAAACAGGGCAGAGATCATTGTTTTTGTGAAGCAGAGCAATGTCTAAAATACCTATTATCTTATGTTTACGATTATGATCAATATAGGATTAGGGTGTGGAGAGCGGATGGGTCTCATATATATTAATGATAGAATCAGACCATTAAATAATAAAGAAAACTCAAGATTGTGCTGATGTTTTTCACAACTTGATTCGTATTGAACGGGAATAAGAGGATATCAATTTATAAAAAAGCACTGTTTTTTTGCCGTGTGGTTTTGTCCTGTGGTGTCAGAGCCCGTGGAGCCTTATTTTACAAGGTTTCTTCGGGTTCTGACTTTTTGTCTGGGAGCGTCAAATGGTGTGGTTTTTTACGGAAATGGTGTAGTGAAATGACCATGGGAGGTTGGAAATCACCTCTCCTGGTGGTATTGTGCCCAGCATGACGCTGGACATAATAAAAGAGGGATATTCTAAGATACAAAATAGCGTGCTTGCGCATGCATTCTCCTATATGAATTTGATTGAGGGGCAGCGGCATTCCGAAGCTGATGGAAGCCATGAGAAAATATGGACTGCGTGAGCCGGAGTTCCGTGATATCGAGAATGGATTTCGCATCAACCTCTATCGCAATACAGAGGATGTGCTGGGATACCGCCTAAGGTGCTGAAAAAACTACCCAAGTTAGGCTGACGAAAGAAGATAAGGCTGCATTAGCGACAATCAAATCTAAAAGTTTTTAAAAGCTGATGAACATGTTTATTAGAACAATAGCTAACTTGAAATTTTAAATTCCAGTGCAGAGTTAAATTCCACGTTTTAAAAAAATGGTGTAAAAATGGTGTAGTAAGTCATTTTTGAAGCAAATTAAAAAGTTGTAAATGCTCAGAAAGCCCGTAAAATCAAGCTTTTTTCAGGCTTTCTAAAAAAATCTTAAAAAAATTAGCACTCACCTATTGGCTCGTTTGGGGTGGTTTTGTCCTGTGGCGTCAGAGCCCGTAAAGCCTTATTTTACAAGG
>DWUX01000255.1 GCA_019120545.1 Candidatus Blautia stercoripullorum | reverse complement strand
TATCCCCCTTCTTCGCTCCGATCAGAGCCTTTCCAACTGGAGACTCATTGGAGATCTTTCCTTCCAGGCTGTTGGCCTCTGTAGAACCTACCAGTCTGAATTCCATCTCCTCATCAAACTCTACATCGTATACTTTTACTTTACAGCCAACGCTGACCTTGTCCAGATCAACCTCGTCTTCTACAACAATTTCTGCGTTTTTCAGGATCTTTTCAATCTCTTCGATCCTGGCCTCTATATCTCTCTGCTCATCCTTTGCGGCATCATATTCTGCATTCTCAGATAAGTCGCCCTGCTCTCTGGCCTCTTTGATCTTATCTGCCACTTCTTTTCTCTTATTTACCTTCAGATCATGAAGTTCATCTTCCAGTTTTGTAAGACCGGCATAGGTAAGCAGTGTTTTCTTTTCTTCCATTATTTGTACACCCTTTCTTCTATTCTGCTATATGGGCTTTTGCCCTTATAAACGCTTCTTAACAGTCATAATATTATAAATAATACCCTAATAGATGTCAAGTGGAATGTTTGATTTTCAAAGCATTCAGAACCCTTAAAGTTCCTTTATCAGTTCTTCCAGTTCCTCCCAGGTTTCCACCTCATTGACCTTTCTCCGCACTGCCGCAGAATGGGGCATTCCTGAGGTATACCAGGCGATGTGCTTGCGCATTTCCCGGATTCCGGTATAGGCTCCTTTGTACTCTAACTGAAGTCTTCCGTGGCGGAGCATCATATTCTTGATCTCCTCCTTATCCGGCGGGGGCAAAAGCTCTCCGGTTTCCTGATAATGAAGGATCCTGGAAAACAGCCAGGGATTTCCCTGGACGCCCCGTCCGATCATAATGCCGTCACAGCCCGTTTCCCGTGCCATGGCCTCCGCCTTCTGGGGAGAATCCACATCTCCGTTTCCTATGACCGGAATGGAAACGGCTTCCTTTACCTGGCGTATGATATCCCAGTCTGCCTGTCCGGAATAATACTGTTCTCTGGTCCTTCCATGGACAGCTATGGCCGCGGCCCCTGCGTCCTGGGCGATCTTAGCGATCTCCACCGCATTGACAGTGTCCTCCGTAAATCCTTTCCGGATCTTTACAGTCAGTGGTTTTTTAATGGCTCTTGATACCTTATAGATGATCTCATGGACCAGCCGGGGATTTTTCATCAAGGCCGATCCTTCTCCATTGTTTACCACCTTTGGAACAGGGCATCCCATATTTATATCCAGAATGTCAAAATTTCTTTCTTCGATCTGGCTGGCAATTTCCGCCATCAGATCCGGCTCTGAACCAAAAAGCTGGAGAGACACAGGTCTCTCCTTCTCGTGGATCTTCATAAGACTTTCTGTATTCTTGTTCTTATAATATATGGCCTTGGCGCTTACCATCTCTGTACAGATCAGTCCGGCCCCCTGTTCCTTGCACAACAACCGGAAAGGCAGATCCGTCACCCCAGCCATAGGCGCCAGCACCAGATTGTTTTCCAGAGTTACATTTCCGATTTTAAGCTTCATCTCTGCTCTCCGCCTCTTTGTTCTTTTCATAAATGATCCGCAGACCTTCCAGAGTCAGCCGCTGATCATAAACGTCAATAGTTTCTGTCTCTCTGGCCAGTACCTTTCCCAGACCTCCGGTGGCCACCACCTTCAGATCCGTCAGTCCCGACTCTTCCTTTACTTTCTTTACAATATATTCCACCTGGCCGATATAGCCGTACACCAGTCCAGCCTGCATACTGGTGATGGTATCTTTAGCCAGTATGGATTCCGGTTTTTCTATAGCAAACTTGGGAAGCTTGGCCGCCTGCTGCCATAGCGCCCTGGCGCTGATCTCCAATCCGGGAGAAGTGATCTCCGCTATAAACTCTCCTTTTTTATTTACCAGATCATAGGTGGTGGCCGTGCCGAAATCCGCGATCAGCACCGGCCCGCCGTAAATCTCATAGGCCGCGGCGGCGTCTACGATCCGGTCTGCTCCCAGAGCCTTGGGATTCGCCGTTTTCACTGTGATCCCTGTAAAGCTGTCCCATTTTACATGATAAGGCTTTATATGGAAATATTTTATGATGCCGCTGGTAAGAGAATGCATAACATCCGGCACAACGGAGCTGATAATCGCAGCGTCCACCAGATCTTTATTGATTCCTCTGTATTCCAGCATGTTGCAGATAAAAATTCCGTACTCGTCAGAGGTACGGCTGTACCCTGTGGTCATACGGAATGTTCCCTTTAATTCCTTTTCTTCAAAAACTCCCAGGGTAATATGAGTGTTTCCCACATCAATAACCAGCAGCATACCTTATTCCTCCAGGCCTTCCCCCAGGAAAAACACCCGGTAATATAATTCCAGAGATTCCAAAAGCTCCTTCTTTGTCTTCCGAAGCTCCTTGATCCTCAGCACGCTGCCGATATCGTCAAACATAGCGTCTGCTTCCAACGCCTCTACCTGGAACTGAAGATTTCCTTCTTCGTCAAATTCCAGGGTAAGGATTCCTCCGATCTCCTCTGTGTACATGACACACATGATCTGAAGCTCGTCCTTGATCTGCTGAGGCAGAGCGGAAAAATCCTGGTTAAAATAATATTTCTGTTCATAGGCGCTGGCGCCGCATAAAACCACTTTATCCTTATACATTTTCACATTCCTTTTTATTTTACTCCAAAAGTTTCTCTATTGCGGAGACCGTTTTATACATAACTGTACAGACCTCTGACAGAGACTTCTCCTGACAGGATCTCTCTCAGATTTCCATGACTGTCCTCTACAAGAAGTTCCCCTCTGTCATTGATCCCTCTGGCTGTTCCCTGCCACTGGCCCTTTTTTTCTATGATCCGTACCTGCCGGTCTTTATTTAAAAGCAGGCTTTCATAATCTTCTCTTATGAGAGACAAATCTTCTGTCCTGAGAAACTTTCTGTAATTTTTTTCAAAACATTCCATAACCCTGGCGATACCCTGGATCCTGTCTGCTTTTTCCCCTGTTTCCAGAAAAACAGAGGTAGCCTTATCCTGAAGATCCGGAGGGAATTCTTTCTGATTTACGTTGATTCCGGTTCCGATCACGATATATTCCGGTTTTCCCTCCTGTATCCTCATCTCTGTAAGGATGCCGCAGATCTTCTTTCCGGAATATACCACGTCATTTGGCCACTTAATGCCGGCCTTTCTCCCGGTAAGCTTCTCCATTCCCTGAGCCACAGACAGGCCCATGATCAGAGTAAGCTGTGAAGCCGACACTGCTTTTATCTCAGGTTTCCACAGCAGAAGAGTCATATAAATATTTTCTCCCGGAGGAGAGGTCCATACTCTCCCCTGCCTTCCTTTTCCCGCGGTCTGTTTTTCCGCTACAAAAAGGGCTCCGTCAGGATCGGTTCCTTCTTCTATCCAGCAGCGGCTCCCTGCATATTCTCTGGCCCAGCTGTTTGTAGAATCTATTTCTTCTTTCCACAGAACCTGCCGGGCAATCCTTTCAGTCCTCAAACATTCCTGAAACTGCCCGGCAGGAAAATACTGCCCGTCTTTTTCTTTGTTCATTAAAATTCTGCTCCCAAAGTAGCAGCCATCACGGCTTTGATGGTATGCATACGGTTTTCAGCTTCGTCAAATACCACAGACTGAGGAGACTCAAAAACCTCGTCTGTAACTTCCATTTCCGTAATTCCGTACTTTTCTCCCATCTCTTTTCCAATCTCCGTATCCAGATCATGGAAAGATGGCAGACAATGGAGGAAGATTGCCTGGCTTCCTGCATTCTCCATAACTTCTTTGGTAACTTTATATGGAGACAGCTCCCGGATCCTTTCTTCCCATACTTCGTCAGGCTCTCCCATGGATACCCACACGTCGGTGCAGATCACATCGGCTCCCTTTGTTCCCTCTTTCACATCTTCTGTCAGAGTAATGGTCCCTCCTGATTCCTTGGCATAACCCTTGCACTGCTGTACCAGCTCTTTATTTGGGAAATATTTCTTAGGAGCGCAGGCCACAAAATGCATTCCCATCTTGGCGCAGAGGATCATCAGAGAATTGCCCATATTATATCTGGCGTCTCCCAGATATACCAGCTTCAATCCTTCCACTTTTCCCAGATGTTCTTTAATTGTCATAAGGTCCGCCAACATCTGTGTGGGATGATATTCATTGGTCAGTCCGTTCCACACAGGAACTCCCGCATATTTTGCCAGCTCTTCCACGATCTCCTGTCCGAACCCTCTGTACTCAATGCCGTCATAAATCCTTCCCAGGACTCTGGCCGTATCTTTAATGCTTTCCTTCTTGCCGATCTGAGAGCTCTTCGGATCCAGGAAAGTACTTCCCATTCCCAGGTCGCTGGCCGCCACTTCAAAGGAGCACCGGGTTCTTGTACTGTTCTTCTCAAAAATCAGGGCAATATTTTTCCCTTTAAGAACATCTACCGCTTCCCCTTTTTTCTTCTTCTCCTTCAGCA
>DWUX01000254.1 GCA_019120545.1 Candidatus Blautia stercoripullorum | reverse complement strand
TGGTGATCCTGGTAAGCTCCTGATATACAATACGGCCTGCGCCCATGTTCAGATGTCCTACTTCAGAATTTCCCATTTGTCCCTCAGGAAGACCTACAGCCATTCCGCTGGCATTTCCTTTTACAAAAGGGCACTGAGACATCAGCTGATCCATGATGGGTGTTTTCCCTTCGCATACGGCATTGGCCTCACAGTTATCATTCAGGCCATATCCATCAAGAATCATTAATACGGTTGGTTTTTTACTCATGGCGATTTCTCCTTTATCTCAAATTTCTATATTCCTTATGTCCGATTATTATTTTAACAGAAATACAGGATTTTTCAATGGATTTTATAAGACCTTAGAGAGAAATTCCCGCAGTCTTGGATTTTTCGGACTGGCGAAGAATTCCTGAGGCGGAGCATCCTCCTGGATATTTCCTGCGTTGATAAATAATACCCTGCTGGCCACTTCTCTGGCAAATCCCATTTCGTGGGTGACCACGACCATGGTCATGCCGGACTGAGCCAGTTCCCTCATGATCTCCAGGACTTCCCCTACCATTTCCGGATCCAGGGCCGACGTAGGCTCGTCAAAAAGCATCACATCCGGATTCATGGCCATGGCCCGGGCAATGGCGATCCTCTGTTTCTGGCCGCCTGAAAGACTGCCAGGATAAGCGTCTGCTTTGTCAGGCAGTCCTACTCTTTCCAAAAGCTCATCTGCCTTCCGGGATGCTTCCTCCGGCGTCATAATCTTCAGAGTCACCGGCGCCAGCATAATATTTTCCTTTACCGTTTTATGGGGAAACAGATTAAACTGCTGGAATACCATTCCGATCTTCTGACGGTGGCGGTTGATATCCACTTTGGGATCTGTGATGTCTACATTTTCGAAAAGTATCCTTCCTCCCGTAGGAACCTCCAGAAGGTTCAGAGAGCGGAGAAAAGTGGATTTTCCAGAACCGGAAGGTCCGATAATAGCCACAACTTCTCCTTTGTGTATCTCCGTATTAATCCCATCCAAAACTTTATTATCTCCAAAATGTTTCTGGAGATTTTCTACTTTTATCAATGTCTCGCCTTTAATGATCACTTCTGCGCAGCCTCCTTTCCACCTTGCCCATGAAATAGGTCAGCAGCATTACCAGGGCCAGATAAAAGACCGCTGCTGAGATCAGGGGCACAAAAGCGCTGTAGGTACGGCTCTGTACCAATGTGGCTGCTTTTGTAATATCTACGGTACCGATGTATCCAATGATCGCTGTTTCCTTTAAAAGAACGATCATCTCATTGATCAGAGCCGGAAGGACATTTTTAAATGCCTGAGGCATAATGATCAGCTTCATGGTCTGGCCGGAACTAAGACCCAGACTTCTTCCTGCCTCCATCTGGCCTTTATCAATGGACATGATCCCGGAGCGGACGATCTCCGCCACATAGGCACCGGAGTTGATACCGAAAGCAATACCTCCGATAATAATATTATTCAAAGGGATACTGGCAAAAACTACAGAATAAAAGATCAGAATCTGGATCATGGAAGGAGTCCCTCTGATCACTGTCAGATAAACCATGCATATGGCATTTAACAGCTTCAGCTTTCCTGTCTGCTCATGTGTCGAACGGACCAGAGCCACCAGAAACCCCAGCACCACACCGATGCAGAGAGCCAGAAGCGTTACCAGAATCGTGGTCTTTAATCCGTTCAGCCACCATTCAGAGGCGCCGTTATCCACAAAATACCTCTGAAACTCATGTTGGAGATTTTCCCACATCTTTATTTCCTCCTTAGGTATTCAGTGATTATTTTCTTACAATAACTACCTGACTGGCTTCCGCATAGGTATCAGTAAAGTCTACACTTTCCTCTCTCTTCGGGTTAACAGTCATACCTGCAGCTCCAAAATCTGCCTTTCCTGTATCCACAGAAGTCAGGATCGCTTCAAAAGCCATATCTTCAATTTTCAGCTCATATCCCAGCTTGTCGCAGATAGCCTGGGCGATATCCGGATCAATGCCTACGATCTCGTCGCCTTCTTTATATTCCCAAGGTTCAAATTCCGCATTGGTGGCCATGGTCAGAGTTCCCTTGGAGCGGTCCACATCTTCCGGAGACTGATAAGGATGTTCTCCCGCCTCATCGCCTATGTAGTTGCTCTGGATCTCTTCCAGAGTCCCGTCCTCCCTTAGCTCTGCAAGAGCTTCATTAAAAGCATCTCTCAGCTCTGTATTGCCCTTTTTCATACAGATGGCATATTCCTCTGTGTCAAAAATACCATCTACGATCTTCAGGTCATCATTTGCCTCTACAAACTTTTCTGCCGGAAGAGAGTCAATGACCACACAGTCTACTTTTCCGTTTTTCAGCGCCTGGATAGCATCTGCTCCTTTGTTGAACCGGTTTACCTGAGAATCTTCATTTACAGCATCTGTAGCCGCAGAGTCTCCTGTGGTTCCGATCTGCACGCCAATGGTCAGATCCGCCAGATCATCTATAGAAGTCACTTCTACAGGTTCTGAAGATGCCTGATTTCCTCCGGAACATCCCGCCATAGCAAAGACCATAACAGACGCCAAAAATGCCGCTAATACTTTTTTCTTCATCTTTTTCTCTCCTTTTTATAATTATTCAATTGAATCTTCAGTTTTATGAAAAAAACCATACTATTCTCTGTCAGATCAGATATCAGTGAATATTTATTCAATTTCCATGGATTATAGCAGTTTTTATAAAAAATATCAATATACCACGACAGGCGTATTCACCTCTATGTTTTCATAAATGGTCCTGGCGTTTTCCAGAGGAGTATTGATACAGCCATGGGAACCATTATACAGATAAATATCTCCGCCAAAGCTGGTCCTGCTAGTCAGATCATGGATTCCTACTCCTCCGTTAAACGGCATCCAGTAATTTACAGGTGTCTCGTATTCAATGCTCCCATCCGGATTTCTTCCTACCAGGGTAGAGGGGCTGGCCTTATCCTTCAGTCTCCAGACACCGCCGGAAGGAGTTCCGTTTCCTTTATTGGGATTTCCAGTCACCACAGGAGTATCCACCAATAAAGTCCCGTTCTTATAAAACCACATTCTCTGCTGGCTTATGGAGATTTCCACATAAGTGCCGTCAATATCATTTCCTCCGTGTTTTTCACCGGTATACAGCCAGGTAGGCTCTACAGGTCCGCTTTGCCCTGCATTTAAAGCATTTACCAGGGATTCTGTGGTTTTGTCCTGCCACAGCCTCCATCCATAATCTCCCTGGGTAAGATGTACCGTAGTCCCGCTTGAAGTAACAAAATCTCTGGCCTTCCCTACAGTATTATACTTCTCTGACCAGGCGATGACTGTCTGTTTTACAGTGTCTGTATCAAAATAATAATTTCCGTCATCCCCTTTCTTCAGCCAGGATTTCAGCTGATCCCTTGTCACAGTCTCTGTGCCAGTTCCAAAATCCAGACTGACCTGGAGATTTGTAAATTTAGTAAGCTGCTCAACCTCCTTTTTCAGAATTTCATCATCCTGATACACAGAAGGCTTCACATAACAGTCCGCGTCCTCCAAAGACAGTTGAGATTCTCTCTGATCTACCGCATTTTTCACTGCCGCCAGAGTCTTTTCCTTATCCAGGGTGGTTCCTTCCACTTCCGGCACGATCTGATAGGAAGTTCCGGTATCCTCCACTTTTGCATCCTGGACAGGGATCATATTTCCATCCTGCATACAGGACAGCTGGCTGACCGCCTGTTCCAGACTTTCTTCATTATAAGAGCTCTCTGCGCTGACCGTATAATCTTTGCTGCCGAATATCTGCGCCGGCCAAAGCCAGGAATTCTGTTTCTCTTTCATCAGCTGCTCTGCTCCATTATCGTCCTGATAAGTCAGCTGGATAGCAGAACCTTCGATAGTCTCTGTTTTATCTTCTCTCTCCTGGATCGTCAATGTATAAGTCTCTGCGCTTTTCTTCAAAAAATCTTCTGCATAAGCCGCATCTTTTCCTCCGCAGTCCACCCCGTTTATTGTCGTTCCGGGATAGAACTTGTCCTGATAATAAAATCCTACGGCTGCATAGCCTGCCAGAAGCAGCGCTGCTCCTCCTGCAAGCCCGATACCCAGGACTTTCCTGGATTTTTTCTTTTCCCTCTTTTTCCCGGATCTGTTTTTCTGCTGTTCATTTTCGCTTTTTAGCATATTCAGTTTCTCTCTTTTGCTGTTTTTCATTTCTATGTAAACTTCCTCATTCTAATTATAAATACAATTTTTACACGCCCATTCTACTCCAATTAAATAAAAAAAGAAAGGCTTTTCTTCCTTTCTGTTGAATTTCACTAATTTTTCTACTATCATAGCAGAAGAAATATTCATTTTTTTAAGGAGATTACATATGACACAGGATCAGTCCTTACTTGATATGACCCGTTGCCGCCTTTGTCCCAGAAACTGCGGTACAGACCGCCGCAGATCTCCAGGATTCTGCGGCGAAAAAACAAAAATCCGCTGTGCAAGGGCAGCTCTTCATTTTTGGGAGGAGCCCTGCATAAGCGGCAGGAGAGGAAGCGGCACTGTGTTCTTTTCCGGGTGCAGCCTGAAATGCTGTTTCTGCCAGAACTATCAGATCAGCCAGAATCATATAGGAAAAACTGTATCCCCGGAAAGACTGGCGGAAATTTTCCTTTCCCTCCAGGACCAGGGCGCCCATAATATCAATCTGGTCACTGCCTCCCATTTCCTCCCAGGCGTGCTCTCTGCCCTGGATCTGGCCAGACCAAAGCTGCATATTCCGGTAGTGTACAACAGCGGAGGCTATGAAAAACCGGAAATCATTGAACTTCTAAAAGGCTATGTAGATATTTACCTGCCGGATCTGAAATATTATGATCCCCGGATCTCAGCCCGGTATTCCAATGCTGACAACTATTTCCAGATGGCTTCCCAGGCAATATCCGCTATGATCGCCCAGACAGGAAAACCTGTGTTTGACCAGGAAGGTATGATGACCAAAGGGGTGATCATCCGGCATATGGTACTCCCTGGCTGCAGAAAAGATTCCTCTGCTCTTCTTAGATGGATGAAGGGGAATCTTCCTGAGGGCAGCTTTCTCCTAAGCCTGCTCAGCCAGTATACTCCTTTTTATAAAAGCAGCCAGTATCCTGAGATCAATCGAAGGCTTACTTCCTACGAATACGATAAGGTTCTGGATGAGGCCATCTCACTGGGCCTCACCCAGGGATTTATGCAGGAGAAAAGCAGCGCTAAAGAAGAATATACGCCCCCTTTTAATTTAGAGGGACTATAAAAGAGGGTATCTCCCAAGCCATTTCCAGACTTAGGAGATACCCTCCTCTCAATCAATCACTTTTATTTATTATAATTTACAATAGAACCAAAATCTGGTTTCAGGGCAGCGCCGCCTACCAGTCCGCCGTCAATATCCGGCTGAACAAATAAGTCTGGAGCTGTCTTGGCATTTACAGATCCGCCGTACTGGATACGGATGGCGTCTGCTGTAGCCTGATCATATACTTCTGCGATGCACTCACGGATGGCCTTGCATACTTCCTGAGCCTGCTCAGTTGTAGCGGTCTTCCCTGTACCGATAGCCCAGATAGGCTCGTAAGCGATGACAGCTTCTTTTGCCTGATCTGCTGTGATTCCCTGGAATCCGACCTTTACCTGCTGGCGGATGAAGTCCATGGTCACGCCCTGCTCTCTCTGCTCCAGTGTCTCGCCGCAGCACATGATAGGAGTTAAGCCATGCTCAAATGCCTTCAGCATTTTCTTATTAATATCGGCGTTTGTTTCTCCGAAGTATTCTCTTCTTTCAGAGTGGCCCAGGATCACATATTTTACTCCTGCGTCTACTAACATGTTAGGAGAAATCTCACCTGTGTAAGCGCCTTTTTCTTCAAAATACATATTCTCAGCGCCTACCTGGATATTGGTTCCTTTTACAGCTTCCACTACAGGAACGATATCAATGGCAGGTACGCAGAAAACTACGTCTACTTCATCGTTTGCAACCAATGGTTTTAATGTATTTACTAATTCCACTGCCTCGCTGGGAGTCATATTCATCTTCCAGTTTCCGGCAATAATTTTTTTCCTTGCCATGGGAATTACCTTCTTTCTTGTTCTTTATCACTTATCGTTTGCAGCTGCTACGCCTGGGAGTTCTTTTCCTTCCAGGAATTCCAGGGAAGCTCCGCCGCCGGTGGAGATGTGGGTCATCTTGTCGCCGTAGCCTAAGATGTTTACTGCTGCTGCAGAGTCACCGCCGCCGATGATAGTGGTAGCGTCTGATTCAGCCAGAGCTTTTGCAACAGCTTCTGTACCATGTGCGAAATTCGGCATCTCAAAGCATCCCATCGGTCCGTTCCATACAACGGTCTTAGCATCTTTTACTGCGTCGCAGAACAGTTTTTCTGTTTCAGGTCCGATATCCATTCCTTCCCAGCCGTCAGGGATCTGGCCGGTAGGCACGATCTGGATATTGCAGTCATTGGAGAATGCATCGCCGATCCTGTTATCTACAGGAAGAAGAAGCTTCACGCCTTTTTCTGCTGCTTTTTTCTTCATATCAAGAGCATACTGTAAATAGTCGTCTTCGCAAAGGGAGACACCGATTTTTCCGCCTTCAGCTTTGGAGAATGTGTAAGCCATACCGCCGCCGATGATCAGTGTATCTACTTTATCCAGCAGGTTGTTGATAACAGAGATCTTGCTGGAAACTTTTGCTCCGCCAAGGATGGCTACGAAAGGTCTCTTTGGATTGTTTACAGCATTTCCCAGGAAATCGATCTCTTTCTGCATCAGATATCCTACCACAGCGGTATCCACATATTTGGTAACGCCTACGTTGGAGCAGTGAGCTCTGTGGGCAGTACCGAAAGCATCATTTACAAATACATCACACAGGGAAGCCAGTTCTTTGGAGAACTCATCTCCGTTCTTGGTCTCTTCTGCACGGTAACGGGTGTTCTCCAGTAAGATCACATCTCCGTCTTTCATAGCTTCAACAGCAGCTTTTGCGTTTGGTCCCACAACTTCAGGATCTGCAGCGAATTTTACCTCCTGTCCCAGAAGTTCGGTCAGACGTTTGGCAACGGGAGCCAGAGATAATTCCGGTTTTGGCTCTCCCTTGGGTTTTCCAAGATGAGAGCAGAGAATCACCTTTCCTCCGTCAGCGATCAGTTTTTTGATAGTTGGGAGTGCTGCTACCAGACGGTTTTCATCTGTGATCTTCCCATCCTGAAGAGGTACGTTAAAATCACAGCGCACCAGTACTCTTTTTCCCTTTACGTTAATATCATCGATTGACTTTTTATTAAGCATTGGAAATGCCTCCTTTTTCTGATTTCTGGGGAGCTGTCCCATTAATCAAAATCGAGAATATTT
>DWUX01000253.1 GCA_019120545.1 Candidatus Blautia stercoripullorum | reverse complement strand
ACCTTACGGCACCTGCTGTCTTCGGCAGCTAATCCTTTGATAACATATCATAATTGCAAATACTTGTCAACTGTTTTTTAAACATTTGAATTTCTTGTTTTTTCCAGTATCCTCTGCTACAATTTTTTTAAATACTTAATGTCAGGAGGAAAGATATGGTAAAGCAAACCTTAAACACCGGCTGGAGCCTGAAAAAAAGCAATTCCTCAGAAGTTTTCCATGCTTCTGTGCCTACCAGTGTATACACTGTTCTGGCTGCTAACGGCAGGATCCCTGAACCTTACTGGAAAGATAATGAAGATCTGGTAAGAGATGTAGTCAACGATGATTTTCTTTACAGCTGCACTTTTGACGGAGATCCGGAACTTTTCAGCCAGGATCAGGTGCTTCTGCGCTTTGACGGCATCGATACCATAGCCGACATTTATCTCAACGGCGTGCTGCTTGGACGCACATTTAATATGCACCGGATCTGGGAATTTGCTCCAGGCTCCTGCCTGAAGCCAAAATCCAACAAACTGGAGGTTCTTCTCCATTCCCCTTTAAAGGCGGCGGACCATGCCTTTGCCCAATGCCCCACCCGGGGTACAGAAGATGCCTGGGAAGGTTTCAGCCATATCCGGAAAGCCCACTATATGTACGGCTGGGACTGGGGCGCTCATCTCCCGGACGCCGGAATCTTCCGCGGCGTTTCCATTCTGGGTATTTCCCAAGCCAGGATCGATTCTGTATATATACGCCAGGTACATGAAGAAAGTAAAGTAACCCTTCATCTCGCCCTTTCTCTGAACAGCGCCGGGGAATGGAGCACAGAACGGTCTCTTGAGGAACTCCAGGCTCTGGAAAAGGATCCTTCCTATACTTATCAGGTAACTGTCACGGCGCCTGACGGCAGTTCTTTTACCCTGGAAAACGCTCCGGAATCTATACAGATCCCAGACCCTCAGCTTTGGTGGCCCAATGGTCTGGGTTCCCAGCCTCTGTATCAGATCTCTGTAGATCTTCTCTATAAAGGAAAGATTCTGGACACCTGGCGCAGAAAAATCGGTCTGCGCACTTTGACCATGTGCGTGGAAAAAGATTCCTGGGGCTTTTCCTTTGCCCATATGGTAAACGGTGTCAAATACTTCGCTATGGGCGGAGACTATATACCTGAAGAGCATCTTCTGGGAAGGATTTCCTCTAAAAAACGGAAACAGCTTCTGGCGGACGCGAAACTGGCCAATTTCAATACTATTCGTGTCTGGGGCGGAGGCTACTATCCCGATGATGAGTTCTTTGATCTCTGTGACCAGTTGGGTCTGGTTGTCTGGGAGGATTTTATGTTCGCCTGCTCAGTCTATGAGCTGACTCCGGAATTTGAGGATAATATTGTTCATGAATTTGCAGATAATATCAAACGGATCCGTCATCACGCCAGCCTTGGGCTATGGTGCGGAAACAATGAGATGGAATCCTTTGTAAAAGAAGGGGAGTGGGTCTCCAAACCTTCTGAAGTCCGGGATTATCTTTTTATGTATGAACGGATCATTCCCCAGGTTCTGAAGAAATATGATCCGGAAACCTTCTACTGGCCATCCAGCCCATCCTCCGGAGGCTCTTTTGATGATCCTCAGGATCCAAACCGGGGGGACGTACATTTCTGGCAGGTATGGCATGGGAACAAGCCCTTCTCTGAGTATCGGAAATATGGCTTCCGCTATCTTTCCGAATTTGGTTTCCAGTCCTTCCCTTCTGTAAAAACTGTAGAGGAAGGGATCAGCGACGACCCTCAGGACTGGAATATTTTCTCCTATGTAATGGAGAAACATCAGAGAAATAACGCAGCAAACGGAAAGATCATGAATTACCTCCAGCAGACCTACAAATACCCTTACGACTTTTCTTCCCTGGTATATGCTTCCCAGCTTCTTCAGGCCGACGCCATCCGTTACGGGGTGGAACACTTCCGCAGAAACCGGGGGAGATGTATGGGAGCCGTATATTGGCAGCTCAATGACTGCTGGCCCGTTACCTCCTGGTCTTCTATTGACTATTACGGCAGATGGAAAGCGCTCCACTACTATGCAAAGCGTTTCTTTGCTCCTGTTATGATCTCCTGCGAGGAGCAAAGCTGGATGACCGCGGCCGCAGATATGAACCGCCAGCATTTTTCATTTGAAAAATCCATCCGTCTGAACGTAGCCAATGAAACAAAAGAAGAAAAACATCTAATCCTGACCTGGGCTTTAAGGAACGCCGATGCCACAGTGGTCAGAGAAGAGAAAAAGCCGATCTCTGTACCTCCTCTGTCTTCCTGCTGGCTTGACAAAGTGTTTCTTCCCCAGGCAGATCTGTTTGAACAATATGTAAGCTTCCAGATTGAGGAGAAGGACAAAATTCTTTCTTCAGGCACTGTGATCTTTTCTTATCCCAAGTACTTCCGCTATAAAGATCCGCAGCTTCAGATTACAGCAGAGGGAAACGAACTGATAGTAAAAGCTTCTGCCTACGCAAAAAGCGTGGAAATCCTCAACGAAAAAGAAGATCTGGTCCTGGAAGATAACTACTTTGATATGAACGGCGGCGAAAAAAGAATCCGCATCCTGAGAGGCACCCCAGAAGGCCTGAAACTTCGCAGCGTATACGACATAGGAAGACAGTAAAAAAGAGGCGCCGCTTTGAGACCGAAGTCTTAAAGCGGCGCAGACTGAGCAGCCAAAGTGCCTTCCGGCACAGGCTCACTTTTTTTCCTCTTTACTGATGATCTGCCGCGTTCTGCAGTTTCTGGATAAGTTCCTGGATTTCCTCCGTACGCATCCCCATAAAACTTCTCAGAGAACGAAGAGGCGAGTTCTCCATCATTTTCAGCGACATTTCTTTTGTGATAGCTTCTGAAGCCGCGCTGTTTTCTTCCTCAGAGGAACCTCCCATATGCTGGATGAGACTGTCTGTCATGCCTTCGATCACAGCTTTTGTCTTTGGATTTTCCAGGAGTTCTCCGATAGTGGTATTCATATGGATATGCATAGGCAGCTCTCTGGTGCTTTCTACATAGACGGTTTTCTTTAACCGGATATCTCTGGAAGAAGCAGCCGCCAGGATCTCGTATTCACCGGAAGCGGCGTACCAGTCATGGATCTCTGTGTTATACCAGGCAAAGCTTCTCTTATCCAGTTCCATTTCCACGGTTTTCTCTTCCTGAGGCTGAAGCTCTACCTTTACAAAATTTCTCAGTTCCTTCACAGGACGGCTGGCAGCTCCGGTCTTGTCTGCCACATAGAGCTGTACGATTTCTTTTCCCGCTCTGTTTCCTGTGTTTTTCACTTTCAGTCTTACTTTCAATTTATCCGTATCTTTGATCTTGTCAGCGGAAAGCTGAAGATCTTTATATTCAAAAGTAGTATAGCTCAGTCCATATCCAAATGGATAGCGCACCGGCATCTCCTTGGTGTCATAATAGCGGTATCCCACAAAGACTCCTTCTTTATATTCTACCTTCTGTCCGTCCCCCGGGAAATTCAGATAAGACGGGTTATCTGAAAGTTTATAAGGAATGGTCTCAGCCAGTTTTCCGCTTGGATTTACTTTTCCAAACAGGATATCCACTTCTGCCTGCCCTACGGCCTGTCCGCCAAGATATGCTTCCAGGATTCCCTTTACCTGGTCTGCCCAGGGCATTTCCACCGGTGATCCGTTATGGAGAACCACTACTACATTTTCCTGAACCTTTGCGATCTCAGAGATCAGAGTATTCTGGCAGTCCGGCATCCTCATATGACTTCTGTCGTATCCTTCAGACTCAAAAGCATCGGGAAGGCCTGCAAAAATCACCGCCACATCAGCTTCCTTTGCTACCTCTACCGCCTGATCCAGCATAACCTGGTCTATCACATCTTCTTTCACGTCGTATCCCTGAGCGTAAGTCACCTGCGCCACATCCTTCACCGCTTCCAAAGCGCTGGTAATCTTAAAAGAATTGATGTGGGAGCTTCCGCCTCCCTGGAACCTTGGGGTTTCTGCAAATTTTCCGATAAAGGCGATCTTCTTACCCTGAACCGGAATAGGAAGGACTCCTTCATTTTTCAGCAGCACCATAGATTCCCCTGCAATTTTAGCAGCCAGTTTGTGGTCTTCCTCCAGGTCGAATTTTCCTTCCTGACGGTTATCTGTAAATTTAAAAACAATATTCAGGATCCGTTCTACCGCTCTGTCCAGCACAGATTCCTCAAGTTCTCCGTTCTTTACTGCTTCTACGATTTCTTTATCTGTGTTTCCGCCGCTTCCCGGCATTTCCAGTTCCAGTCCGGCTTTTAAGCCCTTCACGCGGTCGTTGACTGCTCCCCAGTCAGACATTACATAGCCTTCAAATCCCCACTCATCTCTCAGGACTTCTGTGAGCAGCCAATGATTTTCAGATGCGAACTCTCCGTTGATCCGGTTATAAGAACACATCACTGTATCCGGCTTTGCTTCTTTTATAGCGGTTTCAAATGCTGCCAGATAGATTTCCCTTAACGTCCTTTCGTCAATCTCCGAGGAACAGGACATTCTTCTGTGCTCCTGGTTGTTTGCGGCAAAATGCTTAATAGAGGTTCCTACATTTTTAGACTGCACACCTTTGATATGGGCTGCAGCCATCTGGGAAGCCAGATAAGGATCCTCTGAAAAATACTCAAAGTTTCTTCCGCAGAGAGGAGAACGTTTGATGTTCACTGCAGGTCCCAGGATCACAGACAGATTCTCTGCCTGACACTCATCTCCGATCCTTTCCCCCATTTCTTCCAGCAGATCCCTGTCAAATGAGCAGGCGGTAGCGCAGGCAGTAGGGAAGCATACAGCCTTGATACTCTCGTTCAGGCCCAGATGATCCGCCTCTTCAGCCTGTTTCCGCAGTC
The DNA here is from genome assembly GCA_019120545.1 of Candidatus Blautia stercoripullorum. Classification (GTDB taxonomy): domain Bacteria; phylum Bacillota; class Clostridia; order Lachnospirales; family Lachnospiraceae; genus Blautia; species Blautia stercoripullorum. The sequence continues at coordinate 32,144 of DWUX01000253.1, read as the reverse complement.
CGTGAGGTCCGTCGCTGACCATCACCGCAGGGATTCCCAGCCTCTCTGCTCCTTTTAAATGCCAGAAGTCCTTTCCGGAGCACATGCCGGCTTTTTCTTCCAGAGTCATTTCACTGATTATCTTTTTTACATCACGTTTCATTTTTTCGCTCCTTTACAACTTTTATAGGATTAACCTATCACAATTCATCCGGAAAAAATATCATATTTATGCTGTTTTTATCATTTTCACGCTGACATTTTTCCGATATAATGAAAGGTAGAAAGGAGGCCGATTTATGACGATTTTTGAGAAGGACAATTTTGATTTTTTAGATAAAAAGACACGGCAGATTCTTCTGGCTTCCAGGGAATCCTTTGTCCCCCATACCCCATACCGATATGAAAAAGATATGCTGGAAGCAGTCCGCATAGGAGATATGGATCTGGCCAGAAAATGCATGGAAAATCTGGAGAAGACCGGTCAGGCAGGCAGACTCAGCTCCAGTCCCCTCCGCCAGGCCCAGATCATCTTTATTTCCTATATCACCCAGATCACCAGGGCAGCCATGGACGGCGGTGTGGCCGAAGATCTGGCCTACGCCATGAGCGACAGTTACATCCAGACCTCGGAAGAGTGTACTTCTCCTTCTCAGATCCAGACCTTAAGAGAACGGGCTCTCCGGGATTTTGTCAGCGCAGTCAAGCACAAAAAGGAGTCTCCGCCCTATTCCAAAGCAGTCCGCAAATCCATCCACTATATCCACAGCCATCTTCAGGAAAAGATCTCTCTTCCCCAGTTAGCCCAGGCCTCGGGGATGAGCAGAGGAAGATTTTCCCATCTTTTCAAAGAAGAAACCGGGATGAGTCCTATGGCTTATGTACAGAAAGAGCGGCTGGAGACAGCCTGTTCCATGCTCCTGTATACAGATTATCCCCTTTCAGAGATCAGCGCCGCCCTGTGCTTTTCCAGCGAAAGCCACTTTATCAAGATTTTCCGGGAATATACAGGAAGGACTCCCGGCAGATACCGGAAGTCCCAAAGCTGATCCATAGAGATAAATGTCTCCTGGAGATCTTAGTTCTGATTTTCTATTTTTTCCAAAGCCTCTTGCAGCTTTGCCTGTTCTTCCCGGGAAAACTCTGTATTGCTCAGGACTTCCCGGAGAGTCCGGTTGTCTGCCATAAGGAAGAAACCTTCCATCCCTTCTCTTCTGGTGATCTCTCCCGCTGCAGGCCCTATGCTGTCTGCCACCTGCTGCCGGTGACAAGTAAGCCAGTCCAGGAAAGGTCCCATAACATCCGCCGCTTTTTCATACCGCCGCAGATAGCCCAGAGTACATTCCAGAGAAAGATAATCCTCGTAATCTCCTGTCACATGTCTGGGGCAGGCGGGATCTGTCATTGTTTTTTCCCCGAAATCTCCCAGAATATCTTTCAGCCATCCAATGCAGTCCTCTGTCCATCGCGGAACCCGGCTGCACAGATGAGAGTCCTTATACTGCACAGAAGTATCTCCTGTAGAGAAGCCATGAGGCCCGTAGGCATAGATATGGCTTTCAAAAGATACCCCGTTTTTCGCCAGAGCAGTGACAAAAGACAGAGAATTCTGTACAGGAACCACGCTGTCATCCCTGGTAGCAAAGACAAAGCAGGGGCAGGTGCGCCTGTCCACAGCCGACACTGCGTCCGGCGCTGTCTTTTCACATTTTTCCACAGTTTCTTTTTCTGTCACCGCATACCCCAGAACCGCTGCCGCAGGTCGGTTCTTTGCCATAGTGGCCGCACAGGCCGCCAGATGGCCTCCTGCGGAAAAGCCCAGCACTGCAACCTTGTCTTTATATACCTTCCATTCCTCGGCCCTGTCCCGGATCAGCTCCATCGCCTTTTCATAATCCTCCAGAGGATTGGGCCACCTGGCGTCTTTCCCTATGGAATAGTTAAGGATAAACACTTGAAAACCAGCTTTCAGAAAAGCCATAGCCGGAGGATCCGCCTCCCGTTCAGAACAGTACTGATAGCCTCCTCCGGGAATGATCAGCATACCCGGGCGGGCCGAAATATAGTCAAATCTTCCCCCTGTCTCCTGAAGATAAGCGGTAAGGGTTACATTTCTCTCTTCGTTTAAGATGATCTTTTCTGTCCTCATTTTCTTCCTTCTATCATCCCTTCAAATGATCCACAGCCGCTCTTTCTATGGCCAGTCCTTCTTTATATCTCACCATAAATTCATCAAATCCTTTTACATCTTTCTCATCCGGCTGAACTTCTATTCCTTCCTGTCCTGCAAAGACCTTGTTATCCAGATATTCTTCCAGAGTCTCGCCTTCTTCCTTATGGATAAGGTAAGACGCCAGAACTGCGATTCCCCAGGCGCCCCCTTCTCCTGCGGTCCCCATAACCGTTACTGGAGTGTCGATGGCAGCAGCCAGGATATTCTGTCCCACTCCCTTAGTTTTGAAAAGGCCTCCGTGGCCCAGGATCTTATCCAGCTTGACTCCCTCTTCTTTCAAAAGGATGTCCATGCCTGTCTTTAACGCTCCAAGGGAGGTAAAAAGGTTGACTCTCATAAAATTCGCCAGATTAAATCTGCTCTCCGGAGTGCGGACAAAGAGAGGGCGTCCCTCTTCAAATCCAGTGATATGTTCTCCTGAGAAATAATTGTAGGCCAGCAGTCCGCCGCAGTCCGCGTCTCCCTCCATAGCCTTTCTGTAAAGGGTTCCGAAAAGCTGGTTCATATCTGTCTTTATTCCCATAGCCTCTGCAAACTCTTTAAAAATCCCTACCCAGGCGTTTAAGTCTGAAGTACAGTTATTACAGTGGACCATAGCAACCAGATTTCCTGTAGGCGTGGTTACCAGGTCGATCTCCGGATATACTTTAGACAGTTCTTTTTCCAGAACGACCATGGAGAACACAGAAGTTCCTGCAGATACATTTCCTGTTCTCTGGGCGACACTGTTGGTAGCCACCATTCCTGTTCCTGCGTCTCCCTCCGGAGGACAGAAAGGAACTCCTGCTTCCAGTTTTCCTGTTACGTCCAAAAGCTTTGCCCCTTCCTCTGTAAGGCGCCCTGCTTCTTCTCCTGCCAGGAGCACCTTTGGAAGGATCTCATGAAGCTTCCAGGAATATCCGTAAGGAGCGGCCAGATTTTCAAACTGTTCCATTCTCTTCTGATCATAATTCTTAAGATTCATATCTACAGGAAACATTCCGGAAGCTTCTCCTACTCCCAATACCTTCTCTCCTGTCAGTTTCCAGTGCACATACCCCTCCAGAGTAGTCATAAAGGCGATGTCCTTTACATGTTCTTCTTTGTTCAGCATAGCCTGATACAGATGGGCAATGCTCCACCTCTGAGGAATATGGTAGGCAAACAGCTCTGTCAGCTCCTCGCTGGCTTTTTCTGTCATCGTATTTCTCCATGTACGGAAAGGCACCAGCAGCTTTCCGTCCTTATCAAAAGGCATATAGCCGTGCATCATAGCGCTGAATCCCACAGCTCCCAGTTTTGTGATCTCTGCTCCGTACTTTTCCTTTACATCCCTTGCCATATCCTGGTAGCTGTCCTGGATGCCTGTCCAGATAGCCTCCTCGCTGTAGGTCCAGATGTTGTTTACATACTGGTTCTCCCACTCATGACTTCCTGACGCAATAGGCTGATTTTCCTCATTTACCAGAACAGCCTTGATCCTGGTAGACCCCAGCTCGATCCCCAGTACAGCTCTGCCTTCCTCGATTATTTTTTTGTTTTCTTCTGCGCTCATGTAAATACCTCCTGTTTTTCCTTTTATGTCTGGTCAAGACTCACTACTTAATATTATAGTGCTTGTACGCTTGTCAATCTACTTGTTTTTTTATGACTCCAGCATACTCTCTTCCTCCCTGCACTCTTCCAGCAGTTTTTCCTCCTCCTTCCTATACAAGAGTTTCTCGCTCCACTTCAGATACAGTGGACTTTCGTGTACACTGAGAAAATCTATGGCCTTATCATCCTGGGTCAGCCCGGATACAAAAAGCACCATTTCCTGGCTGTCCCCAAAGGCCGCTTCCACAAAAGAAAATCCTCTCTCTGTCCGCTTCAGGATCTCTTCTATCTCCCGGCCTCTTTTCTCTGTTTCTCCTGCGAAATAGATCTTTATTTTTTCAAAGCCTTCTGTCCCGCTCTGCACATGTTCCTTTTTCAGGTTCAGATAATACTCTTCCAGCTTTCCGATCACCCAGTTTTCTTTTCGGATCTCTGTTTCCCTCATCAACCCGGCCTCTGTTTTTATTTCCAGACTGTTTTTCCGATCACGGATAAAAGCTTTGATATCCTCTGTCTCTTTATGATCCCGGATATAACTCTTCAGATATCCCAGCGCTTCATGAAGGGCTGTAAGGTTTTCTTCTTTTTTAGCAAAACCGGCAAACTCTGTATGGAGAGCTCCCAGAAGCAGATTCACCACTGTAAAACGCTCTTCAAAACCGCCTTTCCCTGCCATATCCCCTTTTTCCCGATATTCCTCATCGGAAAGCCTTCCTTCCAGCATCTCTGAGATCCCATAGTCTGTGCCGTATTTCCGGTACAGCTGGTAGTAAGCGGCAAAATCTCTGGCTGTCTCTTCTTTCTGCAGATACTGGCTCACCAGGGATTCTGTCACCGGGATCTGAAATTCCTCATAGCTTTTCAGAATTTCCGACAGATCTTCCCAGCCTCTGGCAGTGACGAAAAATTTTCCGTCTACTGTATTTTCTACAGTATAAAAGTTTTCCTTCTTTATCCTCAGGTAAGACAGCACTGCTTCGTGGACTTCCTGACGGCAGGCATATTCCATCCACACATCGCAGTCCGCCTCCACATCGATTTTTCGCACCCGGTCCAGAGTCACAATATCAAACTCCCGCACGGACTTATTATACTGAGGGGGATTTCCCGCAGCCACGATCACCCAGCCCCGGGGCACCTTATGGCTTCCGAAAGTTTTATTCTGAAGAAACTGGAGCATAGTGGGAGCCAGCGTTTCTGACACACAGTTGATCTCATCGATAAAAAGGATCCCCTCTTTTTTCCCCGTTTCTTCCATACACTGGTATACCGACGCTATGATCTCACTCAGAGTATATTCCGTCACACTGACCTCTTTTCCCTGATATACCCTTGCTTCAATATGAGGAAGGCCGATGGCGCTCTGCCGGGTATGATGGGTGATGGTATAGGCCACCAGCCCTACACCGCATTCTGCAGCCGCCTGCTCCATAATAGCCGTTTTCCCGATTCCCGGAGGCCCCATAAGGAGAATGGGTCTCTGTCTTACCAGTGGGAAGGTATAACATCCCTGGTCATCCTTTTTGTTATATGCGCGAATCGTATTGATAATCTCTGTTTTTGCCTCTTTTATATTCATAATTCTTCCTCTTGTTTTCCTGTCTTTGCCGGTACCAGCAGTTTATAGGCCCAGTCCGGCACCCTGTCCATCCTGGCATTTTTCTCCAGAAATACAAAAGCTGTCTCATATTCCGGCCTGCTCTGGGGATAAATGCCGTCTCCATCTGTAAAATAGATCAGAGCCTTCAGATTCCTGATTTCCTTCTTTTCCTGCTGCCGGCTGATGTAGTGGAACACCGGTCGGAAGTCCGTACCCCCTCTGCCCCGGATTTTAATATTTTTACTGTAAGCCTTCCACTCTTCCTCAGAATGGATCACTTTCACATCCTGGATACAGCTGTCACACTGGATCAGATATACCTTCATCTTTCGGAAAAAATTTTCCTTCTCCTCCAGTATCCGGTAAGTTTCTCCCAGAAATCCCCGGACTGTTTCTTCAGAACAGGAGCTGGAGGTATCAATGGCAATGACCAGCTCTTCCAGGCGGTTGACTTCTTTGTATTCCAAAGGCTCAATGAGAGGTGTATTTCCATAACGCTCCATACCCAGGTTATAGAAAATATAGTCAAAACTTTCCGTATCCAGCTCTACCTCTTCTCTGGGCACTGCAAAGCGTTTCAGAAATTTTCGATAATCAAACTTTCCCTGGGGACGTGCTTCCATTTCTTCTTCCCCGGATCCTTTCTGAGTGCCTGCCCGTTTCTTTTTCTGCTGTTTTTTCTGTCCTGTCAGGGAACGGAGCTCCTCCCATTTTTTCCGGGTCCCTGCCCCTCTCTTCTCTCTTTTTCCCTTTTCCCAGAATCTGGGATCGTCAAAGGAAAAAGCCTGGCAAAGCTCCTTGAAAGTATAGGGAAACCTCCCCCCTGCCAGCATATAATAAAGTTTCTCCGCTGAAAGCTTCTGTCCCCGCATGAGCCAGAAACACTGCTCCCGTACAGGCTCCCTTCCGGGAGAAAGTCCCGGTATCTGCTCTCTTTCTATGATCTCTTCCACCCACATATCGCAGGCCAGATTCCACAGTACCCGGTCTCCCTTTTCTCCTCCTGGAAAAATCTCTCCGTAAAAAGGATGGAGATACAGGCAGTGAAGAAGGATATGGAGATATCCCCTCAGGATGCTCCGGGGATTTTCTCCATATGCCCGGATCAGATAAGAGGGCGAAAAATAAAGAAATTCCCCGTCTGTTCCTATGGTTCCGGCTTTTTCCTCAGGACAATATCTCAGCCCGGCAAAAGCCCCGTCCAGATAAGGGAAATAGGAATACAGCTCGTTCCGGCAGTTCTGCAGGATCCGGATTCCCAGATTTTCCCGGCGTTTTTGAGTTTCCCTGTCCATGTGCCTCACCTGCTTTCAAAGGGAAAAATCCCTGTCTTTAAATCCGTTTTTTTCTTTCTTCAGATGAAGAAGCCATACCAGAGAGGCATTTTTTCCCTTCTGTCTGGCGATCCGGATAAAATTATCAATATTTTTTTCTTCCAGCCATCCAAGATCTTCCAGTTTTTCCAGCTTTTCCACTCCGTCCTCCTCAATAAGCGCCTCCACAGCAGGGCGGATCCTGCCTTTTAAATATTTCTCATAGGCATCCTTTTCTTCCGGCTCTGCCTGGGGAAGAAAGAATCCCCGGAGGGCCACCGCCAGACGTACAGGCTCCTGTCTGGTTTCCCTGAACTTTTTATAAAGCTTTCGGGCTTCCTCTTCCGGTTCTCTGGTCTGGGCCTGTTCCTGGAGAGCTTTGGAGACTACCTCTACATTCATCTGAAACTTTTCACTGTCTTTCATTCTTTTGCTCCTTTAAAAGTTCCTCCAGCATCTCCCCGCAGGTCCTTACTACCTGGGCAATGCCTTCTCTGCTTAATGTTTCATAATGTATCCCGCATTCCACCCATACCGGTTCTCCTCTGGCGGCTTCCAGTTTTTCTGCCCACTTCCTTGCCACAATCCCTTCCTTATGTCCCGGAAGCTCAATATCTACCGGATCCTGGCCCGGGATCCGCCCGCTGACCGCACCGATATGGGATTTATCTCCGCCGGTAAGAAGCACGTTGATCCCCTGATCCAGGAAATGGACTCTGGCCCTTATCTGTCTTCCCAGCAAAGTCCGCTTAACCTCTCTGTAATTCTCCATCTATATCCATACCCTTCCATCTTTTAAAAGGTTTATATTCTATGTCAAACTGGTCCAGGATCTTTCCGGCCAGATGCCGGGCTGCATCCTGAAGACTTTCCGGCTTATTATAATAGCTGAGCATCAGCGGGAGTATCACAGCCCCCATAGAGGAAAGCTCATACATATTCCTCAGATGTATGGTGCTGAAGGGGCACTCCCGTACTGCCAGCACCAGTTTTCTCCTCTCTTTAAGGATCACATCCGCTGCCCGGAGCAAAAGGCTGTCGCTGTAGCCGCAGTGGATCCCGGCCAGTGTTTTCATACTGCAGGGCACAATGATCATTCCCATATTCTGAAAGCTGCCGCTGGCCGGCGCAGCTCCAATATTTCCGTTATCATATACCTGATCCGCCAGGTTCCTGATCTCCTCTAAAGAACCGGCAGACTCCTGTCTGACTGCCATCTCTCCTCCCCGGCTGATCATCAGGTGGATCTCTGTCCCCGCTTCCCGGAGACCTTTCAGCACTTCTGCAGCCACAGGTATTCCCGACGCCCCTGAAATTCCCACAAGTATCCGTTTTCTTTCCATCTCTGTACCTCTTACAGCCATTTTTCCGGCTCTACTTCCATAAATCTTGCCCGCCTGAACCGTTCCTTCTGGTCATAAGGCACTGTGCAGTCAAAGATGGTCTTGCAGGCGATCCCGTGATCCCGGATACTGGGGGAACAGGAGGGATCATTGGAGGGATCCAGAGGATGGCAGCGTACTCCCGGGATTGTAATAATATCTGCGTCCCCCTGCATCCTGGTATTCATGGCCCACAGCACATCTTTCATATCAAAGCAGTCTACGTCCTCATCTACCAGAAATACATGTTTCAGTTCGCTGAAAGCGGAAAAGGCCAACAGAGCCGCCTGTCTCTGTCTTCCCTCATCAGAAGGGGAAGATTTCTTAAACTGAAGTACTGCCATATATTTTCCTCCTCCGGGAGAAGCGCAGTACACATTCTGCAGTCTTCCTGGCATAGCGCTTTCCACCATATGATAAATGCTGGCTTCCGTAGGGATCCCGGCCATAGACACATGCTCTTCGCTGGGGCCGATACAGGTCTGCATGATCGGATCTTTTCTGTGGGTCACTGCCTTTACCTTGATCAGCCAGCACTGACTGCTGGCAGGTCCGGTATATCCCGGGAATTCCGGCATAGCGTAGCCGGTATGGCTGTTCTGATCCTCCTGGATTCTCACCCCCGGGATCACTTCTCCCTCTATCACATACTCTGCATTGGCAATACAGTTTTCTTTCACAGTAAGGCAGGGCGCCAGTTCTACAGGTTCACCCCTTAAAGCTCCGGCTATAGAAAGTTCATTATATCCCAAAGGCGTTGTAGGAGGTTCAAAACAAGAACCGATCTCGATGGCCGGATCTACTCCGATACTCACGGAAATAGGCAGCTTCTGTCCCAGGACTTCTGCCCTTTCCGCCATAGCTCCAATGTGTCTGGCTCCCGGCGTGAAGAAGATAGAAAGCTCATCTTTTCCCTGAATACAGAGACGGTGGATGGTAACATCGCTGAAGCCGGTATCCGGATGTGAAGCATAACACATGCCCAGAGTTATGTAGGGGCCCGCATCGTCAGGAGTGTTAGTGGGAGCCGGCACCAGTTTATTCAGATCAAATTCCGGATCCTCTGCCAGATGGACCACTTCCTGACACACCGGTTTTTTATCCGTCACAACCGGCTGAATGGGATTCTCCGCACATTTGCACAGAAGCTTTCCCAGATTTTCCGGCTCTGTATCCAGCAGCGCGGCCACTCTTTTCCTGCTGGCCAAAACCCCGATGGCTACTTTTGCTCCTGGATGGCCTTTTACATTTTCAAATATCATAGCCGGACCTTCCTTTGTAGGGCGCATCACAGTTCCTCCTGCTCCCACATGGCGGTATACCCCTGCCAGCTCCGCCATAGGATCCACTTCTACTTCTGTGGTGATCAGCTGTCCCGGCATAGCTTTCAGCCGTTTCAAGGCACTTCTCAGGTCTCTTACTTTATCTGTCATTCTCATATCACCTCGTCTAAGATCTTCTACCTTATAGTTTAACTTCTTTCCCTGGTATAATCAATTTAAAAATACCCTCCCGGCTTTAAAAGAAATCTTATCTCAAAGATACCCTCGGTGTACAAGGGGCCGTTTTGTCCCTTGTACACCGAGGGTAATATGACATAAAAAAAGACTGCCGCATTAATTAATGCGACAGCCTCCGCCTCTTTATTCAGGCCGCGCTCCCTCTCCCGGAACTCCGCCTTCCGCAGGCCCGGTCAAATTCTTTCAGCTTCTCTTTTGCCTCCCGGCTTACATGCTGAGGAACCTGAATTTCGATCTGGGCGTATTGATCTCCTTTTACAGAAGGATCCTTCATGGAAACGATGCCTTTGCCTTTCAGCCGGATCTTGGTCCCTGACTGGGTTCCTTCCCTGATCTTACATACAACATTGCCGTAAATGGTAGGCACTACCGCCTCTCCCCCAAGCACTGCCGTACTGAAAGGAATCTTTACCGTAGTATAGATATCCAGTCCCTTTCTCTCATATCCCGGCTTTCCTTCCACAGTTACCTGAAGGAGCAGATCTCCCGCCGCTCCGCCGTTGGCTCCAGGCATTCCCTTTCCTCTCAAACGGATACTCTTGCCTGTTTCAATTCCTGCCGGAATGTGAACTTCCAGAGACTGAACGGCGCCGGTAGTAGAATCCTTCAGGCTGAGGACTTTCTTGCAGCCAAAGGCAGCCTCTTCAAAACTGATGATCACAGAAGCTGCCATATCCGCTCCCTTCTGAGAACGGCGGCCTCCATAGCTTCTTCCAAAGCCCCCGAAGTCTCCGCCAAAATCCTGGCCTCCGAAACCGCCAAAGCCGCCTTTTCCAAAACCGCTTCCTGAAAAGCCGCTGCTGCTCTGGCCATGGAACATGTCTCCGAATATATTCTTAAAAATGTCGTCCATGTCTCCCGGGTCTCCCTGGAAATGATATTCCCGGTATCCTCCGCCAGGGCCTCCGTAGCTGTAACTTCCTGATGCCCCCGGACCGCCTTGAGAAGCGCCTCCGTCAAATGCGGCATGGCCGAACTGATCATAAAGTTTTCTCTTTTTGTCATCGCTTAATACATTATAGGCTTCTGTAACTTCCTTAAACATTTCTTCGGCTTTAGGATTTCCGGCATTAGTGTCAGGATGATATTTCTTTGCCAGTTTTCTGTAAGCCTTTTTTATAGCGCTGGCATCTGCATTTCTGTCAACGCCCAAAACCTCATAATAATCTCTCTTTTTATCCATTATAACCACCCTCTGCTATATACCTGTTATATGAAGCGCCTCCATTTTGAACCAAAAGTCCAAAGGGAGGCGCTGCGCTGAAATTTCTCTGTTCCGAAAAAGCCTCTCTGACAGACTGTTTTCTTTGTTCTATTTGTAATATAACACCACAACTCTATTATGTCAAGAGTTGTTTTTATTCGTTATAATTTTAACGTTATTTCCTTCATTTTTTCTTTTCTACATCAGCTGTATTCTTCTAATCTCCTTTTATATCTTCTTTCCCAATACCTTACAATTTTAATCTAAATTTTGCAGAAAAAAGTATTGTGTTAAAAAAAATAACAGTGATATAATTAAATTGTTACAGGAAATTCGATCAAAAGTCTAAATCACAAAAGGAGTGAATGAATCATGAGCAGATTTTGTTTACCAAGAGATATTTATCACGGAAAAGGCTGTCTGGAAGAATTGAAGAATTTAAAGGGCAGCAGAGCAATGCTTGTAGTAGGCGGAGGCTCTATGAAACGCCAGGGCTTTCTGGATAAAGCTGTCGGCTATCTGAAAGAAGCAGGAATGGAAGTTCAGGTTTTTGAAGGCGTAGAACCAGATCCTTCTGTGGAGACTGTCATGAAAGGCGCAGAAGCCATGAAAGCCTTCCAGCCAGACTGGATCGTTGCCATGGGCGGCGGCTCTCCCATCGACGCGGCAAAAGCTATGTGGGCATTCTATGAGTACCCGGATGTAACCTTTGAAGCCTTATGCACACCTTTCAATTTTCCTGAACTGAGACAGAAGGCAAAATTTGCCGCTATTCCTTCAACTTCAGGAACTGCTACAGAAGTCACCGCCTTCTCTGTTATTACCGATTATCAGACTGGAGTGAAATATCCTCTGGCAGACTTTAATATAACCCCTGATGTAGCCATCGTTGATCCGGATCTGGTTGCAGGTCTTCCGGTAAAACAGGTTGCCTACACAGGAATGGACGCCCTGACCCACGCTATTGAAGCCTATGTATCCACTCTTCATGGACCATTCACAGATCCTTTGGCTCTTCAGGCCATTGAAATGGTTCTGGATTATCTGCCGGCATCCTACAATATGAACATGGACGCAAGAGAGCAGATGCACTATGCTCAGTGCCTGGCAGGAATGGCATTTTCCAACGCCCTTCTCGGAATTGTCCACTCTATGGCTCATAAAACCGGAGCCGCTTTCTCCACAGGACATATTCCCCATGGCTGCGCCAACGCCATTTATTTACCCTATGTGATCCAGTACAATGCAAAAAATAAAGAGGCCGCGGAAAGATATGCAGAAATCGCCAGAAGAATGGGACTGGATGGAAATTCTCAGCAGGCCTTGATCAACAGCCTGAGAAAGAAAATCCAGGAATTCAATAAACTGATGAACATTCCTCTTACACTGAAAGACTTCGGCATTCAGGAAGAAGAATTCAAAGAAAAACTGCCTAAGATTGCAGAACTGGCCGTAGGAGATGCCTGCACCGGCTCCAATCCAAGAGAGATCACGCCGGCTCAGATGGAAAAACTGTTAACCTGTACCTATTATGGAACAGAAGTAGATTTTTAATCACACTAGACAAAAAAGCAGAGGCTCTATACTGTAAAAATGTACAGCATGTGCCATATGACCTTAGATGAGATTTTACATGGGGAATCGAAAAATATTGAGTATAAAGTCGAGCTTCCAAAAAGAAGTAAAAAGTACCTTAAATCTGTCATTGCTTTTGCCAATACCCAATGGCGGCAGCCTGATCATAGGCATAATACACCCGAAGGTGACTCCTCTGTGAATACGAAAAGCCAGTCTGTCCGGAGCTCTCATATGCTCCTGTCTCAGACTGGCTTTCTCATTCTGTTTCTGGTTTTTTATTCTTCTGTCACAGCGCTGATCTCCAGAGAAGATACGCTGTCTCCGTCAAGACCGATGGTCATTTCTGTATCGCCTTTTTCATATACCAGGCTGGTATCGGATTCCTTTGCCGGATCTCCGTAAGCTTCTGTAACCTGGTCTTTTGTACTTCCGATAGCGATGCCTTCTTCTGTTTCCACTGTATCGTCCATAAATACTACAGATAATACATAATCCTTGTCATCCTCCGGATATGTATTCAATTTAAATCCAGGATATGTATAGACTTTGTCAAGTCCTTCAAAAGCACAGCTTTCTGACTCAAAATAGTCCAATGGCTCTCCCAGCTTTTCAATAACAGCCGCCGCATCAGAATTCATCTCAATGGTCACACTGCCGTTTGTATAGGTAAATCCAGGCTCTGATGAAGAGCTTCCGCCGTTTCCTGAACCGTCTCCTGATCCTGAGCAGGCAGCCAGACTTCCAAGGCCAAGTATCATGACCGCAGCTGCGATTCCCTTAATCTTGTTCATTTCCAATTCCTCCTAAAACCATTCTCTGAAATCCAGTTTAGCCTTATCTATGCCATAAGTCAAACCTTATTTGTATATTTCCTATCTTATCAATAACTGACGATCTCTCCGTATTTTTCCAGTTCCTCATACTGGGCTTCTTTCATATCCTCATAGAACCGGATCTTTTCCTCATAAACCTGCCTATATTCCGGATCCTCCCGATAATCTGTCAGATCATAGGTTTCTGTTAAATATTCTCCGAAATACTTCGATAGTTTCTCTGCCCCGCTTAAGTTCAGATGGAGTCCCGCATCATAGGTATCTGTACTATAGTCAATGCCGATCTCATCCGCCAGCTTTTCATAGTTAAAATAATCCAACCCGTATTTCTCTGCATAATCCACGATCTGCTGATCCCACTCTTCATACCAGTAGGGATAAAGGCTGGGGGATTTTACCAGGACAAATTCAATGCCGTTTTCCTCACAGAGCCGGCGCATCTTATCCAGATAGCCCATGGCATTGCTGCCCAATGTATAATCCGCCAGTATATCCGGCTCCGGAAACCCTTCCGCCGGCCGGACGTCTACTCTCATGTAGTATCCGTTATGAAAAAGCTTGTCTTTATGGAACATATATTTAAAATCTTCTGCGGACAGTTCCGACCATCTGGAATGATAGCGGAGGATAGGGAAAATATAATCCAGCATATTTTCTTTTTCTGTCATAGAAGACTGAATGGCCCCGATCTTTGCTTTGGACCATTTCATTCCGTCTATGCTCATCCGGTTGTAGGCTTCGCTCTGAGGCTCATTATATTTCAGCGCCAGAACATTGAACACTACCACCTTAGGCGTTTCATACCGGAGGGTATCCTCCAGAAGATAATAAGACTGCCAGGCCAGCTGCTGGGCCGAGCCTCTGATATAGCTGGTGATCCCATAATCCCGGTATATCTCAATAGGTGAAAAATTCTCATAAACCTCACAGTCTCCCACAAAGATCACTTCATGATCCGTGGTCTCCTGGTAATATTCTTCAACCAGATTTCCCTCTACAATATCTGACATGTATTTGGGCATCAGAAGTTTCTGGAGAAGGAACAGTACCAGGATCAGCGCCGCTGCCAGAACCGCCACAGCGGCAGGCCATTTAGGAAATTTTTTTGCTTTCATGATAAGTCCTTCCTCCTAAAACTGATTATAGATAAACTGGCTCTGGTCATATCCAATGCCGTAAGCGCCGAATACGATCACCACCAGGGTCATAATACCGAAGATAATATACTTCCAGGCCGCCGGAGAAGCATAGATCAGATTTCTCACACTGCCCTTCTGTTCTTCGATAAGACTTACCGCCACCACAATGATCAGGCAGATAAATAGCAGCAGATAGTCCGCCCCTGTAAGCCCCAGCCCCAGGAAGGCTTCTCCTGTAAGCGCTGTGATATCAAAGTGGGTAAACATATTTCCAAACATCTTAAAGGTCAGAGGTACGTCCCGGTAGCAGTCAAACATACGGATGGCGCTCATCAGCAGGATTGTCCGGATGATCTCAAAGGCCCCGTACCATTTCTTGTCTTTTACCTGGAACCGGTGATGAAATTTCCTGTACAAAGGTTCCAGTTCCTGGGAGATCATGATCACCACAAAGTTCATCAGACCCCAGACAATAAAGTTCCAGCTTGCGCCGTGCCAGATACCGGTGGTAAACCATACCACAAAGGAAGACAGATATACCGGCACTCTTTTTCCCACTGCATCGCCAAACTTCGCCCGTGAAAATTTAGAGATCTTCAGCATTGGCCTGCACACGGAAATGGGATAGAAAATATAGTCTGTAAACCAGGTACCCATAGTAATGTGCCATCTCTTCCAGTATTCCTTAATGTTCTTGGAAAAATAAGGCCTGCGGAAGTTCTCTGTCACAGTAATTCCCATGGTCTGGGCAATACCTATGGTAATGTCGATGCCCCCGGTAAAATCTGCATACAGCTCAAAGGCATAGAACATCATTCCTACAAATACAAATCCTCCCTGATAAACGTCAGGGTTCTGGATGATCTCATTTACCGCCACCAAAATGCGGTCGGCAATGACCACCTTCTTAAAATATCCCCACAGGATGCGGTAAAGTCCATAGGATACCACCTTTGTATCAAAGGAATGTTCCTCAAAAAGAGACTTGGCCAGGTCGTTAAACCGGCTGATAGGTCCCTGGACCAGCTGGGGGAAAAAGGATACAAAGAGGGCCAGCTTAAACAGATTCCTCTCTGCCTTGCAGGTTCCTCTGTAAACGTCGATAATATATCCCATAGTCTGGAAGGTGTAGAAGGAAATTCCCATTGGCAGGATCAGATTCACAAAAGAAAGTTCGTTTGTGCTGTGGAAGGCCTCCAGGATCCCGTTGATATTGGCGATAACAAAATTGGTGTATTTCAGCACCGCCAGGATTCCCAGGTTAAAGATGAGACAGACCAGCAGCCATTTCCACTGTTTCCCCTTCATCTTTGCCTTATAGGCTTTCTTTTCATCCCTGGCGATCTTTCCCTTGTTTGCTTTTATGTAGGCGTCCTGCTCTGTCTTGATACTTTCCAGCTTCCGGCTCACCAGATAGGTGGACACCGTGGTTGCCGCGATAAAGATCAGATAAGAAGGACTGGCGATAAAGTAAAATATGTAGCTGGCGGTCAGCAGCAGAGGCCACTGACATTTCTTAGGCAGCACATAATACAGGATAAATACCGCCGTGATAAATCCGATGAAACTATATGACGTAAAAAGCATGACGGCCTCTCTTATTCGTCTTCATCTTCCAGACGCTGGATCAGCTCATAGAGAGCCTTGGCAGAGTTAAAGTTCTCCGGCACAATATCTTCTGCAGGGATCACTACGTCATACTCGTCATTGATCTCTGAGATAATAGTGACAATATCAAAAGAATCAATGATCCTGTCGTCTACCAGTGTAGTGCAGGTTTCAAAATCAACATCCGGGTGAAGGTTCTTTAAGATTTCCATTAATGGTTCCATAGTCATTTTCTCCTTTTCTTTTCTTCATGGATTTGTTTTAGTCTGTTTCTGTCAGTTTTTCCATTTGCTGTCAGCGGCATCTTTTCCAGCGCATATACATGATTGGGGATCATATACCTGGGAAGCTTCTTTTTCAGCTGAGTGATCAGCGCCCCGCTCTCCACCTCTCCCACGTAAAACAGTATGATTTTTTCTTTTTCTTTATCATAAATGCAGCATGCGCTGCCAATGCCCTCGATCATATTTACATGGACCTCGATCTCTCCGAGCTCGATCCTATGGCCCATGTGTTTGATCTGAAAATCCTTCCGGGAGATAAAGACCAGCTCTCCTCTTTCATTAAGCTTTCCGATATCTCCGGTCCGGTAGATCAGCTCATGATAACTGTGATTTAAAGGATTCTGAACAAAGACCTCATCCGTCTTTTCAGGATTGTTGTAATAGCCCAGGGTAAGAGCTGTTCCCCGGATACACATTTCTCCCGGTTCTCCCTGTTTCGGAACCTGGTTGTTTTCATCCAAAAGAATGATCTCTGTATTCTTAAAGGGTCTTCCTATAGGGATCGGCTCCCCTTCCTGAAATTCTCTGTCCACTTCATAGTAGCAGCTCATTCCTGTAGCCTCTGTAGGGCCGTAAAGATTAATAAATCTGGCGTTTGGCAGGGCCTTTCTCCAGAGGTTAAACTGTTTGATAGGGAAGACCTCGCTTCCAAAAGCAATGGTATGGAGGTATTTTGGCACAACCTTGTCAAAGGTCTTCATTGAAGAGATCATAGTAAGAGCCGATACCACCCAGCATACTGTATTGATCTTATATTCATTTAAAAATTCCACCAGCTTAATCGGGAACATAAATAAGGCCTTAGGCACCAGATAAGTGGTAGCCCCGCATTTCAGGCTGGAAAACAGTTCTTTTAAGCAGGCGTCAAAATAAAGAGGGGTCTGATTTGCCAGCACTGAATTTTCATTTACCCCCAGCACTTCTGTCAGACTTTCCACATAGTCGATCACAGACCGGTGACAGGCCGCCACTCCTTTAGGGATTCCGGTAGAACCTGAGGTAAAGACTATATAGATAGGGTCTGTATCAATGGCCCTTCGTCTGATGTCAGAAAGGGCCTGGTCATTGATCGGATATCCTGCAATCTCATCATAGAGGAGGACCTCCCCGGTAAAATCCTTAAACTCCCGGATCTGTCCGCTGGTCGCTTCATCGCAGATCACTGCTCTGGGCTTCAGATTCTGAAAGATCAGCTCTATCCGGAACTTTGGCATTTCCTCGTCAATAGGAACATAAAAACAGCTGCTGTAAAC
Source organism: Candidatus Blautia stercoripullorum (assembly GCA_019120545.1). Classification (GTDB taxonomy): domain Bacteria; phylum Bacillota; class Clostridia; order Lachnospirales; family Lachnospiraceae; genus Blautia; species Blautia stercoripullorum. The sequence continues at coordinate 14,643 of DWUX01000253.1, read as the reverse complement.
AACTCCCCAGAAGGCGGCGATCATATGAGGGTGCTTCTGCATATAGATCACAACCGGCTCCCTTTCATATCCTTTCTCATAAAGACAGGAACCAATACTTCTGGAAACCTGATATACCTCCTGAAAAGACATGCCCATCTTCTCATTGGCAAAGGCTGTCTTATCCGGATACTTCTGTACTGTATCCTCCAGATATTCCAAAATATTTCTTTTCATTTCTTTTCTCCTTCATATATCTTTCTGATCCGGAAGCAGTTTCACTCTTCCCTCATCAGCAGATTTTCATATTCTTTATTTAATTTTTTGCCGCATCGGACCACACATCTCTGAGCAAGGACTTCCAGGGCGTCCAGATATTCTTTTCCCAGGGGAACCTCTTTCTTTATCAGAGAAAGCTCTGTACAGCCCAAAAGGATCACCTGAGCGCCCTGGTCTTTCAGCTGGAGGGAAACCTCCTGGAATTTTTCCATGTCTGCCGGAAAGCCTGCCTTCAGGTCCTTATAAATAACATCCATGATATCCTGCTGGCGGCGTTCGTCGGGAAGCAGGACTTCTATCCCCATTTTCTCCAGCTGATCCTGAAAGATCCTGCTTTCTATGGTGCCGTCTGTGGCCATCAGCCCTGCTCTTTTGATCCCCTTCTTTTGGAGTTCCAGACCGGTCTCATAAATCCCATGGATGATGGGCACCGGAATATTCTCTGATAATTCCTTATAGAAATAATGGGCCGTTATGCAGGGAATAGCTATGCAGGATACCTCTTTAGCCAGTTTTTTTCCGATTTTCAGCATAGGCTCTACTGGATTGTCCTTGGACCTTCCCAGGATAAAAGCAGTCCTGTCCGGAATATAAGGGGCGCTGTGGATCAGGATCTCAAGATGGTCCTGATCGCGCTGTGCCTCTGTCATTTTCGTTATCATTTCCAAAAAGCAGGCTGTAGCCATAGGCCCCAAGCCTCCGATCACTCCTAATTTCATAGGTGCCTCCTGCTATTCTATGGTGGAATCTGTGGTCGGGGTCGCCGGATACAGACTCTGGTCAAAGATGTGGCTGTTGTCATGGGCCTCTGAATATTCCAGCAGCTCTTCATCTGTCAGCATAAAGAATTCTCCTCCCCCTGATCTTGGGGTAGTGTCAAAATGATACCATCCGTCTCCGCAGTCGATCAGACTCCAATAATGACTGGAATGGCTGGTATCGCTTTTCACCACGTCAATATTGGGGATATCTGCCTCTGTCAGAAGCGCTTTAGCTGTAGAAAAGAAAACAAAACAATCTCCCTGCCCCTGGGTGAATCCCTGATGAGCTCCGTTGGTCCAGCTGTCCTTATCCGATGTACTGATGTAGCCGATGTTATTTCTGCACCAGTCATAAATGGCCCTTGCCTTTTCTTTCAGAGTCATATCTTCTGTGGTAATCTCATCCAGGACCTCATCCGCCTCTGCGTAAACCTCCTCCGGCTCCACATAGTCCTGTGGTTTTTCCTTCATTGTAATGGTCGTCTCCGCCTGGGCAGTATTACCGGCCCGGTCTGTAGCCGTATAGATCACATCATAGGTTCCCTCAGTCTCTGTATCCACATCGCTGGTATCTACTTCCAGCTCCACTTCTTTGTCGCAGTTATCTGTAACCGTGATCTCTGATTTATAGGAAATCGGTTCCCCGATAAATCCTTCCAAAGGCGCCACACCGTCGATCACCGGCTCCTCTGTATCCTCGATCACCTCTGCCTCTGATTCAATTTCTGTGGTATTTCCCCCTTCATCTGTAAGGACTATGGTGACCGGTACGGTTCCCACGCCGGAGAGATCCGGTTCCTCTTTAAAACTGCATGTCACATCTGTGTTGTCCTCAATATTCGTCACCAGCTCATCCGGTGACAACTCACCGCCCACGTTTACCGTAGCGGTTTCCGCCTCTCCTTTAGGAGCTTCTGTATCCTGGACCGATAAAGTGCTGGTCCTCTCCTTCCCGTTCACATTCAGCTGGATTTCCTGCTCTCCCACATGGCTGGTATCCACCTGGGACATATCTGTGACAAACTCTGCCTCTGCATCCTTCCGCAGGAAATTTTCCGTCTGAAGATCCAGGGTTCCCGCTTCTACAGTCACAGTCCCCAAAACCGGATTAGAAAAGAAGATAACATATACCAGCAGGATCACTATCACACCTGCAAGGGCTCCTCCGGCTCCCCGGACAGCGATCTTTCTTTTGCGCCTCCGGATCTCTTCTTCTCTTCTCTTTCGTTCCCGCCTTTTCCTTCTTCTCTCTAAATATTCCTGATATTCTCTTTCATTCTGCTGTTCTAAAACTTCCCATTCTCTTAAGCCACTCCTGGCTCTGGTGTTTCCGGGTCGGTTCTCCCCATAGGCAGACCGGGGCCTTCTTCTTGCGGGCTGTCCCGAAGGGCTCCTCCGGCGGTCTGTGTTCCGCTTCCCGGTACTGATCCTGGTATAAACTCCTTCTTTATAACGATTGTCTTTGCTCTGCTGTGGAATAGTCTCTCCCGAATGAATTTTCTGGGAGCGTTGGGATGAATCCCTGTACTGATATGTTTTTCGCTGTGAATAGACTGTATTTCTTTCCTTTTTCTCCTGGTACCCGTCCATGCTTCCTACCTTTATATTTCCAATGGTTTTCGTTTTTTCGACTTTGTACCTAATTCTAACCTTGCAAGGTATATTTGTCAATAAACAAGGAGCTGCCGATCAAACAAATTCACCTAAAATATATAAATATTTCTGGCATATGTTTCATACAGCAGCTCCTGTCCTCTATATATCTGTTAAATTTTTTTCTATTTTTTCAAGGATCCTATATAAGGTTTCCAGTTCTTCCCGGGCGAGTCCTTTCTGGAGCATCTCGTCCAGCCAGTTAAATTCTTCTCTTACCTGTTTTCCTTTTTCCTTTCCCTTCTCTGTCAGACTGATAAGGTGAGATCTTCTGCTGACAGGATTTTTGTTTCTCTGTATCAGGCCTGCCTGCTCCATTTTGTCCAGAGTACGGGACATTGTAGTCACATCAAACATACACAGATCTGCCAGTTCTCTCTGTGTCAGCTCTTTCCTGTCCAGCAGGCAGTCCAGGATCCTGGGCTGGCCTTCCCCCACTGTCAGGCCCAGTTCCAGAAATTTCGGCCGCATCAGCTGCCTTCTTTCCAGATCCAGCCGGTGAAGGATTTTTCTTATACTGTTTTTTTCCATCTGCTCACTCCAATTCAAATTGTCCGGTATACAGCTGGTAATACCGGCCTTTCTGCTCCAGAAGCTCCTCGTGGCTGCCTCTCTCAATGATCTCTCCTTTTTCCAGGACCATGATCGCCTTTGAGTTCCGGACAGTGGACAGTCTGTGGGCAATGACAAATACTGTTCTTCCCTCCATGATCCCGTCCATTCCTTTTTCGATCATCCTTTCAGTCCTGGTATCAATGGAACTGGTCGCCTCATCCAATACCAGCACCGGAGGCTTTGCCACCGCTGCTCTGGCAATAGCCAGAAGCTGTCTCTGTCCCTGGGAAAGATTGCTGCCGTCGCTGTAAAGCATGGTGTCATAGCCCTGAGGGAGACGCCGGATAAAGGAGTCTGCGTTGGCGATCCCTGCCGCCTCTCTTATCTCCTCCTCTGAAGCATCCAGTTTTCCATAACGGATGTTGTCCGCAATAGTTCCGGTAAACAAATGAGTCTCCTGGATGACCATGGCAAGAGAGCGGCGCAGATCATCCTTCTTAATTTCCCGGATGTCGATTCCGTCGTAGGTAATGGTACCGGACTGGATCTCATAAAAACGGTTGATCAGATTAATGATGGTGGTTTTTCCAGCTCCTGTAGACCCTACAAAAGCGATCTTCTGTCCCGGCTTGGCGTAAAGAGAAATGCCGTTGAGGATCTTTTTTTCCGGCACATAGCCAAAGACCACATCATGGAAACGCACATCTCCCTTCAGAGGCACCAGCTCCCCTGTTTCCGGCAGCTTCCACACAAATTTGCCGGTATATCCGCTGGACTCTTTCAGGTTTCCTTCATCCTCCGCCGCATTACATAAAGTAACTTTTCCTTCATCCGGTTCCGGTTCTTCTTCCATCATTTCAAAGATCCTCTCGGCTCCGGAGAGGGCTGCCAGAAGGAAGTTTACCTGCTGGGTAAATTGGTTCAGAGGCATAGCGCTCTGCCGCACATACACCAGATAGGAAGCCAGGCTCCCGATATCCAGAAGCCCCATAAGGGTGAACAGTCCTCCTACGCAGGCAGACACAGCATAGTTTACATAAGACAGACTCACAATAGTAGGGACCATCATTCCTGAAAAGGTCAGGGCGTTGGTGGATTCCCGGCGGAGATCTTCATTGATCCTGCGGAAGGTTTCAAAATCCTTTTTCTCATGATTAAAAACCTTTTCTACCTTCAGTCCTGCCGTCATCTCCTCTACAAAACCATTGATTTTCCCCAGTTCTTCCTGCTGCCTCTGAAAATACTTCTTGCTTCTTTTCCCGTTAAATTTAATAAAGGCAAACATAAGCAAAAGAAAGATCACCACAATGAGAGACAGGCGGATACTCAGCACCATCATCATGACCACAGTCCCGAAAAGCATCATAAAGCTTTGTATGATCATGGCAAAGCTGTTGTTCATGGCCTCCTGCACCGTATCCACGTCATTGGTGAACCGGCTCATCAGTTCTCCATGGGTATGAGCGTCGAAATATTTTAGCGGCAGCTTCTGCACATGAGCAAAAAGATCTGCTCTTATCTCTTTCACTACTTTCTGGGCCGACCGGATCATCAGCTGATTATATCCGAGAGTGGCAAGGGCTCCGCAGGCATACATGCCTCCCATACCTGCCACCGCCAGGAGAAGGCCTTTTTTGTCTCCCGGCAGAATGAATTGGTTGATCACCGGCTTCAAAAGATAGGTCCCCATAATATTGGCTCCTGCGCTGATCAGTACCAGAAGGGCTACCAGCATAAACATCCACTTATGCATTCCCAGATATTTCATAAGATGCAAAAGGGTTTTTTTCGTATCTTTCGGTCTTTTATATCCCACATATCTTGCCATTACAGTTCTGCCCCCTCCTTCTGTGAATCATAGATCTGCCGGTATATTTCATTGTTTTTCAGCAGTTCCTCATGAGTTCCCATTCCATTTATCTTTCCGTCGTCCAGGATCAGGATCTGATCTGCGTGGCGGACAGAGGAAATACGCTGGGCAATGATGATCTTCGTCATATCCGGCAGGTATTCCCTCATTCTCTGGCGGATCCTTCCTTCTGTAGCAGTGTCCACAGCGCTGGTAGAATCATCCAGGATCAGGACCTTCGGCCTTTTTAAAAGCGCCCTGGCAATACACAGTCTCTGTTTCTGTCCTCCGGAAACATTGACTCCTCCCTGTCCCATTTCTGTTTCATAGCCTTTTGGAAGGTTCTGGATAAATTCATCTGCGCAGGCGATCCGGCAGGCCTCTTCTACTTCCTCCATAGACGCGTTTTCCTTTCCCCATTTCAGATTTGAAAGAAGAGTTCCGGAAAAAAGAGTATTTTTCTGAAGGACCATAGCCACCGCGTCTCTCAGATGCTCCATAGGATATTCTTCCACAGGCACTCCGTCTACCCGGACTGTTCCCTTCGCTGCTTCGTAAAGTCTTGGGATCAGCTGTACCAAAGTGGTCTTGGCGGCTCCTGTCTGGCCGATGATCCCTACGGTCTGCCCCGGAGCAATATGAAAGGAAATGTCAGAAAGGACATATTCCTTTGCCTCTTTTTTGTATTTGAACCAGACATGCTGAAACTCGATTTCTCCTCTTTCCACCTGGATATCTCTGGCTTTTTCGTCGGTAATGTCAATTTTTTCATCGATCACTTCCATGATCCTGACTCCTGAGGCAATGGAGCGGGTCATCATCAAAAAGACATTGGATATCATCATCAGAGAATTCAGGATCTGGAGCACATAACTGAGAAAACCAGTCAGTTCTCCTACCTCCATGCCCCCTGTATTGATCAGCTCCCCGCCAAACCAGAGGATGCTTAAAATCGTTCCATACATTACAAACTGCATGGCAGGCATATTCAAGGCGGCCAGACGGAAAGCCCTCTCTGACTGCTGTTTCAGATTCTCATTTCCCTGTTCAAACTTTGCGATCTCATAGTCCCCTCTTACATAGGCCTTTACCACCCGGATAGCTGTAAGATTCTCCTGGATGATCCTGTTTACCCTGTCAATAGCCCCCTGCATGGTCCCGTAAAGAGGCCGGACTTTCATAGTAATGCAGAACAGCAGACAGGCCAGCACCGGCAGAGCCACCAGAAATACTACCGCCAGTTCTTTGTTGATAGAAAAAGCCACGCCTGTGGCCGCCACCAGCATTACCGGTCCTCTGCAGAAAGGCCGCATGCCTGTGGAAACCGTATTCTGGATATTGGTCACGTCACTGGTAAGCCTGGTCACAAGGGAGGATACCCGAAAGTGGTCAATATTGGAAAAAGAATATTTCTGCAGCTTTTCATATTCCGCCAGACGAAGCTCTGCTCCCAGTCCCTGTCCTGCCAGAGCGGAAAATCGGGCGCTTCCTACCCCCAGGATCAGAGCGATGACGCCGCAGATCACCATCTCCAGCCCTTTTCGGAAGATATACTCCCGGTCTCCTGACGCAACCCCCACATCCACCAGGTCTGCCATGATCAGGGGAACAATAAGTTCAAAAACAGACTCTGCGGCAATACACAGCAGAGCCAGAAAAGCATATTTCTTATATTGATGCATATAGGAAAACAGTCTGCGCAGCATAGTTGCACCTCCAATTATTGTATATGCAACTATTGTATTCTCTAAGTATTTCTCTGTCAATCCTTTCTCCCTGTCTTGTAGAATTTTCTCTGTTCCTGTACAATAAAAGATATCATATCATTAGGAGGAACTGCCATGTACACTGTTGAATACGACATGTTATCAGAAGAACAGACAAAAAAATATCTGGAAAGGATCGGGCTTTCCTATCCTCTTCCCCTTGTTCCTGAAACTCTGGACGCACTGATCTATGCCCATCAGTGCACCGTGCCCTTTGAAAATATCGACACCCGGCTTCTCCACTGTCCCATCTCTCTTTCTTCTCAGGATCTGTACCGGAAAATCGTAGAAGAAAGACACGGCGGCTTTTGCTTTGAACTAAACGGCCTGTTCCTCCTGCTCCTGCGCAGCCTGGGCTTTGAAGCCTATGCCTGCGTAAGCCGGGTAGCCGCAGGCTTTAATACCCTTCGGGCTCTGACCCACCGGGCCTCTATTGTCCGTCTCAATGGAAAAGAATATCTCTGCGATGTAGGCCTCGGAGGGCCTATGGCCCCCTTTGCTGTGGAGATTTCTCCTCTCCCTCAGACAAAAAAAGGCGAGACCTATCGCATAGCGGACACCGGCGACGGCTGGAAAATCCTCCTCCGCCGGGAAACCGCCCATACCGAAAAACCTGTGATCATTTTCGCCCTCCTTCCTTTCCTGGCGGAAGATTTCACTCCCCTTATGGATGCCCTCCTGGGAAGGCCGGACAATCTCTTTTCCAATCACCTGGTGATCAATCTCCGGACCCCTGAAGGCTACAAAAACTTCCGGGACGACACCCTGGTCTGGCGTACCGGCGAAGAGCGAAAAGAAATCCGGTATGCCCCAAAGGACATACCGGACATGATCCAGGATATCTTCGGTCTGGATTATGATACAGACCTGCTTTTTCAGAATTCCACAGTTCTCGGCTCCTCAGTAAAAGAAGAGAATACAGCCTTACAGTCTTCCAAGGCGAAAACCTGAGTGTTTCCGTCATACGGCTGATACATTTTCTGGAGGGACGGATACGCCTCAAGCATATGCTTTCTGGCCTCATATCTGTCATCCTCCACGGCCTTGGCCGCCAGGCGCAGCCAGGTATTTCCGTCAAAAGCACAGATCTCTATCTTTGGATTAGCCATCATCTGTTTCGACACTTCCTTCACCTTTCCTGTCTGGATATAAAGTTTTCCCTCAAAAAGGTCGATGGTGCCGAAAGCCCTGACTCTGGGCTGGTCTCCTTCTACAGTAGCTAAATAATAGGTGCCGCATTTCTTCAGAAATTCATATACTTCATTCACAGCTTCTTCCTCCTATTTCCCATAGTGTTCCTTATTGAAGCGTCCGATCTCATCATCGATGGTCTTATCTACATTGGGATAAATACCATAGTCTTTTCCTCCATAAGTAAGGCTTGGAATGAAATGTCCTCCCGGTGCATATTCATCACAGGCTCTTCTTACTTCCCGGCGGATCTCCTCTTCCGTAGAATCTGCCCGGTCTACAATAGCCGCGTCGATTCCGCCCATAAGCACCATTCTTCCATCCAGCTTCTTCTGCATTGCCGGAATATCATTGCTGGGGAGCACGCCCTGCCAGATATCAATGCCGATCTCTGCCATATCTTCCACAATAGGCTCGCAGTAAGAATCTGCATGATGCATAACGATCACGCCGTTCTCCTTCATGTAGCCATAGATCCTTCTGTAATGCTCTTTAAAGAATTCTCTCCAGGTATCCGGGCTCATAAACAGACTGTTCTTAGATCCCCAGTCATCATGAGAAAGGATTACATCCGGATGCAGGTTGTCCACCAGCATCTTGGCATATGTAAAACGATACTCTGCAATAGCGTCTACCAGCTCATGCATAGCCTCAGGCTCAGCCAGAAGGTTCATAAGGGCGTCCTCAAATCCCATAAGATAATGACACTGTTCAAAAATGCCCGTTCCCATAAAAGCCATCGCCAGATGTCCTCTCTCCCGGATCTCATCTCTCAGTTTTATGGTGTCTTCCCAGCCCTCGCTGCAGTTTGCCTGAAGATCCGGCACTTTTACATACTTCTTCCACTCCGTCACATCCGGACATACCTTATTTTCATCCGTCACATGGGGCATGGGTCCCGGAGCGTCTTCCGGAAACAGGATACAGGTTCCCCATTTATCGTAAGAGGTCACCCCCCGTTTCCGGTTTCCTCTGCAGTACTGATTGATAGGATCTGTCATGATCTGCTCAAAAGGCTCATACTGCTTCAGCAGTCTCTCCGGCTGCCCGTCTTTTTTCAGCAGTTCCATTAAAATTTCTTTTGCTGTGCTCATCTGCTCATTCTCCTGTACAATAAGTTTCCCACCCTCATAAAGTAAAACGATTTCTATATTTAATTATAATATTCAGAATTTATAAGTCAATCATGTTTTTTTACTTTATCTTTCTCAGGTTTTCCATAGTCAAAATTTTCTTTATATTGCACAGGAACAGGATGCTGGCGGTAAGGGCAGATATAATATCCGCCACAGGCTCAGCATAATAAACGCCCATGACTCCAAAAAAGTTAGGGAATATCAGCGCCAGAGGCACCAGAAGAATCACCTTTCTCAAAAGAGCTATAAATAAGGAAATCTTTGCCTGGCCAAGGCCCAGAAAAGTCGGCTGGATTCCGTTTTGAAGACCGAAGATCAGCATTCCCGTCATAAATATAGGCATTACCTTTCCTGTCAGGGTGATCAGCTCCTGCTCATTGGTGAACATCATAGCGTAAAATTCCGGAAAGATCATCGCCGAAGCCGCAGTGAGAAAGGAGATCAAAAAGCTTCCTGCAATCATATACCGATAGGTGGTTTTCACCCGGTCAAATTTCCCTGCCCCGAAATTGTAGCTGACAATAGGCTGCACGCCCTGGGTATAACCATTTAAAGGAGCGGAAAAAAGCTGCATCACACTCTGCATGATCGTAAGAGATCCTACATACAGATCGCCGCCGAACTTCTGGAGCTGATGGTTTAAGACTATAGAGATCAGACTTTCTGTAGAACGCATGATAAAAGGGGAGATTCCCAGAGAAAAGATCTGTCCCATGACCCGCAGTTCCGGCCGGATACAGGAAGGAATGATCTTCAGCACCGCTTTCTTATCTACTAAAGCCTTCACATTCCATGCCGCGCTTACAGCCTGAGAGATCACGGTGGCAATAGCCGCTCCCTTCACTCCCATATGAAAAACAAAGATAAAGACCGGATCCAGTACAATGTTGATCACGGCGCCTATAACGATAGACATCATAGCTGTGGTAGACCTGCCCTGGGCAATGATGAAAGGATTCAGGCCTAATGCGATTTCCACAAAAACAGTGCCTAAAAGATAAATGGTCAGATATTCCATGGCATAGCCGATGGTAGCGTCACTGGCTCCAAAGGCATAAAGAAGGGGTCTCTGGAAGATAAGGAATAAAACCATTAATACCACAGAAAAGCACAGCAGCATAAAAACTCCTGTGCCTAATATTTTCTCCGCATGTTTCTTATCATTTTTTCCCATCCAGATAGAAGCCAGCGGAGCTCCTCCCGTACCTACAAAAGCCGAAAAAGCCGAGATCAGGGTAATGATCGGGAAGGTAAGCCCCACCCCTGTGAGTGCTGCGGCGCCTACTCCCGATATGTGCCCTATGTAAATACGGTCCACGATATTATATAAAATGTTGATGACCTGGGCGATAATAGAAGGTATCGCCATCTGGAGCATCAAACGGGGAATTTTCTCGGCCCCCATGATCCGGTTATCAGATGTTTCCAAAATCTTTTCCTCTTTTCTATATATAATCTATGTGGAATTATCTCTCTGTCTTTCATAAAAGTCAAGATTTGGAAACATCTGTCCCTATTTCAGTTTTTCGTCTCTCTTTACTGCAGATGCAATGGACACAGACGGAGAGTAGTAGGGGATCAAAGTTGCCTGGAAGGCATGGTAGAGATCTGATTTGCCCGGCCATACAGTCCCTATCACCTGATTGTGTTCATCCAGCTGGTGGAACCAGGATCCCTTCTCATGATCCAGCACTGTTTCATCCAGATATTCCATAAATTCAGCATAATAGTCCCCGTACCGTTCCTTTCCTGTGACATGATACAGGATGGCGGAGGTATTCAAAGCTTCCGCTAAGGTCCAGTGCATTCTGTCATGGACAACCGGTCTTCCTTCCCAGTCTGTGGTATAGACAATTCCAGGGGCACCGTCTGCGTTCCAGCCGTCTTCCACTGCCCGGTTAAAGAGATTCTCTGCCCCTTCGATATATTTTGCCCCTCCTTTGGCGTCTTCTTTATAGGTGGACAGGGCCCACTGAGTGATCAGTCTTGCCCACTCGATCCCATGTCCCGGTGTAGCCCCGTAGGGTTTAAACTGGTCTGCCGGCTGATCCTTATTACATTCCAGATCAGGGGTCCAGTCCTTTGTAAAGTGTTCCGGGATCCTCCATTGATTCTGGGAAGCCCAGGAGATCACATGATCAATGATCCTTCCTGCCCTTTCCCGGTACTCCTCTCTTCCCAGGGCGTCTGCGACAGCCAGAAAAGCCTCTACTGTATGCATGTTGGCATTTACTCCCCGGTAATCATCTAAAACCGTAAATTCCGTATTCCAGGTATCACAGGCAAGGCCTTCTTCCTCGTTCCAGAACCGGAGATCGTAAAGCTTTAACGCTTCCTCCAGAAGTTCTTTTGCCCCTTCTCTTCCAGCCAGAAAGGCAGAGGAAGAAGCAAGGATCACAAAAGCATGGGCGTAGCACTGTTTATTAGGAAGGGGAGCTCCCTCCGGGGTAAGGCCTGCATACCATCCTCCGTTTTCTCTGTCCCTAAGTTCTCCTCTCAGACCTTTCAGTCCCGCATCTGCCAGTTCTTCGCTGCCCTCATGGCCCCAAAATGTGCCGATGCTGTACACATGGGTCATTCTGGATGTGATCCAGGTTTCCCGGTTCCTGTCCTTCCAGGGCGTCCCGTCATCTCCCAGGTAATAGGAGCTGCCTCCCGGAGATGGAAATCTATGTCCGAAATTCAGCAGATCTTCCCGGATTTCTTTTAAAAATTCTTTATTTTCTTCTGTGTCAATCTGGTATTTTCTTTCTTTTTCCCTCATATCAGTCACCTCAAAACTTTTTTCATTTCTTTATTATATAATATTATACAATGAGGCTTTCTCCTCCTTCAATTGGATTCTTTCTTGAAACAGTGAAAAAAGAGCGGATGTTTTCACATCCACTCTCTGTATAGTTCCTCTATTGAAGAAAAAATATAATCCGGACCATAATCGCATTCTTCAGCTTCCTCTCTGGTAGCCTCTCCGGTAAGGACCAGAGCAGTCTCCACTCCGGCATTATGGCCGCAGAGGATATCTGTATAAAGCCGGTCTCCCACTACTAAAGTTTCTTCTCTGGAGAAATGATTCAGCTTCAGGGCGTAATCCACCATGGCGGTGCCTGGTTTTCCAAGATATTTAGGCTTTCTCTTTACCGCATGCTCCAGCATCTCGCAGATGGCTCCGCAGTCCGGCACATAGCCGAATTCAATAGGGCACACATAATCCAGATTGGTAGCCAGGTAATCTACCTTACGGGTGCTTAAAATCTGGCAGGTATCCTGGATCTTCTCATAGGTCAGCTGGTTGTCATAGGAAACCAGAACGCAGGCGATGTCCTCGTCCATACAGTCCGTGGTCACACGGATCTTATTCTTTTTCAGCTCCCTGAGGAGAGACTTGGTCCCCATAACATAGATCAGCTTCCCGTCATAGTGCTTTTTCAGATATTGGACAGTAGCAAAGGAAGCTGTGATAAAGTTGGTGTAGTCTGTCATCACTCCCAGCTTCTGGAAAGACAGGATATAATCTTCAATGCTTCTTGTAGAATTATTGGTAATAAAGACAAACTGTCCGCCGCTGTTCTTCACTGCCCTCAGGAACTCTCTGGTGCCGTCGATCAGTCTCTGGCCGATACATACTGTGCCGTCTATATCCAGGAGAAACAGGCGTTTATCCTTTATGAATCCCTTATTTTTCTCCATTTTCCACCTGCCTTCTCACAGAAAGGGCTGTATCCGGATAATTGGTGATCACCGCTTCCAGATCTTCCTCTATGAATTTTTTCATATCTTTTTCTTTATTAACTGTCCAGACCCGGACTTTCAGACCGCTGGCTTTGTATTTTTCCAGAAAGTCTGCCATATATAAATGATAAACTGCCGGGTGTAATCCACATACGCCGGTATCTTTGGCATACTTTTCCACATCCAGCATCACATCGCTGTATAAGTAGGCAGTTTCTGCTTTTTCATTAAGGCTCCGGACCTTCTGCACACTGTAGTGATTAAATGAGGAATAAATTACTCTGTCTTCCATTCCTGCATCTTTCACGATCTTCATGGTCTTCTCTTCAATGCCAGGATACCAGAAGATTCCTGTCTTCAGTTCAATGTTCACTTCCATCCTTCCTGGTTTTACCAGTTCCAGGACTTCTTCTAATGTAGGGATCTTTACTCCTTTATATTTCTCCATATGATTGTGGAAGGAAAATTTCTTCAGCTCTTCCAGAGTGTAATCTCTCACATACCCTTTTCCGGTACTGGTCCGGTCAATGGTCTCATCATGGATCACTACCACTTCTCCGTCTTTTGTAAGCTGCACGTCCAGCTCGATCCCGTCTGCTCCCTGTTCCTGGGCCAGATTAAAGGCCTGAAGAGTATTTTCCGGCGCATAGCCGCTGGCGCCTCTGTGGGCAAATACTTTTGTCATGATTTTTCCCTCTTTCCTCATTTACTCAAACTGATCCCGGCGTTGTTTTTTCCGGGATAAAAGAAGGCCGCCCATAAATGGGGCGGCCCTCACTTATTTACTGCATGATTATTATAATACAGGATTAACCATTTACCAAGTTATATTCTTCAATGGACTTATTAATGGTGTCGGCCATATTGGATACAGCTTCATCTACATCTACTTCGCCGTTCAACATACTCTCGATCTCAGATTCTACGGTATCTCTTGCCTCAGAGAAAACACTTAACAGTGCTCCCACATACTCCGGTGAAGAATCATGGAGCTGGTCGATCGCTGTCTGGAACTGAGGATACTGAGCGATGTTATCTTTGAATACCTGCTCTTCCTGCGCTGCAACAGTTACAGGGAAGTATCCGGTCTGTGCGTTCCAGTAAGCCTGAGATTCCGGAGAGATCAGGAATTTTACAAATTCCCAGGTAGCTCTTAACTTCTTAGGATCGTTGTTGTTCAGGGCCCACAGAGAAGCGCCTCCGATAGATACGCCGCCCTGGTCCTCATCTGTAATAGATGGGAAGTAAGCAGTACCGACTTCAAATCTTCCGTTTACGTCCTGAAGGATCTGTTTCAGAGAGGCTGTGGATCCAAGTGTAATTGCAGATGCTCCTGATGAGAAGTCTGCCAGACCTGCATCTCCGCCTCTTCCTACGATAGGAGCATATCCTTTATCGGAAAGAGATTTCCATGCATTCAGGATATTTGCTGCACCGCCGTTTTCATCAAAGGCTACCGCTGTTGCAGCTTCTTCTCTTCCGTTACCGTTGTTTGCATAGTCAAGACCCTGTTTTCCAAGGAACTGCTCAAAGAACCATCCGTAGATACCCAGAGAAATAACTTCGCTTGCGCCGCCTTCATTTAACAGCTGGTCGCCGATAGCCTCAATACCTTCCAGGCTGGTAGGAATTTCTGTGATCCCTGCCTTCTCAAACATGTCTACATTGTAGTACATCAGAGGAGTAGAGGAGTTAAAAGGCATGGAATAAAGCTGATCGTCAATGGTATAGTAAGCTGCCAGGTT
>DWUX01000252.1 GCA_019120545.1 Candidatus Blautia stercoripullorum | reverse complement strand
CCCTGTTTACTTTCTGCACTATGCCTGTACCGCCGCAGGTCCGGCATGCTCCCTGGCTGTTAAAAGCCAGCTCCTCCGCAGAGGGAGCATAAAACCGGACGCCGCATACCGGGCAGACTAGTTCCTGGCCGGCAGCTACCCCCAGAGAAGGGAGATGGTAGTGGCCGTTGGGACAGCGGTGGCTGGCCAGTCTGGAGAACATAAGCCGGAGACTGTTCAGCAGTTCTGTGCCGGTGCCGAAGGTACTGCGGATCCCGGGAACTCCCGGCCTCTGTCTGAGAGCCAGAGCTGCGGGAACATAGAGAACTTCATCTACCTGGGCTTTAGCTGCCTGGGTCATTCTCCGTCTGGTATAGGTGGAGAGAGACTCCAGATAACGGCGGGAGCCTTCTGCGTAAAGGACACCCAGAGCCAGAGAAGATTTTCCGGAGCCGGAGACGCCGGCAATCCCTACGATCTGGTTCAGGGGAACATCTACGTTTATATTTTTCAGGTTGTGGACTTTTGCGCCGCGGATTTTTATATGTTTGATCAATGGAGCCCTCCTTTTTTATATAGAAATTAGAATTATGTAAACTTATTTTGGGAAATAAATGATCCGGAGAATTTTCATAGGATCTGGAAACAGTATAGATTAACAGCGGAAAAATGGCAAGAAAGGAAAGACAAAGAATTTTCGCAAATAAAAGAAATTTTTATTAAAAAGAATATTGAAAAAAAATTCCAATTATGATAGGCTATGATCAGATCACAACAGCGGGAGGTGAAAATATGGAACAGAATCATTTCATACAGAGCATTGAGGAAACTTACCACTCCCTTACAAAGGTGGAGAAAAAGGTGGCAGATTATGTTCTCCAGAATCCCCGTCAGGTATTGTTTATGTCCATTACGGATCTGGCAGATGCCTGTCAGGTGGGAGAAACCAGTGTATACCGGTTCTGCAGGACCATGAACCTTCAGGGATACCAGGAGTTTAAGATGCAGCTTTCTTTGGGAATGAGTGAGCAGAACGAGGAATGGACCCCAAGCGAGGACAATCAGAACCTGGAAAAGTCTCTGAAGGATTCTGCAGAGAGCCTGCTTCAGAAGCATGTAGAATCTCTGGAAGAAACTTATCGTCTTTTGAACCAGGAAAGCTTTGAGGGATTTCTGGAGAGAATGGAAAAGGCCGGCCGGATCTTTTTCTTCGGCGTCAGCGACAGCCAGCTCATTGCCCAGGAAGCAGGGAATAAGTTCATGAGTATATCCGGAAAGGCATACAGTATATCAGATCCTCATATGCAGGCGGTTACGGCCGCCTCTATGTCAGAGGATGATTTTCTTGTGATTCTTTCTTACTCCGGAGCTACCAAGGATAACATCTACACAGCAAAGATCGCCCGGCAGGCAGGGGCGGGAATCGGCTGTATTACCCGGTTCCAGAAATCCCCTTTGAGTGCATACTGCGATGTGGTCCTTCAGTGCGGGGCTAATGAAGGACCTATGGAGGGTGGTTCTGTATCCGCAAAAATCGGACAGATGTATCTCATAGATCTTCTTTACCAGGAATATTGGAGGAGAAACTATGAAACCAGCAGAAAATACAGAGAAAACGCCTCAAAAGCTGTCATGGATAAACTATATTAATACTGCAAAGAGCAGGAACTGCGGAGAAATTCCTGCAGTATAGGGCAAACATGTTGCCCCGACAAATTAAAAGGGAGATAAAGAAAAATGAGAATTATCAAAGCCAGAGATTATGAAGATGTAAGCAGAAAAGCCGCCAACATTATTTTTTCTGTAATGACAGAGAAGCCGGACTGTGTCCTGGGTCTGGCCACTGGTTCCAGTCCGGTAGGGATCTACAAAGAGCTGGTCCGCCACTATCAGGAAGGGGATCTGGATTTTTCCCAGGTTACAACAGTAAACCTGGACGAATATAGAGGACTGGACAGAGAAAATCCACAGAGTTATGCTTATTATATGAGAGAGAATCTTTTTTCCCATGTGAATGTCCGTCCGGAAAAAACTTTTCTCCCTGACGGCAGAGAGGAAGACAGCCGAAAAGCCTGTGAAGAGTATGATCATATTCTTTCTCAGGCAGGGCAGCAGGATATCCAGCTTTTAGGGATTGGCCATGACGGTCATATTGGCTTTAACGAGCCTGCAGATCATTTTCCAAAGGGGACACACTGCGTAGATCTGGCAGAATCTACCATTGAGGCAAATGCCAGATTTTTTGAAAGCCGGGATCAGGTTCCCACCCAGGCATATACTATGGGAATACAGAGTATCATGTCTGCAAAATGTATCCTGATGGTGGCTAATGGAAAAGGAAAGGCCCAGATCTTGAAGCAGGCATTCCAGGGACCTGTTACGCCTCAGGTTCCCGCTTCTATCCTTCAGCTCCATCCTCAGGTGATCCTGGTGGCGGATGAAGAAGCCTTGTCGGAGATGGAAAACTGCTGACTACAGGTCTTTTAAATATACGACCATAGATTTTTGATATTCTACTATTCACTTCCTATTTCGGGCTGTAGTAACTCGGTTACTACAGCCCAATTCTTCGGACTTCTTATTGTAAGCCGCAGCAGTACCACCGCTACTACCTCTCATGTTCTGGATTTGTTTATTCCGGGAGGTCGTCTTACGGCAGTCCCTACCTCCAAATTAGGGATTTTCCTATTTTAGGATTTCTTCATTCCAGGCCGTAGTGACCTGGTCAGCTGCGGCCATCAAATCTTTGATCTTCCCATTTTGATCCTTTTGATTCGTAATTCCCTGACAATATCTTATCTGATTTTATTCAGGTCGGTCTGTTGCCTGCCTCCCACATTTCTTTTTCAGATCCTGCTTTTAGAATTGTTAAGGATTCATTCAGGATCTGTTTAGATTTCCCTGTCACAATAGGCTCATCAAAGAAAACATCTTTGAAATACATAAGAAAAGGAGCTAAAAAAATGGCAGCTGGAAAAACAGGAAAAGGAATTGTAAAAAAAGGTATGATATTTTGCGTGGCAGGAGTGATGGCTCTGGGAATGATCGCCTGCACGGGAGGAAAGAGCGGAGGAGCCCAGGAGACTCAGCCAAAGAGTAAAACAGAATCCACACAGACTCAGGAGAAAAAAGAGGATAAAGATCAAAAGAACCAGAATACACAGGAGGACAAAAACAAACAGGATCAGAATGTGAATGGAAATCAGGAAAATGCAGAAAACAATACCCAGGAATCCAAGCAGGCAGGAGGAACCGGAGAAAAGGAAAACACAGGTGAAAATACAAAGGACAGTACAAAAGACAGTAAGACTGTGAAAAAAGAGTCTAAAACCAAAAAGAGTACCCAAAAGAAAGGAACAGGTAAAAAAACACAGAAATCTAGTAAGAGTAAAGGAAAAAACAGCACAGTAAGAAAGAATTCTTCAAAGAAAACTTTCATGTAGGTATCTAAGATGAAAAATATATTGGAGTATTTAGAAAGGACTGCGGAAAAGTATCCCGGCAGGACAGCAGTGGAAGATGATAAGGAGTCCCTTACCTGGAAGGAACTGGCAAATCTGTCCAGGAGGATGGGAACTGCCGCAGGGAAAAGGATCACCTCTGGAGATCCGGTAGTGATCCTGGCGCCGAAAGGTCCCCTGGCACTGGCGGCTATGTTTGGCGCCGTCTACGGAGGAGGCTTTTATGTAAATGTGGATCCGGGATTCCCGTCTGAACGGCTCAGAGAAATTTTCCGTGTACTCCACCCAAAGCTGGTCCTGATCCGGCAGGAGGAAGTTCCTCTTATCCGCCAGGCCGGTTATACAGGAGATTACTGTCTGCTCCATGAGGCGGCAGGAGAGGAGCCGGATCTGGAACTGCTGGAAAGACGGCGGAAAGACAGCCGCAGCGAGGACATCCTTTATGGGATCTTTACTTCCGGTTCTACAGGAACTCCCAAGGGAATTGCAGTAAGCCACCGGGCCGTTATAGATTTTATCACCCATTTTACAGAGATATTTGGGATTGATGAAAAGGACCGGATCGGAAACCAGGCCCCTTTTGATTTTGATGTGTCTGTAAAGGATATTTATTCTGCTGTAATGACAGGAGGGACTTTGGTGCTGATCCCCAGACATCTGTTTTCTGTTCCGGCGGCTCTTTTGGATTACTTATGTGAGAAAAAGACTACGGTGCTGATTTGGGCGGTATCGGCTCTGACCATGGTATCGGCTTTGGGAGGATTTAAGTACAGGATCCCCTCGGATGTGAGAAAAGTCATGTTCAGCGGCGAGGTTATGCCGGCAAACCAGCTGGCCTGCTGGCAGCAGGCTCTGCCGGAAGCAGAGTTTGTGAATCTTTACGGTCCTACAGAAATCACCTGCAACTGTACCTATTTTCCGGTGAAGGGAATCCTTCGGGAGGAGGAGAAACTTCCTATAGGAAAAGCTTTCCCAGGCCGCAGAGTATTTCTCCTGACGGAAGAGGGCAGGGAGATCCGGGAGCCGGAGAAGACTGGAGAAATCTGCGTGGCAGGAGAGTCTCTTTCCCTGGGATATTATCATAATCCAACGGAGACAAGGAGGCGCTTTAGAGAAAGAAAATCTCCGGAAGGAAAAGAAGAGCGTTATTACAGAACCGGAGATCTGGGTTTTTGGGGAAAAGACGGAAACCTGTATTTTTCAGGGAGAAAGGATTTTCAGATCAAATTTAACGGACACCGGATAGAGCTGGAAGAAATTGAAAGAGTTCTGGATCAGATGCCGGGAATAGAAAAAAGCTGCTGCGTCACAGACCAGAGAAAAACCTGTCTGGCGGCCTTCTATATGGGAAAAGCAATACCTGGAGAGATCCGTCTTTGGCTGAAGAAGAGACTTCCCGGTTATATGGTGCCCCGGAAGATCTTTCAGACAGAAAAGCTCCCGCTTACGAAAAACGGAAAGACAGACCGAAAAGCATTGCAAAAGAGACTGGAGGACAGAAAATGACCAAAGAAGAGATACTCATCCGGGGTGCGGAAAAATACGGTACGCCTCTGTATATTTTTGACACTGATCAGGCGGCAGAACAGGTAAAGAGTTTCAGAGAGATCCTGGGAGAAAAGACTGGATTGTGCTATGCCATGAAGGCAAATCCTTTCCTGGTAAAACAGATGGCAGGGCTGACGGACCGGATCGAGGTGTGCTCCATGGGAGAATTTTACATCTGCAGGGAAATGGAAATACCGGAGGAGAAACTTTTTATTTCCGGAGTTGTGAAGAAAAAAGGAGACATCTGGCAGATCCTGGACTATTATCAGGGAAAATGTATCTGCAACGCAGAATCCCTCAGTCAGTTTTCTGCTATGGCTCAGTGGAGTGAGGAGAATAAAAAAACCGTTTCTCTTTATCTCAGGCTTGCAGGAGACAGTCAGTTCGGCATGGAGGAAAAAGCTATACGGAAGATCCTTAAAAACAGAGAAGTCTGGCCTTATGTAAAGATCCGGGGGATCCATTATTTTTCAGGAACTCTGAAAAAGCCCGGGAAGATGGAGAAGGAGCTGGAATTTCTGGATCATTTTTTAGGTGAACTGGAAGAAGACTGCGGATTTTTGGCAGAGGAGCTGGAATATGGACCAGGGCTTTCTGTGTCTTATTTTCAGGGGCAGGAGAACCGGACTTTGGAGGATCTTGGACTGCTTTCCCGTGCTATTGGCAGGATGAGGTGGAAGGGCAGAGTAGTTCTGGAAATGGGCAGGGCCTTTGCCGCTTCCTGCGGAACCTACCTTACCAGGGCAGAGGATATAAAGAAAAACAATGGGAAAAATATCTGTCTTACAGACGGAGGTATCCACCAGCTTCAATATGACGGGCAGATCAGGGGAATGTACCATCCAAAAGTCCGGGTTTTGCCGGAAATACCGGGAAGACAAAAGGAGTGGAATATATACGGCTCTCTGTGTACGGTCCACGACCTGCTCGTTCAGAGGATTTCCTTACAGGGAGTGAAAAGAGGCAGTATCCTTGCTTTTGAGAATGCCGGGGCATACTCTCATATGGAAGGCATGGCTTTGTTTCTCAGCCACGAGCTGCCGGCGGCGGTATTTTACAGCAGGGAGAAAGGATGGAAGCTGGTCAGGCGGGAACAGCAGACTTATATATGGAATATGGAGGATGACAATGGAAAAATTAATTGGTATTCTGAATGATATTGACGACAGTATTCAATGGGAAAAAGAGCAGGGACTGATCGACCGGCGGCTTCTGGACTCCTTTGGGGTAATCTCTCTGGTTTCTGAGCTGGAGGACAGTTTTTCCATTGAAATCGAGGCAGGAGAAATGGTGCCGGAAAATTTTAATTCTGTGGAAGCTATATACAGAATGGTGCAGAGGCTTCAGGAGAAATAGAGATGTCATACCATAATCCGGTGTACTTATTTTTGTTTCTGCCGGCAGTACTGCTGGCATATCAGCTGACTCCCAGAAAGAAAAGATGGATGCTGCTTCTGTTGGCAGGATATTTCTTTTTCTGGACCATCAGCGGAAAACTGGTGCTGTATCTTATGGGGACCACCTTGTTTACCCACTACATCGGCCTGTGGCTGGAACTGTTAAAAAAGAGTTGCGCAGAGAGTCTGGAAAGAGAAAAAAGCAGCGATAATAACAGTGAAAAAAGTCAGATAAAAGCCAGGAAAAAGGCGGTGAGGGAAGAATACAGAAAAAAAGAAAGGATGGTTCTGGCTCTGGGAGTCTGTGTACTGCTGGGAGTGCTGGGCTGTCTGAAATACTATAACTTTTTTGCAAAAAATTTGAATCTGCTACTGGAACAGGCCGGACAGGGGAGGATTTTTGAGATGAAAACTCTTCTCCTGCCTATAGGGATTTCTTTCTATACCCTGCAGGCTATCGGCTACATGGCAGACGTATACTGGGAAAAGATTCCTGCCCAGAGACATCTGGGAAAACTGGCTCTGTTTCTGGGATTTTTTCCCCAGATCATGGAAGGCCCTATCAGTATGTATGAGCAGACCGGGGAAGATCTGTGGAAGGGAGAAGACCTTCGGGGAGAGAATCTGTCTGCAGGCTGGAGCCGGATCCTGTGGGGGCTGTTTAAGAAGATGATCGTTGCTGACCGGCTTTATGTGCTGGTGAAGGCGGTATTTGAACATTATCAGGACTACAGCGGGAGCATTGTGGTTTTTGCCGCTATTGCTTATACCCTTCAGTTATATATGGAATTTTCAGGCTGCATGGACATCGTCATAGGAAGCGGCCGGCTTTTCGGCGTAAGGCTTCCGGAAAACTTCTGCCGCCCATTTGCTTCCAAAAACGCAGCGGAATTCTGGAGACGGTGGCATATCACTCTGGGTGCATGGTTGAAGACTTATGTGTTTTATCCGGTATCCGTATCACGGATGGTAAAGAAATGGAACCGGTTTGGAAAAAAACATCTGGGGAAATATCTTACCCGGCTGGGGGCTACAGCTCTGTGCCTTTTCCCTGTATGGATCTGTAACGGTCTGTGGCATGGACCCAGCTGGCACTACATATTTTACGGGATGTACTACTTTGTTATACTGCTGGCCGGCGCAGCCTTAGAACCGGTACGCGCCGGGGTGATCCGGTTCTTTCATATAAATGAGAAGGCCCTGTACTGGAAGATCCCCTGTATCCTGAAGACCTGGGTGATCGTTTTTACGGGAGAGCTTTTCTTCCGGGCAAACGGCCTGAAGGCGGGAATGACCATGTTTTTCAGTATTTTCCAGGACTTCAGACTCTCTGTCCTGTGGGATGGGACCCTTCTGGATTTCAGCCTGGACAAAGGGGATTATATGGTGATATTTGCAGGGCTTCTTCTTGCGGCGGGAATAGGAATCATAAAAGAAAGGAATCTGCTGAAGGGAAAAGGCTTTCGGGATATGAGCACACCTCTCCGGTGGGCGGTATATTACGGTCTGATTCTGTCGGTCCTTATATTCGGCGCTTACGGGATCGGCTATCAGCAGGTGGATCTGATCTATGCGGGATTTTAAGAAAAATAAAGATAAATGGGGAAGAATATTTCTGTTCTTTTTGATCCTGACCGTTTTGCTCGGAGGAATGTCCCGGAAAGCGGCAGAGCTGGCAGAGGATCATGAGAACTGGGTCCATTACAGAAATAAAAGCGCTCTCCTTCTCGGAAAGGAACAGAAAAATACCCTAGATGTGGTGATCCTGGGAGACAGTCTCAGCTATACGTCCTTTTCTCCCATGCAGATGTGGAATGAATATGGGATTCCTGCTTTTGTAGGAGGACAGTCAGGTCAGAATATCCAGGAGAGCTATTACATGCTGAAGAAGGCTTTTGAAAATCAGAAGCCCCGGCTGGTGCTTTTGGAGACTAACGTGCTCTTTCGGCCCCAGAAAGGAAATTCCGGACTGACTATGACTCTGGCCGCTATGGGCAGCTATTATTTTCCCATGTTTACCTATCATGATATCTGGAAATCCATTCTTACCGGAAAAGAGTATCCTGAGGAAAACTATAAAGGCTTCCAGTTCCGAGAGGTCACAAATCCGTACCGGGGCGGACCATATATGAAAGAAACTGCAGCCAAAGAAAAGATCAGCCGGACAGTGGAGGATTATCTGGAAAAGATCCGGAGCCTGTGCCGGAAAAATCAGGCGGAACTGATCCTGGTCAGCACCCCTTCTCCTTTAAATTATAATTACAGGAAATATAATACCCTGAAAGAGTATGCTGAGCGGATGAGAATCCCATATGAAGATATGAACCTGAAAGCGGAAGAGCTGGGCATAGACTGGGAAAAGGACAGCCTGGACGGGGGAGATCATCTGAATCTGTCCGGAGCCTGGAAGGTTACCCGATTTACCGGAAAGTATCTCCATGAAAATTTTTCTCTTCCTGACAGACGGGAGGAAGAGGCCTATGCTCTCTGGAGGGAGGAAGGAGAAAAATATGGGGAAAAGGCTAAAGAAAAATTGGAAGCTATGTGGAAAGATGATAAGATAACAGGAGAAGAGGTGGAAAACCGAAGGGAAAGGAGTTTACCGGCGTATGAATAAAGAGAAAGTTCTGATTGTAGAAGACGACAAAGATATCAGAGAAGGGGTCCGGATCCTGCTGGAAAGTGAGGGCTATATTGTTAAAGAGGCGGAAAATGGCAGACAGGGACTGGAACTGCTGGATGAGGAGACAGATCTGGTGATCCTGGACATTATGATGCCGGGAATCTCCGGTCTGCGTACCTGCGAGGAGATCCGAAAGGTCTCTAATGTGCCGGTGCTGTTCCTTACGGCAAAAGCCCAGGAGTCGGATAAGCTCATCGGCCTTATGGCCGGAGGGGACGACTATCTGCCAAAACCTTTCTCCTACGCGGAGCTTCTGGGGAGAGTCAAGGCCCTTCTCCGCCGTTACAATATTTATATGGGCCGGATAAAACCGGAAGATGAGAAAAAGGATTCCTGGCTGGAGAGCGGGGGCCTGAGGATCCACAGAAAGTTTAATCAGGTCTTTGTCAGAGAAAAAGAGACCGACCTGTCAGAACTGGAATACCGGATCCTGCTTTTGATGATAGAACATCCCAGGAAGATATTTTCTGCCCAGAATCTCTATGAAAGCGTGTGGGAAGAACCCTATTTTTATTCCTGCAACAGCACCATTATGGTACACATCCGTAAACTGCGGGTTAAGATAGAAGAAGATCCAAAAAATCCAAGATACATTAAAACTGTATGGGGAAAGGGTTATAAGTTTGACACAGAATATGAGTAAAAGAAATTCTATTTATTTTCAGCTTCTGCGGCAGCTGATCCTTTCTGCTGTGATATCCGCGGCAGTTTTTATGGGACTGGACTTTGCCGTCAGCTGTCTGGTCGCCAGATATTTTGAAAATCCTTTTTATGTGGAACGGCAGAATGAAAAGTATGCGGAGAAACTGCAGAAGTACGTGGACGCGGAAGGTCTGAGTACGAAAGACAGAAAAGCCCTGAGCCGATGGGTGAAAAAGCAGAACATCCTGTATGTCCAGATCTATAAAGACAGTATCCTGGTCTTTGACTCTGTATATCCGGAGGAGGATATATGGGAGGAAGAGATTGCCGTCAGAGATTATGAATTGAACTACCATTCTCCGGTGAAATTTTCCGACGGCACAGGAGAAGTGATCATTATGGGAAGCTATGCTTATCAATATTATAATTATGCTCTGGCAGGGGAATTACTGCTGTGCTTTGGACTGTTTCTGCTGCTGGTCCTTTATGGGATCCGAAGAAAAATGGCTTATATTCTTCAGCTGAGGGATGAGATAGAAATCCTGGAGGGAGGCAGCCTGGACTATTCTATTACTGTAAAGGGAAAAGATGAACTGGCGGCTCTGGCCAGTGGACTGGACAGCATGAGAAAATCCTTTGCAGGGCTGATCGAACAGGAGGGAAAGATAGTCCAGGAAAATCAGCGGATCATTACGGAGATGTCCCATGATCTCAGAACGCCGGTGACTTCCATTATTTTATATACGGAAATACTGAAAAAGGGAACCTATAAGGATCAGGAACAGCAGAGAGAATATATTGAAAAGATCGGTCAGAAGGCTCAGCGTATGAAGCAGCTGACAGACAATCTTTTTGAATACTCTCTGATCTCAGGAGAAAGGGAAATGAAAATGGAGCAGCCGGAGCTTTACGAGGTTCTGTTTTACGATCTTTTTTCTGAAACCTGCAGTTATCTGAAACAGAATGGATTTCAGGTCCGGTTTCAGGTGGAATGGCTGGGGAAAAAACTCCGGATCTCAACAGAATATCTTCTGCGGATCATGGATAATATTACTTCCAACCTGGTGAAATATGCGGATCCCGCCCTTCCGGTAGTGATCTCTTCCGCAAAAGAAGGGCGTATGGCAGGGTTTACCTTTGAAAACCATGCCAGACCCTTGGAGGCAGGCGTAGAAAGCCGGGGAATCGGTCTGCAGAGCATTAAGAACATGACTTCCCAAATGGGAGGAAGATGTGTGGAAGAGAGGATGGGAGAGCTTTTCCGGCTGACGATCCTCCTTCCTATCATTGAAGATTGAATTCTCTGACTACAATTTTGCTATAAAAAAGCCGCGGTTTCATAGATATTTTCAACTCTATGAAGCCGCGGTTCTTTTCTTAATATGAAGCTTTATCCTACTACTGTCACGGAAGTGATATGTGGATTAACTCCTTCATACCAGTAGAGGAAGCCTTCCATATCGATGGTCTGTCCGATCTGGAGAGATTTCACAGCGGAATAAACCTCTGTGGAGCTGTCGCAGAGATAGGACTCGATAGTGAAAGTATAAGTCTGGCCGTTGTAGGAAGCGTTAAAGTACAGGTCGTCTCCTTCTGTGCCGGAACCGTCATAGTTGTATAAGAAGGGAACGTCGTTTCCATTTGCGTCCTGTCCGGCGGCCTCTACGGTCATGCCTTTAAAGGAAACAAACTGATTCTGATAGTTGATCAGCTCATCGGTGCCAAGCATCTGGGTGACATCCAGAGGATCTGCAACATAGGTATCTCCATCGTCGATGATCTCGAAACTTCCGTCCATGATCTCAGTTTCACCGGACCATTCAGATTTATAGCCGGTTACCTGGATCTTTGTTCCCGGGGTCAGAAGGTCATATTCGTCTTCCGGGCAGGCCATATCGTAGAAGAAATAGCCGCCGTCCTTGTCCTGGGCATATACGGTAGCTTTGTCCTCATACCAGGACTGCTTTGCCTGAACATAAGCCTGAACAGTAACCTGGGAATCCAGGTCGGCAGCCATGTACTCGTCATAGCTCATAACATCGGCCCCGGCTTCAGAATCTGTATCTTTGGAAGCGTCGGCAGCCTCTTCAGTATCTGCGTTCTCTTTAGCTTCTGCAGTTTCTTTACTTGCGGTGCTGTCTTTGCTTTCTGTACTGCCGCCTCCTGCACATCCGGCCATTGTAAAGGCCATAGTCAGTGCCAGCAGCATAGCCAATGGTTTTTTCATAGTGATATTCTCCTTTCCTTGATCCATAGAGACAGGTTTCCCTGTGGTACAAACCTTATTATAGCCTAAAAAATCCACAAGTCAACTGCTCCGCTTTTTCAATTTTGACCAGCCCAGCCAGAGAAGGATCAGGATCCATACCCCGCCAAGAGCGCCCAGGAGCACCCGGGCAGTAAGGGGAAGAGGTCCCAGATCCTGCTCTCCCTGGGATAGGGCCCCATATTCATCCAGATGATACAAAGAGGTGATGTCGCTGTAGAGATTTTCCATATAGGCGTCGTCTACAGTCTCTCCTCTCCGGACGGATTTGGTCACTTCTTCAATCAGCTGGCCTGCGGCGTCCCTTAAAGAGGCAGAGCCGTTAAAGACCGGGGTCACAAAAGTATCCCCTTCATGTTCCAGCAGGAGTTTGGCTGCTTGGATCTTTACGGAATAGTAGGTATTGTTGTCTTCTCCTTCCCGGGAGAGATAGTCCTGATACTGAGAAGAGTCCTGAGCTGTCTGAGTCACCGGGACATAACCTTCTGTTTCCGAATAGGCGGTCTGTACATCATTTGTCAGCAGGAACTGGGCAAAGAGCCAGGAGGCCAGAACTTCCTGGGGATCTTCTTTGTTAAAGATACAAAGGGAAGGTCCCTGGGAGATCATCTGAGGATTCTCCGGATCATACTGGGGGATAGGCATGACTGCGGTTTCAAACCGGGTAATGTTTTCCTCCGCAATATCCACAAGGGGGGCGTCGCTTCCCATCCAGGTGGAGCCGGCAGTGGAGTCAATGGCAAAGACACACTGGCCTGCATTTAAAAAGTTTGCAGGATAGCCGGAGATCTTAAAGGTGGAAAAGGCCCCGGTTTTTGTATGGTCTGCAACAGTGTAAAGGATATCCCTGGTGGTGTCGTTAAAGATCTCCACCTGTCCGGCGTCAGTGGAATATCCGGCCCCCTGCTGCCGGAGCATCTGGATCATCATATTGTCTGTAGACTTATAGATGAAAGGGATCATGACCTCCTGGTCGTTAAGTTTATAGGTGCCGTCTGGATTTTTTTCTGTGGCAGCCTCGGAAACCTCCCAGATAAAATCCCAGGTAAGGGTTTTGGGAAGGGTATAGCCCAGAGCCTCTACATAGGTTTTGTTTATATAGCAGGCTTCTGTAGAACGCATGAAAGGCAGGGCGTAGTAATGGCCGCCGATCTTACATTCCTCCAGAAACTGAGGCACGATCTGGGATTTTTCAGGAGAGTCGAAAGCCACCTGGCTTCCTCCCAGGCCGTAGTTTTCATCAGTGAGAAGATCATCCAGAGGCACTACCACGTTGTCTCCGGTCATGTAAGTGGCAATATGATCCGGGTAAGTAATACATACGTTAGGGGTTGTATTCGTAGAAATATTGGTGATCACATCATTGTAAATATCTCCATAATCTGTGTAAAGCCGCAGGTTTACCGTGATATTGGGATACAGTTCCTGGAAATCTTCAATAGTCTGTTTATAAATGTCAGTCTGGGTCTTATTTGTATCGTTTTTTGCCCAGAAGGTGATCTCATAGTCCTTGGAGGTGTCGAAAGCTTCCGGGACAGTGAAAGCTGCAGTTTCTTCCTTCCTGCCGTGACAGCCGGAAAGAGAGGAAAGACACACAAGGACCAGAAGTATTGCTGCCAGAATTTTTCGTGTTCTTTTCATCCTTTGATACCTCCCTGGGATACGCCGGCCATGATCTTCCGCCGGAATACAAGAAACAGAATGATCAATGGCACAGAAATAACCACTACCGCCGCCATCATGGCAGGGATATTTTCCCGGCCGAATCCGTTTTCACGGATCTCCTGGATACCATTGGATACAAGATAATAGGAAGGATCATCTGTGATCAGCCTGGGCCATACATAGGAATTCCAACATTCAATGATCTTCAGGATGATAATGGTCACAATAGTAGGCCGGCAGATGGGGATCATAACCTTCCATAAATATTTCAGGTCCGAGGTCCCGTCTACTTTAGCCGCCCGGTAGAGTTCATCAGGCACCTGCTCAAAGTTTTCCTTTAACAGATAAATATAGAAAACAGAGGTGACGGAAGGCAGGATCAGACCGGGAAAAGTATTCCGCAGGTCCATATTGGTAATGGTGACAAAGTTGGTGATCACTACCAGCTCGCTGGGGATCATCATCAGAGCCAGGAACAGGGTGAAGACCAGGTTTTTTCCCCGGAAATCCAGCCGGGCAAAGGCATAAGCCGCCAGGGTGCTGACCACTACCATAATGGCTGTGGTAGCCAGCGCAAAGATCAGGGTGTTCAGCAGATAGCCCACAAGAGGTACGGTTGTAAAGGCGTCTCTGTAGTTCTGAAGGGTAGGGGACAGGGTGAAAAAGGCAGGCACATGTTCCGCGTTGTAAGAGCCGTAGCTTTTCACCGAGGTCAGGATCATCCAGTAAAAAGGAAACAGAACGATCAAAGCCCATATGGTCAGAAAGAAATAAGTAAGCCCCTTCAGCAGTCTGCCGCGCCTGAGGGTCTGTTTTTGTTTTTTCTCAAAATCTAAGTGTTGTTCCATTTCTATCATAACCTCTCAATACTGAATCTTCTTCCTGCTTGCCAGGAGATTAATACAGGTGACAGTAAGGACAATGGCAAAGAGGATAATAGCCGCCGCCGAAGCGTAAGAGGGATAGCCGCCGCTGTCTCCGTAGAGCATGTCATAGACATAACCTACGATAGTGTTCATCCCTGCCGCATTTAAGTCTGTGCCGAAAAGGGCCACTGCGTCGCTGTAAGCCTTAAAGGCGCCGATAAAACCGGTGATCACCAGATAGAAGATCATAGGCGAGATCATAGGCAGGGTGATCCGGGTAAAAGTGCGGAGCCTGGAGGTGCCGTCTACTCTGGCCGCCTTATAGTAGTCCTGGTTTACTGAAGCCAGGGCGCTGGTCAGGACCAGGATCTTAAAGGGCATGACCACCCAGATAGTATAAAAGCACAGGACGAACATTTTGGCCCAGTAGGGACCGTCGATAAAATCAATGGATTCTCCTCCGAAGAGCCGGATCACCAGATTTACCAGTCCGTCGGTATATTCCGTCTTCTGAAAAAGCACCATAAAAACCAGCCCTACAGCCAGGGTGTTGGTCACATAGGGAAGGAAGTATACAGTCTGATAAAGCTCCCGGAGAGGCTTTATAGAACTTAATCCTGTGGAGATCAGAAGGGCCAGGCCTGTGGATACCGGCACAGTGATGATCACCAGGATAAAAGTATTCTGTACTGCCTGAAGAAAATAGGGGTCGTGGAGCACATAGGAAAAGTTATACAGCCCCACGCCGAAATAGGTCTGGGAAGCAAAATTGAATCCCTCCTCCACAGAGTAGATAAACACATCGATCAGAGGATATACCATAAAAACGATGAGAAAAAGGAGGGCAGGCAGAAGGTACAGCCAGGCCTTTTTATTATTGCTGTTCATATGCGGTTTTCTCCTTTCTTAAGATTTCAGATCTGATTTCCCTCAGAGATCCGGGAGTATCCGGTCCCCGGTATCCTTCCGGAAAAGGAAGATCTTTCCCGGTTTTGGCCGAAATCTTATGGAGCCGGAAATATCTTTCAGGCCTTCTGTGCCGTTTACAATGGCACGGAGGGTCTGAGAAACGCAGGCTTTGTGAGAAGCGATGATACTCACGTCCCTGCCCATAACTTCCACCCGCTCCAGAGTGCAGGAAAGAGGTCCTTCCGGATCAGGAAGGAATCCTTCAGGACGGATACCGGCCCAGACCTCCTGGTCCGGCACGCTCTTTGCGGCAAGAACCGGGTCATTTCCCAGGAACAGAGTCTGGTCTTTGACTTTTCCCTGAAATACATTAATAGGAGGGGTTCCCAGAAATTTTGCGGTAAAGAGGCTGTCAGGATCGTCATAGACATCCTGAGGATTTCCCTGCTGCATTAGAACGCCTTTCTCCATAACAGCGATCCGGTCGCAGATACTCATGGCCTCGTCCTGGTCGTGGGTGACAAAGACAGTGGTTATGCCGGTTTTCTTCTGGATCTTCCGGATCTCTTCCCTGGTCTGGAGGCGGAGCCTGGCGTCCAGGTTAGAGAGAGGCTCGTCCAGGAGCAGGACCCGTGGATATTTTACAAGAGCCCGGGCGATGGCCACACGCTGCTGCTGTCCGCCGGAAAGTTCTCTTGGCCTGCGGTCCATCAGATCTTCAATCTGTACCAGACGGGCGGCTTCGTCTACACGTTTTTTCAGTTCTTCCTTAGAAAGTTTATCCTTTCCTTTCAGGTTTTCCAGAGGAAACTGGATGTTCTGCCGCACATTCAGATGAGGGTAAAGAGCATAATTTTGAAATACCATGCCCACGCCCCGCAGCTCAGGGGAAAGATCTGTCACGTCTTCCTCGCCGAAAAAGATCCTGCCGCCGGAAGGCTTTTCAAGACCGCAGATCAGATTTAAAGTTGTACTCTTCCCGCAGCCGGAGGGTCCCAGGAGACCTACCAGTTCTCCATCGGGGATTTCTAAGGTGAGATCATCAACGGCAGTCACTTCACCGGGATTTTTTCTTCCCCGGCCGGGAAATTTCTTTGTAAGATTCTGCAATACGATTTTCATTTTCATTCTCTCCATATGATAGGTTTTAACATTGGAAATTATAACGGATTTTCCGGCACATCTCAAGGCTGGCGGGATCATAGAAAGAACAATTTGCTGTATCAGGACCAGAAAGAAATAATAAAATATGTTCTATATGAACAATAAAATCTTAAAAATTTCAATGTTCATAGAAAAATATTCTATGTTTTTCAGAAAGAATATTTTATATACTGTCAATATAAACAAATAACACAGACAGGCTGTGAGAACGGAAGGAGAAAAAAATATGAAAAAAAGAATTGTAGTACTGACGATGGCAGTTTTATTCGGGCTTTCTGCTGTGGCATGCGGTTCTGACGGAGGAAGTTCTTCAGGAGGGTCCGGTTCCTCTTCCGGAACAGAAAGCTCTGGATCAGGAGGAGCCGGAACAGTAGCTAATAAGGATAAACCATTGGTATGGTTTAACCGTCAGCCATCCAACAGTTCCACCGGGGAACTGGATATGGCTGCTCTGAGCTTCAATGATGATACATATTATGTAGGATTCGATGCTAATCAAGGTGCGGAACTTCAGGGAACCATGGTTAAGGACTATATTGAAGCCAATATTGATACCATCGACCGTAACGGCGACGGGGTGATCGGATATGTTCTGGCTATCGGAGATATCGGACATAACGATTCCATTGCCCGTACAAGAGGTGTCCGCAAAGCTCTTGGCACAGGTGTAGAAAAAGACGGAAATATTGACAGCGAGCCTATTGGAACCAACACTGACGGTTCTGCTTCTGCAGTTCAGGACGGTAGCATTGAGGTAAACGGAAAGACTTATACCGTCCGTGAGCTGGCTTCTCAGGAAATGAAGAACTCAGCAGGAGCTACCTGGGACGCAGCTACAGCAGGAAATGCTATCGGCACATGGTCTTCCTCCTTTGGAGATCAGATCGATGTAGTTGTATCAAACAACGATGGCATGGGAATGTCCATGTTCAATGCCTGGTCAAAAGATAACGATGTGCCGACTTTCGGATATGACGCGAATAACGATGCAGTGGCGGCTATCGGCGAAGGATATGGCGGAACTATCAGCCAGCACGCAGACGTTCAGGCTTATCTGACTCTTCGTGTTCTGAGAAACGCTCTTGACGGCGTGGATGTAGATACAGGTATCGGTACTGCAGACGAGGCAGGCAATGTTCTTTCTGACGACGTATATGTATACAATGAAGAAGAACGTTCCTACTATGCGTTAAACGTAGCGGTTACTGCTGACAATTATCAGGACTTTACAGATTCCACAAAGGTTTATGAGCCTGTATCCAATCAGCTGGATGAAAGTTCACATCCGTCTAAGAAGGTTTGGCTGGATATTTACAATGCATCCGACAATTTCCTCAGCTCTACCTATCAGCCGCTGCTTCAGAATTATGATGATCTGCTGAACCTTGATGTTGATTATATCGGCGGTGACGGACAGACAGAGTCCAATATCACCAATCGTCTGGGCAATCCCGGCCAGTATGACGCTTTTGCCATCAACATGGTGAAGACAGATAACGCAGCTTCCTATACAGCTTTACTGAGTCAGTGATAAAGAAAACGATCATATGGGGGTAAAGATCCGGAGCTGCCGCAGAATACGGCTGCGGCGGCTCCGGATTTTTCAGCTTCGGGAAAAATATTACAGTACAGGAGTAAAAAAATGGCAGATAAGAAAGATGATATTGTCTTATCGATACGGGGAATGAGCAAATCCTTTGGAAGAAACCGGGTTCTGGACCATATTAATCTGAATGTGCGCCGGGGAACGGTTATGGGGCTTATGGGTGAAAACGGCGCCGGCAAGTCTACGATGATGAAGTGTCTATTCGGCACCTACCAAAAGGATGAAGGAAATATTTTCCTCGACGGTAAGGAAGTGAGCTTTTCCGGGCCAAAAGACGCTCTGGAGAACGGCATTGCCATGGTTCATCAGGAGCTGAACCAGTGTCTGGAGAGAAATGTGGTAGATAATCTGTTCCTGGGCCGATACCCGGTAAATTCTCTGGGGATCGTGGATGAGGGCAGAATGAAAAAAGAAGCCTCTGAGCTGTTCAGAAAGCTGGGGATGACAGTGAATCTGACCCAGCCTATGCGGAACATGTCGGTATCCCAGAGGCAGATGTGCGAGATCGCCAAGGCAATCTCCTATAATTCAAAAGTGATCGTACTGGATGAGCCCACCTCATCTCTTACAGTACAGGAAGTAGATAAACTTTTTGAGATGATGCGGATGCTGAAGGAACAGGGAATCGCCCTGATCTATATTTCTCATAAAATGGATGAGATCTTTGAGATCTGCGACGATATTTCCGTACTCCGGGACGGCAATCTGGTTATGACCAAAAGAGCGGAAGACACCAACATGAACGAACTGATCGCAGCCATGGTAGGACGTTCCCTGGAGAACCGGTTCCCGCCGGTGGACAACCAGCCCAAGGATGTGATCCTTTCCGTTCAGCATCTGTCCACCAAATTTGAACCTCATCTTCAGGACATTTCTTTTGATGTGCGGGAGGGGGAGATCTTCGGACTTTACGGTCTGGTAGGGGCAGGACGTACAGAACTTCTGGAAACTATTTTCGGCGTCCGGACCAGAGCGGCAGGGCGTGTATATTTTAACAATAAACTGATGAATTTCAGAAGCGCAAAAGAGGCTATGGATCACGGCTTTGCTATGATCACCGAGGAACGGAAGGCTAACGGGCTTTTCCTGAAAGGAGATCTGACATTTAATACCACCATTGCCAACCTGAATCACTATAAATCCGGGATCGCCCTTTCAGAGGCCAAGATGGTAAAGGCTACAGCTAAGGAGATCAAGGTCATGCATACCAAATGTATGGGACCGGAGGATATGATCACCAGCCTTTCCGGAGGAAATCAGCAGAAGGTGATCTTTGGAAAATGGCTGGAGCGCCAGCCTCAGGTCTTTATGATGGACGAGCCTACCAGAGGTATTGACGTAGGGGCAAAATATGAGATCTATGAGCTGATCATCAAAATGGCAAAACAGGGAAAGACCATCATCGTAGTTTCCTCAGAAATGCCGGAGATCCTGGGCATCACCAACCGTATCGGCGTCATGTCAAACGGACACCTTTCCGGTATCGTGAATACGAAAGAAACGAATCAGGAAGAGCTTTTAAGACTCAGCGCGAAATATCTCTGATATTTATCAGATGAAAAAACCTATAAAATAAGGGAGAATGAAAGATATGGCTAATGACAGGATTCTGACGGCTGAACAGGAAATGAAGCTGCGTCAGCCCATTGATGATTATATCGGTAAAATACAAAAAAAGATCGACAGCCTGAGAGCGGACGGAACAGACCAGGTTGTAACTCTTCAGAATACCATAGATGGCGTAAAGAGAGACCGGACCCTTACAAAAGGAGAAAAGGAGAACCGTCTGAAAGAACTTCACAGACAGCTGGAAAAAGCGAAGTCTGTGGAAGCGGCAAATAAAGACGAAGTGTCAAAACTGATCAGCCAGGGCGTGACCTACTTAAATAATCACTTTGATAAAGAATATTTTCAGCCGGTCAAAGAAAGCTGCATTCAGGAAAAAGCAGAGGCAAAAGAAAAATATAACAGGAGAATAGGGGAACTGGCAAAAGAGCATCAGGAGATTGTATCCAAACTTTCAGCTCACCAGGAAGTAAAAGATGAGAACTATGTGTACAAAAACCGCCGGTTTGACGCAAAGATGGAGCTGGAAAAAGATTATCAGGCCGTAAAGGACAGAAAACATGCGGCCTATACCCATAAATATCACCTGATCGATATGCTCCGGATGTCCAGGTTTACATTTATGGAGGCAAGAGCCCAGAAATGGGAGAACTACAAATATACCTTCAACCGCAGGCAGTTCCTTCTGCGCAATGGTCTGTATATTGCCATTATCCTGGTGTTTATCATGCTGTGTATTATCACGCCTATGGTAAAGGGCTCCCCTCTTTTAACCTATAATAATGTGCTGAACATTCTCCAGCAGGCTTCGCCCAGAATGTTCCTGGCTCTGGGAGTTGCGGGACTGATCCTTCTGGCAGGTACGGACCTGTCTATCGGACGTATGGTTGGTATGGGTATGACTACAGCCACAATCATTATGCACCAGGGTATCAATACAGGCGGCGTTTTCGGACATATTTTTGACTTCACAGGGCTGCCTATTGTAGTGAGAATGATCTTTGCACTGGTAATGTGTATCCTTCTATGTACGATCTTTACTACCATTGCAGGCTTCTTTACCGCAAAGTTCAAGATGCACCCATTTATTTCCACTATGGCAAACATGCTGATGATCTTCGGTATTGTAACCTATGCCACAAAGGGCGTGTCCTTTGGCGCTATCGAGCCTGTAATCCCCAGCATGGTAATTCCTAAGATCAATGGATTCCCCACGATCATCCTCTGGGCGGTAGCAGCAATCGCTATTGTATGGTTTATCTGGAACAAAACTACTTTCGGTAAAAACCTGTATGCAGTAGGAGGAAATCCTGAAGCGGCTTCTGTTTCCGGTATTTCTGTATTTGCAGTAACGGTAGGAGCTTTCGTTCTGGCAGGCATCCTTTATGGATTCGGCTCCTGGCTGGAATGTATCCGTATGGTAGGCTCCGGTTCCGCAGCTTACGGACAGGGCTGGGAGACAGACGCTATCGCAGCCTGCGTAGTAGGCGGCGTATCCTTTACCGGCGGTATCGGAAAAATTTCCGGAGTAGTGGTAGGTGTGCTGATCTTTACCGCACTGACCTATTCCCTGACGATCCTGGGTATCGACACAAACCTTCAGTTTGTATTCTCAGGTATTATCATTCTTGTGGCAGTAACCCTTGACTGTCTGAAATACGTTCAGAAAAAATAATGATATTCCTGCTCAAAAAGGCTGGCGCATGGAGATCCCGGAGATCTTGGCGGCGGCCTTTTTGTGCGGCTGTCAGAATAAATTGATAAAGGACCGGGCCGGTACTGACAATGAACAGAACTTTTGTTATAATATTAAAACCGCTTGCGAATATTGGGATTTGGAGAATGAAATATGGATATATATACAGTTCTTCTGGTAGATGACGAAGAAGAGGTCATACAGGTCATTATGAAAAAGATCAACTGGGAGGGGCTTGGCTTTTCTGTGATCGGCTATGCCACGAACGGAGTAAAAGCCCTGGAAATGGTGGAAGAGTTTCAGCCGGATGTGGTAATGACAGATATCAAAATGCCTTATATGGACGGCATGGAGCTGTCCGGCAGGATCAAGACAGAGCTTCCGGCTACAAAGATCCTCCTGTTTACCGGCTATGATGAATTTGAATATGCAAAGGAAGCCATCCACCTGGAGGTGGAGGAGTATATCCTGAAACCGGTAAATTCTATAGAACTGACCAACGTACTTACCCAGGTGAAGATTAAGCTGGATCAGGAGATCAGTGAAAAAAGAAATGTGGCTACTTTAGAAAAACATTATATGGAATCTCTGCCTCTTTTTCAGGCGGATTTTTATTCTGCTTTGATAGAAGGGCAGCTGGATCAGGAAGAAATCCGGAAATATCTTTCCGATTACCGGATTATTTTTGAGGGACCCTGGTACTGCTGTCTTGTAATACATACTTCCTCCACCCAGCTCCCGGAAAATATGCAGCCCCGGCTTCTGGCAATGTCTGTACAGAAGCAGGCCCGGGAAAAACTGGAAGAAAGATGGAGGAGCAAAAGCTTTTCTTATCTGGGGAATACGGTTATGCTCTGCCAGCTGAAATATGAAAATGAGATTTCTGAACTGACGGATGAATGCCACCGGTTCTGCCGGTATGTTCATAGGATCCTGGGAGCTGTGGTGACTGTAGGCGTAGGCCAGATATGCAGGGATATTGCAGAACTGGCTCAGTCCTATCAGGGTGCCAGAGAGGCGGTTTCCTACAGGGTTCTTTATGGTGCTTCCAGGGCTATCAACATCATGGAGATCGCTCCCCAGGAAACCCGCCAGCCTCATAGAGATAATGAAGGAGAATTATCCAAGCTTTTTAAGATGATCCGTCTGGGATCTCAGGAAGAAGTACGGGAGGAAGCAGAAAAATATCTGGCCTGCATGTCTTTTCCAGAAAAGTCTCTGCAGCAGCACCATATGGATATTATGGAGCTGCTGGGAGCTCTGTACAGATTTGCGGGTAATAATCATATTGCGGAAGAATTTCTTTCCAAGGATATGCGGGAGCTTTACGCCCGGCTTCTGGATATGGAGCCGGAGGAACTGCACAGATGGCTGACGAATATCTGTCTGTTTTTCCGTGAAAATCTGATTTCTGCCAGAAGCAGATCTACCCAGTCCTTTGTCTCTAAGGCAAAAGAGTATGTACGGAATAATTACAGAGACGAAACTCTCTCTCTGGATAGTATCTGCCAGGTTCTTGGAGTATCCAACTCCTACTTTTCCACGGTCTTTAAAAAAGAGACCGGGAACTCTTTCACAGGATACCTGACAGACTACCGGATGGATCAGGCCTCAAAGCTTCTTATTGAAACTAATGAGAAAAGCTATATTATTGCCAGAAACGTAGGCTATACAGATCCAAACTATTTCAGCTATGTGTTTAAGCGGAGATTTGGTGTATCTCCTTCAAAGTACAGAACGGAGCATGGAACAAGTGAAAAATAAGTTTTATGAATATTTAAACAGGCTGAAGCCCAGGGGCATACAGTCTACTCTTATGATTTCTTTTTCGATGATCTCTGTATTTATTATGCTGATCCTGGGGGTAGTACTGTATATTCGTTTTTCTAATATTTCCAGAGGCGAGATCGTGGAGACTACCAGAAAGCTTATGGAACAGACAGGTGAAAACCTGGAGGATTATCTGGTGAGTATGCGCCAGATTTCGGACGCAGTGTATTATAACGTGGTGAAAGAAAGCGATTTTTTAGATGAAGAAAGCAGTATCCAAAAAGGGATGAACCTTCTCTACGAGGCCAACCGGGACAATTTAAGGAGTATTGCCATCTACAATAATTACGGCAGCCTCATGGCAGCAGAGCCGGTGGCATCCCAGAAAGAAGATCCCAATGTGACAAAACAGACCTGGTACCAGAACGCTATGGAAGAAATGGAAAATATGCATTTCTCCACGCCCCATATCCAGAACCTGTTTGACGACGGCACTATGGGATATTATTGGGTGATCTCTTTAAGCCGTGCAGTGGAGCTTACGGAAGGAGGAGATTCCAGGACAGGTGTCCTTCTGGTAGATATGGATTATTCCAGTATTTCCCGTATGATGGATCAGATCAATACGGCCAACAGCGGCCAGTATTTTTATCTATGCGACAGTAACGGGGAGATCATCTATCATCCCAGGCAGGTACAGATCAGCGATGGAATCATTCAGGAGAATAACCAGACCGCGGCGGATTATAAAGAAGGAATCTATGATGAAAAATTTAGCGGAGAACATCGCAAGGTGCTAGTGAATACGGTGAGCTATACCGGATGGAAGCTGGTAGGGGTGATCCCCTACTCCACCTTTACCCATGGAATGCTGAATATCCGGTACTTTATCATGATGCTGATCCTGCTGATGGCCATGATGCTTGCTTTTGTAAACAGGATGGTTTCTGTATGGATATCCAGCCCTATCCTGAAATTGAATGATTCTGTAAAGGATTATGAAGCGGGGGAAGAACCCCGGATCTATATCGGAGGCTCCCAGGAGATCCGCCATCTGGGATATTCTATACAAAAGTCCTATGAAAAGATCGACGATCTGATGAAAAAAATTGTCCTGGAGCAGAATGAACGGCGAAAAAGTGAATTGGACGCTCTCCAAAGCCAGATCAATCCTCACTTTTTATATAATACTCTGGAGTCCATTACCTGGATGGTAGAGGGAGAGAAAAATGACGAGGCGGCGTTTATGATCACCCAGCTGGCAAAATTTTTCCGGATCAGCCTGTCGAAAGGGCGGACCGTGATCAGTATTAAAGATGAACTTCAGCACGCTCAGAGTTATATGAACATACAGAAGGTACGGTACAAAAATACGTTTTCCGTTGTGTTTGACGTGGAGGAAGAAGTATATTCCTGCTGCACGGTGAAACTGATCCTCCAGCCTATCCTGGAAAACGCCATCAGCTATGGGGTAAGCGCTATGGACGAAGGAGGAGAGATCCGGGTCACAGGGCGGAAGGAAAAGGGCAGGATCATTTTAACTGTGGCAGACAATGGCATCGGCATGTCCCGGGAAGAAGCGGAATTTGCCCTTACAGACAATACACGGGTGCCTAAGCGGGGATCAGGCGTAGGGCTGGTAAATGTGAATAACCGGATCCAGCTGCTTTTTGGAAAAGAGTACGGGCTGAAGATAGAAAGCGAGCCTGATGAGGGAACCGCTGTGTCGGTTATCATACCGGCGGTGCCTTACACAGAGGAGAACAGAAAGATCCTGGAGAAAGGCTATCTCTTTGGCAAAGAAGTAATCAAAAAGATCGAAGACGCAGGTATGGAAAATGAAAAACAGTAAAAAAGTATTTATCCTTACAGAAGCGGTCCTGGGAATTTTGGTCCTGATGCTGGCGGTGGTGATGCTTCTGGATAAAAGCGGGAAGGACCCTTACAGGGTTTCGGTGATCATTGAAAATTCTGAGGACAACCAGTGGGCGGCTTTCCGTTATGGGCTGCGAATGGCGGCGAAGGACTGTCAGACAGAGATTTCCGTGGTGCCAACTGAGGGGATCATGACTCTGGAAGAAGAAAAAGAGCTTATAGAACAGGAAATCTATAATGGAACAGATGGGATCATACTTCAGCCGGTTCCGGGAACAGATACAGAAGAAATGCTGAAAAAAATGGAAAAAAAGGTGCCGGTGATGCTTGCCGGATCCAGAGCTGTCCGGGACAGCACCGGAGCTTTTCCGGTGACCCAGCCGGACAATTATGCTATGGGCAGAGCTTTGGCAGAGGAATTGATCCGCGACTGCGGTGATAACCTCCAAGGCAAAACTTTGGGGGTTGTGTGTCAGACGGCGGATTCCGCGGCTGCTCTTGACCGGAGCGCAGGATTTCGGGAAGCAATGGAAGGCAGCGGAGCCAAGGTAAGCTGGAACGTGGAAGGAATTTTCGGAGAGGGAGAGTCTGATTCTTTAGAGGCTTTGCCTAAGGTGGATTTTGTGATTGCACTGGATGACAGGAGCACAACGGCGGCAGGAGAATATTCTGCGGCGAATGATCTCCATGGAGCGATTGTCTATGGGATCGGAAATTCCACAGAGGCGGCTTATTATCTGGACATAGGAAGAGTCCAGTGTCTGGTAGTGCCGGACGAGTTTAACGTAGGGTATCAAAGCCTGGAGGAAATGTCCCGGAAGCTGGGACATTCTTTTCGGAAAATGGAGGACCGGCAGACTGCTTATACGGTGATCCGAAGAGATACTCTTTTCACAAAGGAGAATCAGGAGATCCTCTTTACAATGAGTCAGTAAGTAGAGGTACAAGATGAGAAACAAAAAGGTTTTAGCCGCGGGCCTTGCTTTCTGCATAAGCCTGCAGGGAACGGTTTCCTGCGGACAAGAAGAAGAGACAGAGGCTGTCCGGGTGCAGGTGGGAGTGGCCTGTTATGATCAAAACGATATATTTATCAGTGAATTGTTAGAATGTATAGAGGAAGAAATAGGGCTGCTGGAAGAGGATTCTTTTCAGGCGGCGGTAACTGTCCGGGACGGAGGAGGATCCCAGAAGATCCAGAACGATCAGGTTGAAGAACTCATTGACGCTGGCTGTGATGTTCTATGCGTGAACCTGGTGGACCGGGCGGATCCTTCTGAGATTATAGACCTTGCCAGAGAAAATGAGGTTCCTATTATCTTCTTTAACCGGGAGCCGGTGGCGGAGGATATGCTTCAGTGGGAAAAACTGTATTATGTAGGAGCTGATGCAAAACAGTCGGGGGTCATGCAGGGAGAACTGGCAGCTGACGCTGTAAAAGAGAATCCTCAGATAGACCGGAACAAGGACGGAAAGATCCAGTATGTGGTGCTGGAAGGCGAGCCGGGACATCAGGATGCTATCATCCGGACAGAAAATGCTGTGGAGACCCTGAGAAATCAGGGAGTGGAACTGGAAAAGCTGAGCTACGGCATTGCAAACTGGAACCGGGCTCAGGCAGAGAACCGTATGCTCCAGATGATCGGCCAGCATCAGAACCAGATTGAAATGGTACTGGCTAATAACGACGCTATGGCTCTCGGGGCTCTTGACGCTTATAAGAAACTGAACCGGACAGAATCGGCTCTCCCCGTATTCTTTGGGATCGATGGGACGAAGGAGGGACTGGGAGCTATTCAGGAAAAGAAGATGGCAGGAACGGTGTACAATGATAAAGAGGGGCAGGCCAAAGCAATAGCAAAACTGGCTAAAGCCCTGGTAACCGGCAGAGGGATGGAAAATATAGAATTTGAAAATGAAAAATATATTTATCTCCCCTATGCAAAGGTTACTATTGACAATGTAGAAGAGTATATAGAAAAGTAAATAAATATAGGTGTTTCCCTGGCTTATCCACTTATGTTATAATATTCTGCGGGGCTGTCGTATAAATGGTACGGCAGTCCCGTTTATCGATTAAGAAAAAGGGATGAGAATTTTGTTAAAGATCATTGTCTGTTTTATTGCAGGAATGGGAGCAGGACTGGGCACCGGTTTTGCGGGAATGAGCGCCGCCGCTGTGATCAGTCCCATGCTGATCACTTTCCTGGGGATGCCGGCCTACCAGGCGGTGGGGATTGCTCTTGCCAGCGACGTTCTTGCCAGCGCTGCCAGCGCTTATACCTATGGGAAGAATAAAAACCTGGATATCCGCAACGGCTTGATCATGACCTTTCTTCTGGGGTGAAATTTATTGCAAAGCCTGTAATGACCACCAAAGAGATCATGAATGGAGTGAGCAGAAAAGTCCGGGTGATCCAGTCTGTTGTCTGCGGCGTTGTGATCGGATTCATCTGCGGATTTGTGGGAGCCGGCGGAGGCATGATGATGCTGCTGATCCTGACTTCTGTTTTAGGATATGAGCTGAAGACTGCTGTGGGAACAAGTGTTTTCATTATGACCTTTACAGCATTTACCGGAGCGGTCAGCCATTTTACTATCGGAGGGATGCCGGACATAATCTGCCTGGTACTCTGCATCATCTTTACCCTGATCTGGGCGGAGATCGCGGCCCGGTTCGCAAACAAAGCAGCGCCTATTACTCTGAACCGTGTGACCGGAGCCGTACTGGTGATCCTGGGACTGCCAGCAGTCCGATGGGACTAAGCTTTAGAGACGCTAACCAGCATGAACAAGAAGGCCGCCAGGCCATAATTTTATTATAATTGGGGGAAGGAATATGAGGACCAGAGAAAAGCTTCTGGATTTTTTTGAAAAGAATAAGGGGGCCTATTTTTCCGGAGAAGAGCTGGCCGCCAGGCTTTCTGTTTCCAGGACTGCAGTGTGGAAGGCAGTAAACAGCCTCCGCAAAGACGGCTATGAGATCGACGCGGTCCCAAACAAAGGATATTGTCTTTCGGCAGATACAGACATTCTCTCCTCTCAGGGAGTGGAAAAATATCTGGAGCCTGTCTGTGCCTCCATAGAGATGGAAATTTTGCCTGCCGTGGGATCTACCAACGACTATCTGAGGGAAAAGGCCCTGAAGGGACAGAAAGAGGGTTTTACGGTTCTGGCCGGAGAGCAGACCGGAGGAAGGGGAAGGACAGGCAGAAGCTTTTATTCTCCTGCCGATACAGGGATTTACATGAGCCTCCTTTTGAGACCTGAAAACTGTTCTCCTGCCGTGGCTGTGAAATTTACAACTATGGCGGCGGTAGCCGCCTGCCGGGCGATAGAGAAGGTTTCTCAGAAGAAAGCACAGATCAAATGGGTAAATGATGTTTATATAGAAGATAAGAAGGTTTGCGGGATCCTTACAGAAGGCGCTGTCAGCCTGGAAAAAGGCAGCCTGGAATATGTGATCCTGGGGGTCGGGATCAATGTCTATCCTCCCCGGGGCGGATTTCCCCGGGAACTGGAAGAAACGGCGGGAGCAGTTTTTCAGGAGAAAAAAAGCGACGGGAAAAACCGGCTGGCAGCAGGATTTTTAAACGCTTTTATGGAGCTTTACAGAGGAAAGACAGAACAGGATCATGCCCGGGAATACAGAGATCGAAGTCTGGTACTTGGAAAAGATATCCAGGTGCTGCTCCCGGAAGGCTCCAGAAAGGCCAAAGCTGTAGATATAGATCAGGACTGCCGGCTGGAAGTGGAATATGAAGATGGGAGCAGGGAAAAACTGGCGGCCGGGGAAATCCGTATATTGATCTGAATAACAGGAGCTGGCAAAATAGAGAAAACTCTATGAAATAAAACTAAAAAATAGGGATAATTAACAAAGAACAGGAAAATGTAAAAATTTTATTGATAAAACAAATCTGTTAAGAGTAAACTACAAGACATAAAAGCAAAGGCGCTCTGGCCAAAGGCGAGGACGCTTAAGGAAACTTTTTTGAATTAAGGATAAGTAGCGTAATGTACGAAAGTATGTTACGCTACTTTTCCTTTTAGCTTGCGCTGTGCAATCACCTGGGATGCACCAGCTTCACCAATAAAGGTATAATAAATGTCAATGCGCTGCTGCCGATGGCCGCTGCTTTTATCCCCCTCATGGATCACAATTTTCTCAATCAGGTCATGGAGCATTCCGGGGGTAAGTTCATCAAAAGCGGTGTACTTTTTTGCTACCTTGAGGAAGCTGTCAATGTTGACGGTTTTGCTGTCTATCTCTGCGAGTTGGGCTTGAATATCCTGAATCTCACCCCGAAGGGTTTGCTGTTCCTGCTCGTAATCGGCAGAGAGTATCCTGAACCGTTCATCGGACAGCTTTCCAGTTATGGAGTCCTCATACAGCCGCTTGATGATGTTATCCAGATCGTTGGCCCTGTGTTCTTTTTGCGCCAGTTCCTTTTGCAGTGACTGTACCTGAACCTTCTGCTCCTGAATGGAACGGCTGGTCAACCGCCGAACAAATTCCTGCTCATCCTCTTGTGCCAACTGTACCACCTGTTTCAAATTGTCCAGTATCAGCTTTTCAAGAGTCACAGCGCGAATATAGTGCATG
The DNA here is from genome assembly GCA_019120545.1 of Candidatus Blautia stercoripullorum. Lineage (GTDB taxonomy): Bacteria > Bacillota > Clostridia > Lachnospirales > Lachnospiraceae > Blautia > Blautia stercoripullorum. The sequence continues at coordinate 3,468 of DWUX01000252.1, read as the reverse complement.
GTGCAGCTTTTTGTTCGGTCACGGTACTTGCCACAGCAGTAGCATTCCTGTCCCTTGCTGACGGTTTGGCCTCGATGTGCCCGCAGCGGAGAACCGCAGTCTGCACAGAACAGCATACCGGAAAAGAGAGCAGGTGTGTCTTGCTTTTTGGGTCTGCGCCGACGTTCCCGGATACGCTGCACTGTTTCCCAATCCTCCGGACTAACCAAAGCCTCATGGGTGTTCTCAAAAACCATTTGCTGATCTTCCGGAGTTACCATCCGCTTTTTCAACTTGTAGGATTTAGAGTAGGTCTTAAAATTGACGGTATGGCCCAGGTACTCTTTGTAAGAAAGGATATTTTCAATGGTGCTATCCGACCATGCACATTCCGCATCAGGGTAGTAATTGTGAGTGCTTCCTGTGCGCCGATATGCCAATGTGCCGGGCGTAGGGATGTTTCTGCGGGTCAGTTCGTTTGCAATCTGTACCGGGCCAAGCCCCTGAATACATAAGTCGAAAATCAACTTGACCACCCAGGCTGTATCTTCATCCGGCACAAGCATACCATCTTTCCCCTTGATATAACCATAGGGAGGATGAGTGCTGATACGCTTACCAGACATTCCTTTCATCCGGGCCACAGCTCGTTGCTTGCGGGAACAATCTCTCGCGTACCACTCGTTGAACAGATTAACAAACGGGGTTAAGTCATTTTCCCCCTTTTGGGAGTCCACGTTGTTGGAGATAGCAATAAAGTGAATATCGTACTGTGCAAAGAGAACTTCAGTGAACATTCCGACCTGCAAATAGTCACGGCCAAAACGGGACATATCCTTGATGATGACCCGCTTTACTGTTCCGGCCTCTACATCGGCAATCATCCTCTTGAAGTCAGGTCGCTCGAAGTTTGTACCAGAATAACCGTCATCCACATAGAAGCGATAATTGGTATAGCCGTTTTCTTTGCAGTACCGCTCCAACATCTCTTTCTGGTGCTGGATACTATTGCTGTCCCCGTCGTTGGCATCATCCACAGACAATCGGCAGTACAGTGCGGTCAGCGCATCCAAGCTGAGCGTATTCCGGCAGGAAAGCATATCGTTGATGTTTGGAATCATTCTACCGCACCCCCTTTCAGGAGTGCAGCAAGAATGTTTGCCCTTTCTTGCTGCTCGTGAATGAGAGAAACCTGGTTTATTGTTGCCACACGGCAATAAAGCGCGATATATTCAGTTTTTTTCTTGTCCTTTTGGTTCGTCTGTAACATCATAACCTCCAATCCGACGAACTAAAGGGCTTTGGGTTCTATTTCTATTATACCGCACCTTTGCCGTCTGCGAAAGCAGTTTATCACATTAAAGTGTTAAATTTTCGTGAACGATTGGGGAGAATTTACTTCCCGTTCGATTAGCCGCGCCATTTTATCGGTAGCGGTTTCCTGTCCAGACTGATTGAAAAAGGAGTTTACGACAAAGGTGGTTCCTTTGACTCGTTGGATCATTACCACATCTGCCTTTCTTTCTTCATCCAACTTATTCACCTTCCTTCTATGACAAAACAAGGCACCGCGCCGGGGAGATCCGACGCGGGCCACATTATGGTTGCTTTGGTTGTATCGTATTATCTGAGCAGCAGGACTGCCCATCAGCACACCCCCGATACAGGGAATATTCAAGCCAGTTCAGGGTTGATCAGCCGGATGGCTGCTGAAGCCGCCGCATACCGCCGATAGGTGGTTGGCACCATATTCGCAGTAAGTTTCGGTGAGTGGCACGGTTCCTTGTGCTGCGCGTCCTGGCACTTTCCAGCCCACCACAGGCTGGTCATCAGCCACCAAATAACCGCTCGGCCCCTTTGATGTTATCGTGTTGACGGATGCTCTGACCATCCGCAGGGGGTTATCGCGTTTGTGCTATGCGATGCTCGACGCAGCACTCAAAAACTTGAATACTGAATATGAACGGATTGCCCGCTGTTTTTCAAGGTACATAGTCAAAAGGGTTCTCTAAAATCCCTTTCACTATATAGGAGGGAAAACGGGCAATCGTTGATAGTTACGCGGCAATATTTTTTCGGACTTTTTTCAAAGCTGACTGCACGGATCGCATGACTGCTGATTTATTGCAATCTTGCATTTTCGCTATCTCCGAGTAGGAGTAGCCGTAGAAAAAATGGAGAATAAAGCGCCACCGTTGTAGCGGAGGAAGCTGCTCCAAAACGCGGCCAATTTCCTGCAAGGTTTCCAGCCGTTCAAAAGTTTCTTCTAACGGCTCCGTAGCCAGATCGAACAGCAAGCAATTATCGAAAGACCTGCCTTCAATATGCTTCCGACGTTCATACCGCTGCCGTTCCTCTTGCTTCCGGCTTTCCTCATAAACACGGTAGATTTCAAGGGATACCTCTACATCAATGGGACGGTAATCGGCATTCAGGATTTTAACAAGATACATTGAACGCCCTCCCTTATGCAACACGAACCAGCGCGATGATTTTATCATCATCCTGGGGATCAACAAGAAACGGGCAGGGCTGGACGGCCGCAGCGTCAGGCGGGGGAACCGGGTCGGAATCAGCCAGAATGAGAACCGCCTCACCAGGGGCCAACCGAATTACTTTGATGGTTTTTACCATATTAAACACCTCCGATATTTTTTAAGGGCTTGTCCCTCTATACATCGGAGATCCCAGGGCGATAAAATTAAAGGGTACAGTGATTTTTTGACTAAGGCAGAATAGGCAAAGGCAAGGACAGCATCACAAGAATGCTGCCCTTGCTTTCACTTATTCAGCTAAAAAGCTGCGGAGCCGGTGAAAAGCTCTCTGAAGCAGAAGCGTGACCGCCGCCGGGGAACAGTCAAGGATAACTGCAATCTCCTTGTACTGATACCCCTCCCAAAAGGCCAGTTCTATGGCGTGCCGCTGCCGGTCTGTCAAACGGCGCAAACCATAGGCCAGCTTTTCATTTTGGACGGTATCAATAAAGTCCTCCTCCAGCAGTTGCTCGATGAAATCATTCTGGATATGAATAGACCGTTCCCTGTATGTAAGTTCCTCGCTCATACTCTCCAGAGAGTAGCAGTGATACCGGAACCGGCGGTCAGAATTTGCAATGATACGATCCTCCTCTTTGAGGATCGCAGCCCAATCTTTCTCGGCCATAAGCCTGTTCTCCTTTCTGCCGTTTGTCTGCGTGGGCTGGCAGACAAACGGAGGAGAACGGCATCCGACGGAAACACATAGTAGGCAATAAAAAGCGTCTGGCTGTTCAACTATCAGCCAGACGCTATCTAATGTATTTTGATGTTTTCTTTCAAATAGTGTTTTGCACTTGTTCCCCTGTTCAGGGGACGTGCTTTTTTTGACGGTACATATTCCGTCGTAAATTGTCGAAACACTGCTTGCTTCATGGCGGCTCCCTCCTCAAGCCGCCGTGATCTTTAGCGTGTGGTCGTCATTCCGTATGAGGGCATAAGAAACGGCGGCCTT
>DWUX01000251.1 GCA_019120545.1 Candidatus Blautia stercoripullorum | reverse complement strand
AATGACGGAGTCAGAGTCCGTTGCCTTACCATTTGGCGATAGCCCAATATTTTCAATGTTGTCTCACAACAATAGGTATTATATATCATCTCTTTTCAAAATGCAAGTACTTTTTTTCATTTTTTTTAATTTTTTTATTCGAGTAAATTTTTCCCTCCTGTAATCTTATCTTTTTTTGTGAAATACATATTTTATTTGTTTCTTGGTCTATGCTATACTGAACACGCTGCCGCCCCTGGACAGGTAGAGGAAGGGGGGTACGCCAATGAACATTTCTGTCATTTTTGCCTATGGCATTATATCATATGCACATTTTTTACAATATACCTTTTTCAGAATTTCTCTTTCTAATCTGCCTCCATAGTTATTTTTCTCTTCTCGTCTGCATAAAATATATCCCGTAAAATTGTTTCCATATTATTTTTGGCAAAGGCGGTGTATTATGTCCTATTACCCTGTTCTTGTAAATAAAACCAATCTCCTTCCTCCTGATTACATACCCGATGATCTGGAAGAGGCAGGGATTCCTTTCTGCGCTCCTCCCGGTTCTGAAAAGCGGCTTCTCAGGCGAAAAGCCTCCAAAGCCGCAGGTCGGCTCTTTACCCAGGCAGCTCTGGATAAAATGGGACTTATAGGGATATCCGGCTACCGTTCTTATAAGCGGCAGGAAAAACTTTATCTGGATGCTCTTCGACGAAAAAGTTCTGCCGTCGCTCCGCCCGGAGCCAGCGAACATCAGACCGGATTTGCTCTGGATCTTTCCTGTCCGGATATTAACATGCAGCTGGAGGAATCCTTTGCAGATACTCCCGAAGGCCGGTGGCTGGAAAAGCATGCCCCTCTCTATGGTTTTGTGATCCGCTATCCCAAAGCCAAAGAAAATATCACCGGATTCCCCTGGGAGCCCTGGCATATCCGCTATGTAGGCGAGCCTCTGGCCTTATATCTTTCTATGACAGGTCTTACTTTGGAAGAATACCACAATTTATAGAAGAAAACTTCCTTTTTTCAGGTTAAAGTGCTATAATGGCAGAAAATACCCGGGGCAAGGCCCTTGAATTATAAAGGAGCGCTACCTATGAGAGCCTTAAATTTAACCTTATTAACAGATTTATATGAATTGACCATGATGCAGGGATACTTCAAAAATCCCACGGATCAGATCGTGGTCTTCGATGCCTTTTACAGAAAAAATCCCTGTGACGGAGGATATGCCATTGCAGCCGGCCTGGATCAGATCATTGAGTATGTCCGTGATCTCCACTTTGCTCCTGATGATATCGACTATCTCCGCTCTCTGAATATCTTTGACAATGATTTTCTGGAATATTTAAGAGGGTTCCACTTTACAGGGGATATTTACGCGATCCCGGAAGGAACCGTAGTATTCCCCAGAGAGCCCCTTCTGAAAGTCATAGCCCCTGTTATGGAGGCCCAGCTTGTAGAGACAGCCATCCTGAATCTGCTGAACCATCAAAGTCTTATCGCTACCAAAGCCTCCCGTGTGGTATATGCGGCAAAAGGCGATGGCGTTATGGAATTCGGCCTTCGCCGGGCGCAGGGACCTGACGCCGGTATCTACGGCGCCAGAGCGGCCATGATCGGCGGATGTATCGGAACTTCCAACGTCCTTACCGGCCAGATGTTTGACGTTCCGGTGAAAGGAACCCATGCCCATAGCTGGATCATGAGTTTTCCCGACGAGTATACGGCTTTCAAGACCTATTCCAAACTATATCCTGATTCCTGTATCCTGCTGGTAGATACCTATGATGTCCTGAATTCCGGTGTTCCCAATGCGATCCGGGTCTTCCAGGAAATGCGTGAAGAAGGCACTCTGGCGAAAGGATATGGTATCCGTATCGACAGCGGAGACCTGGCTTATCTCTCGAAGAAAGCTTATAATATGCTGGCTGCCGCCGGCTTTGAAGATGCAGTGATCTCCGCTTCCAGCGATCTGGACGAATACCTGATCGACAGTCTGAAAGCCCAGGGAGCCAAGATCAATTCCTGGGGTGTAGGCACCAATCTGATCACCTCCAACGGCAACCCTGCTTTCGGCGGCGTATACAAGCTTGCAGCCATCAAAAATAAAAATGATAAGGAATTTACCCCTAAGATCAAGCTTTCTGAAAACATCGAAAAAGTCACCAATCCGGGCAATAAGACCATTCAGCGTATCTACGACAAGACTACAGGCAAAATCCGGGCAGATCTCATCTGTCTGGAAGACGAAGTCTTCGATCCCAGCAAAGATATGATCATCTTTGACCCTATGGCCACCTGGAAAAAGACAAAGATCTACGGGGGAACCTATACCCTGAGAGAACTTCTTGTCCCCGTCTTTCTCAAAGGCAGATGTGTCTACACATCTCCTTCCGTCATGGAGATCCGGGATATCTGCGCAAAGGAACTGGATACTCTCTGGGACGAGACCAGACGTCTGGTAAATCCTCAGGAAGTATATGTGGATCTTTCCGATAAGCTCTACAAGATCAAGACCGATCTTCTGGAACAGATGGGACAGGCTTCTATCCAGTAACTGTACTTTTCAGCCTCTTTAAGGCTGACTCTTCAAGAATGTCAAAAGACCGCTAAACAGAATTTTCAGGCTCTTTGATCCTGATCCTCTGTTTAGCGGTCTTTTTCTCATTCTTAACCGTATTTCTAAATCTGCTGCTACGGTTGTATTTCACATTTCTTCTGTTTCAACCGTATTTTCGACCAGACATATGTCAGAATATTGTCTGTTTAAAACATCTCATGCCGGCAGGGAACTGTTTTTACTGCTCCATCTGTCTTCCCAGAAATCCTGCGGCAACCTGAGCCAGCTTTTCTTCTGTCTCTGAAAATTTTCTCTCGCCGGGCTTATCCAGTATAACTACAGATCCCACGGCGTCTCCCGCGCAGGTAATGGTATAGATCACCTGCGATCCATATTCTCCCTTATCTTCCTCTAAGATCCGCACATAATTTCCATCTGTGATACGCGTATTTTTCCGGTCAGAGATCATGTCCTCCAGATCCCTGTTGATCCTTTTCTCAATATATTCCTTGGACCCGCTCCCTGCTGCCCCAATGATCTGATCCCTGTCTGTAATGCATACCAGACATCCGGCGGCCTGTGCCAGAGCCTCTGCATATTCTCTGGAAAAAGCGCCCAGTTCTCCGATAGGAGAATACTTCTTCAAAATGATCTCTCCCTCTCTGTCTGTGAATATCTCCAAAGGATCGCTCTCTCTTATCCGCAGGGTCCTTCTGATCTCCTTAGGGATCACCACCCTTCCCAGGTCATCGATCCTTCGTACAATTCCCGTAGCCTTCATATAAAAATTCCTCCATTTTACTTTTTTACATTTATCGCCTGTGTTTCCCGTAAATGTAGTATTTGTAAAATAGAGGAATTTATACTTTCTAAACAGAAATCCGCTTTTGGAACCGGATAACTGCAGAAAATATAATCCGGATAAAAAAATTCCGCATAAAATCAGAGCTTTTTATATCTGCAAATTAAAACACAGCAAAAAAGAGAATATTGTATAAAGATTCTCAATCTTAAGGAATACTCTCTTTCTTATTCTTTAAAAAGAAAATCGGTACAATAAACCGAAAGCCCGCTCTTTTATTTTATTTCTATGTGCAGATTCTCCTGAAACTCTTTAATCCGTTCTTCCTGATAGCTTCCCGCATAGTTTCCATTCGTAAAGTGATCCAGAGCATCTGAGAAATTTTCCCAGCTTTCTCTTTCCTGATAAGCCAGTATAGGATAGAAGAGAACTCCCGCTGCCTGTGCCGCTGCCAGATCTGCCGGCGCATCTCCTACCATCAGCACATGGTCTTTCTCATATCCTTTTTCCAGAAGTTCGTTCAGGCATTCTTCCTTCCTGCCGTTTTCCTGTGACATAAGGAGGTCTGTATACTGAGCCAGTTCAAAAACTTCCCATTCCTTATTGATCTCCCGGCGGTTAGCTGCAGTAAGGATTACAATATCCGCCTTTTCTCTGGCCAGTCTCAAGGCATCTTCCGTTCCCTCAAAAGGTGGTTTTTTGGTATCAGACACCATTGCCATAGACTGATTTACCAGTCTTGACCAATCCATAGCTTTTTTCATACAGATATTTTCTGTTTTTTCATAAGCTTCTTCCAGACTCTTATCGGACAGCTCCTGAGCCGATTCTGCCCAGCGGAGATATCCATCCAGACCTTCTACCCGAATATAATTTTCATGGATATTTTTCAGCACCTGAGCCAGACCCTGAAAACGGTTCACCCCTCTTGAGACACTTAAAAGATTTACCTTTCTCCAGAGACGGATGATCTCCTCTCTGTACTCTCCCAGATCCCATTCGTAAACCAGACATGGTCCGAAACACCGCATATGCTTTACATCCATAGTGTCCATGACACAGCCGTCAGAATCAATACAGATTAAAAAATCTCTTGTTTTTCTGAATTCTTTAATATCCTCTTTCACTTTATGATCCCCCTGTTACATCCTTGAAATTATACTTTTTATTATAATCTCACATGCTTGTAACTTCAACAGAGAATCCTTACATTTTTTCGTAGAATTATAAGATACCAGGGTCCCAACATCATGATAAGGAACTATGCCGCCTGCTGCCTTCTGTAATAGATTATAGAAACCACTGTTCCCACAAAGGCGGCCGAAGCCAGGAAACTATATCCGGTTTCAATATTAAAGTGCTCTGTCAGGACGCCAACCGCCCAAGGGAAAAAGGACATGCCAACTGCATAGACCGCCTGAAAAAATCCCATAGCCGTAGAGCTTTTCTCTCTGGGGATCTCCTTCATAGATTCAGAAGTAAGATAAGAGAGAAGGATTCCCGTGGACATGCCTGGAAAAGCCTGAAGGATAAAAATAGCATAAATATTTCCTACAGCAGGCACCAGGATACAGTAAACCGCTGTAAGGAAAAATACAAGAGGAACATAAAATCCGGCGCCTTTTTTCTCACAGAGATCTGTGGAAGCAAACTGGGCGGAAACCACCGCCGCGATCATATAGAAGATAGAGGCACAGCCGATAAAAAGAGCGGAAGCCCCCATATTTTCCAGGATCTGTGTGGTAAAAGACATGGCTGTTGCCATCTGGATTCCCTGCTGGATCAAAGCCAGAAGAGCAAAAAGGATCAGCCGCCTGTTTCCGCATACAGAAAGATACGTTCCCATGCCCGGCCGCTTCTCTCCCTTTCCCTTCATCGGGATCAGATCCTCTTTTACAAAAATACCTCCAATAACACCGGCAATTCCTGCGATCACTCCCGCGCCGCACAGGAAAGCCATTCCCATCTTTCCATAAAAACAGGAGCTGAATACAAATGCCAGACACATTCCCAGGTTACAGGCCATGATCACCTTGCTGGTAGCCTTCTGCTGTTCTTTTTTAGAAAAGTAATTGGAATAAAGAACCATATAGGCGATCCACATGGAGGCCGCACAGCCGGAGATCAGATTGGCCGCCAGAAATCCGGGGCCGGTAGGGATCAGTATCCGCACCAGACAGGCAAGCCCTGCCAGTCCGGCTCCCAGTATCACAAAGATTTTATGCTTTCCCGCATAATCCGCCAGAACTCCCAGGGGGAGCCTGAATACCAGCTGCGTGATCCCATAGGCTCCCACGATAGTTCCTGTAAATCCAGCCGCCACTCCCGCTGATGTGAGAAAAGGCGTCTGATAAGGTATATGAAGATACAGGGCAAACCAAAAAAGCACCACAACCGCCAGCAAAAGCCCTTCTCTGGAAATCCCCTTTTTCTTTTGTCCATTCATAAATTAGTCACATTCAGTCAGATGAATCTGTACTGCCTCGTAATCATCGCTGACTACAGGCAGGAGATACCCTCCATTCATCAAAGCTGCTCCTGTTAAATTTAATTCTGTTCCTTCTACATGATAAAGAGCTTCCGGTTTCAGACCTCTTAAGTACACAAACTGGAAAGGCGGATTGGCCTTTGTACGAAGTACCACTACGTTTACCAGAGATTCTTTTTTGTCTCCGGAAACAAACTGCCATGCCACATAATTAGATTTTGTGCCGTCATCAGACAGTCTGTAGTAATCTCCCTGCTGGATCAGATCATAGTATTTTTTGAATTCCTCGATCTGTTCTCTCACCACATTCTTATCTTCCTCAGACATTTCTGTAATATCCAGCTCATAACCGAAAGTACCAGACATGGCAACTACGCCTCTGGTCTTCATGGATACGCTTCTTCCTGTCTGATGGTTCGGACATACAGATACATGAGCTCCCACTGTAGATACGGGATATGCAAAAGAAGTTCCATACTGGATCCGCAGACGTTCTATGGCATCTGTATCGTCACTGCACCAGATCTGAGGATGATAGTACATCATGCCGGCGTCAAATCTTCCGCCGCCTCCGCTGCAGCCTTCGAAAAGCACATCCGGGAATTTCTGTGTGATCTTCTCCAGGAAATCATACAGACCCAGGATATATCTGTGGAACACCTCTCCCTGTCTCTCTGCAGGCAGCATTGCGGACCATACATCTGTCATATGACGGTTAGCGTCCCATTTTACATATTCAATATTGGCGCTTTCCAGGATCTCGCTCATCTTATCAAAAATATACTGTCTCACATCTTCTCTTGAGAAATCCAGTACCAGCTGGTTCCTTCCTCTTGTAAGAGAATGTCCCGGAACCTTTAAAGCCCAGTCCGGATGAGCTCTGTAAAGGTCGCTGTCCTCAGATACCATTTCCGGCTCGAACCAGATACCGAACTTCAGGCCGATCTCATTTACACCGTCTACCAGACGTTTCAGGCCTCCCGGAAGTTTCTTTTCATTGACAACCCAGTCTCCCAGGCCGCTGTTATCATCATCTCTCTTGCCAAACCAGCCATCGTCCATGACCAGCATCTCAATGCCTACTTTTTTAGCCTCTCTGGCAATTTCCAGAAGCTTGTCTGTGTCAAACCCAAAATAAGTAGCCTCCCAGTTATTGATCAGGATCGGCCTTCTGGCATTTTTAAATTTGCCCCGGCAGATATTCTGACGGATAGCCCTATGATAATTTCTGGACAGTTTTCCCATGCCTTCTGAAGAGAAGGACATCATAACCTCAGGAGCTGTAAAATATTCTCCCGGCTCTAACAGAAAATCAAACTGGGTGTCATGGATACCCATAGTGAGACGGGTATTGTTTGCCTGAGATACCTCTGCCTCTGCCTGGAAGTTTCCGCTGTATACAAAGCAGGCGCCCCAGCACCAGCCGCTGTCCTCTGTGGTATCATGTTTCGCCAGCATTACAAAGGGATTATACTGATGGCTGGAATATCCTCTTCTGCTGCCTACTCCCTGGATCCCGTGGTGAAGAGGACTTCTCTCCATCACACGCTCCATAGCATGACGCCCATAGAACTGGATAAAATCCATATCCTTCTGGTGGAAATCCAGACACATGGAATACGCCCTCCGAAGATGAACGCTCTCCCCGCTTTTATTGATCACCTTACAGGCTCTTGTAATTATATCCAGATTTTCAAAAACTCCGTAGTATAAAATCACTTCTATATGCCGGTGGATGTCCCGGAGAGTGATCTTCAAAGTCTCCGCCTTTTCTTCTCCCTGGTACATAGCCGGAAGTCCTTCAAGGGCATATTTTCCCTCCAGGATCTCATAATCCACATATTTCAGATTTGTCACCTGGCTTCCGTCAGGATAAACTACCCGGAGACAGTAATCTCTGTAGTCTCCTGTACCATACCCTGGATACTCCAGAAGCTGGGTATCCAGAGAAAATCCTCTGTCGTCAATGCCTTCAGGATTTCCGGAAAATCCTCTGTCGATAGTTCTCCATAAGTAGGACATATCTGTATCTCCTACACTTGGTCCATAATATGTGTGAAACAAAAATCCTCTGTCCGCTTTCATCTGATATGCGGAATTCTTGGTTTTTAATGTGATTACATTGTCTTTACAGATAATTGCCATTATAACTCCTCCTTTTTAAGATCTGATCAGTCCGAAATGTTTCATGGCCTCGTAAATTCCGTCTTCTTCTATATCCTTCGTTACATAAGAACAGCACTCTTTTATTGCCTCCTCGCCATTTCCCATGGCAATACTGTTTGGTACGGCTTCCAGCATAGAACGGTCATTCTCGCTATCCCCGAAGACATAGCAGTCTTCTATATTTTTCCCCAGATAATCACATAGAAATTTAATTCCCGTTGCCTTGGAATAGTCCTTCTGGATCACCTCATACATATTTCCTCCTCTATCTATACAGAGAAAATACCGGGAAAGATATTCTTTCAGCTCCTGATTTTCCATGGTAGGTTTCAGGATTATCAGAAGCTTATCATATACCTTCTTTTTTCCTTGGATCACCTCTTCGATATCTCTTCCCTGCCGCTTAAAAAGCTCCCGGGCTCTTTTTATCCATCCGTCTTCATCGGGAATCTGATGATCAAAATAGATAGCATCTGATGCCTCGTAGAATACAGGAACTTTATATTTTCTTACTGTTTCAGCCACCTGGGTACACAGTTCATTGCTCAGCTTTGCTGAAAAAAGTTCCTGATCGCCCAAAAAAATATTTGTGCCGCAGCCGCATACATAACCGTGGAAATCCAGACTGGTCACCTTTTCAGGAAGGCTTGTTCTGGTCCTGCCCGTATTCACAAAAAGCAGATGTCCTTCCTCTTTTGCCATTTTTACAGCTTTTCTGGTACTGTCCGGTATTTCCCCGGTTCCTTCTGTGAGCAGAGTGCCGTCTATGTCAAAAAACAACAACTTCTGTTCCATTGTCTTATCTCCTTTGCATGATTCATTGCTGTTCTCCATGTTTTATTATATAATCTTATGGAAGCAGAATCTATCTTTTTTTACATATTTTATTGTTAAATTGTTGCATAATGAAATATTTCCAAAGAGATTGTGAAAAGGAGTCTATATATGAAAAAAAAATCAGTCTCTGAACAGTCCTTTCTGACTGTTTATTTCTGTGGAAAAGAGAAATGTCAGCCGGGACATTATTTTGGTCCGGCTGTCCGTCCTCACTATCTGATCCACGTTATTTTAGAGGGAAAAGGTATTTTTCAGAAAAGCGGCGTCACCTATTCTCTGAAAAAAGGCGATGCTTTCCTGATTCCTCCCATGGAATCCACCTACTATCAGGCAGACCAGGAAGATCCCTGGATCTATGCCTGGGTGGGATTTGACGGAAAAGCCTGTCCGGAAATCCTGTCTCAGACAGTTTTTTCTCATTCTTTTATCTATCAGAATCCGGGAAGCAATTTCTCCGCTCTCCTGGATTCCATGGAACGGCTGCTGGCATCCTTCAGAGAATCTCACGGACGTCAGCTGGAGCCTTTGGCAAATCTTCTTCAGCTTCTTTCCTTTATGCAGGATCCCTTTCTTGTAAAGAGCCGCGATTTTTCTGATGAATACTTTAAAGCAGCTAAAGAATATATGGAACATAACTACAGCTATGATATCCGGATTGCCGACGTAGCAAGACATGTTGGAATCGACCGGACCTATCTTTATAAGATTTTTATGGAACACGAAAATACCGCTCCAAAACAATATCTTCTCTGGCACCGACTCCGTATGGCGGCCCAGATGCTTTGCTCAACAAACTATACCATTACAGAAATCGCCCTGTCCTGCGGGTTCAAAGACGCCCCATCTTTTTGTAATTATTTTAAAAGACATATCGGCTCTACTCCAAGAACCTTTCGGAAAAATTTCCAGGATCAGGGAAAAAACCGATAAAAAAGCTCTTTTCGGAATTTTTCTTTCCGAAAAGAGCTTTTTGTCCGCCTCTCTACAAATATGACTTATATACCCACGGGCATCACAAAGAAATACATTACGATAAAATGACAGATGCTTCCTCCCATAACAAAAAGGTGAAAGATTTCATGAGAGCCAAAATTCTTATGCCTGGAGTTAAAGATCGGAAGTTTCAACGCATAGATCACACCTCCGACAGTATAGATCAGCCCTCCTGCCAGCAGCCATCCGAAGCCTGCGGGAGAAAAAGCTTTCACAATAGGTACAAAAGCAAATACACACAGCCATCCCATTCCGATATAAATTACTGAAGAAAACCATTTCGGACAGGTGATCCAGCAGGCTTTCACAATAATTCCCACCAGAGCTACGCCCCATACAGCCGCGCATAGGATATATCCTGTTTTTCCTTCCAGAGTGATCAGACACACTGGAGTGTAGCTTCCTGCGATCAGGATAAAGATCATCATATGATCCATCTTTCTCAGCCGGCGGTTAACCTTTTCTGTAGAATCCACAGTATGGTAAATCGTACTTGCCGCATAAAGAAGGATCATACTTAGAATGAACACGCTCATTGCGATCATATAAATGCTTCCAGGTTCTCTTGCAGCCTTGATCAGCAAGGGCGCCGCCGCCACAATGGCCATGACACATCCGATAAAGTGGGTAATTGCGCTTCCCGGATCTTTAATCTTGAATTTCATACTCACCACTCCTGTTCTTAATTTGCCTTTGATAGTATATTCCATAATTATAGTTAGTATTCCCAATTCTATGATGTAGTTTTCAAAACTACTTTATGATATTTATTATACTACAACAGTATTCTGTAAAAAGCAAGGGTGAGTTTTTGTATTTTTCTCATTTTTTCTAAAAATAGAAATAGGAAAGACTGTCCGGATAGTTTTCAGTCTTTCCTATTTTTATTAATCTTTCTTATTCTTTTCCGCCAGGTTCATTTCTATACCAGCCACAGGTATTCATAAGGTCCTAATACAATGTTTTCCCACAGACGTACAGTCTTTCCCTGGATCAGGTCATGAAGTTCCCCTGGAAGTCCGAACCAGTTTACGGTATTACAGTCTACAACCTGTTCTCTCTCGCTGAAGTTTGCCAGTACCAGCATCTTATTTTCTTTATGGAATCCGAATACCGCTTTATTCTGTGTATCCACCGGAATAGAATGAAGTGTAGAAGCAAATACCTCATGACTCTTTCTTATCTCGATCATCTCTTTGATCCTGCTGAAAATAATACCTTCCACAGTGCTCTGGTCATGACGGTTTGCAGCTTTCTTCCAGTCCATCGGCGGACGGTGGAGCCATCTGGAATCATGAGCGATTTCCGGATCCTTTTTATAATCCCACCAGTTCAGCTGTCCCAGCTCATCTCCGCTGTAAAGAAGAGGGATTCCCGTATAAGAAATAATGATACTGTTCAGCAGAAGGATTCTCTTTACAGAAAGTTCCAGTTTATAACGGTCTTTTTCCACAACTGCTTCTTCCAGACCGCACATAGAAGCCATTGTTCCGCTGTTTCTGGCATCCAATGTCTGAGGATTAAACTCATACAGTTCTCCTCTTGAAAAACTTCCCGGGAATTTGCCTTCCATAAACTGAATGATAAACTGCTTATGAGCTTCCGGATCCATACCCAGCTCCCGGATAATATCTGTCTCAAATCCCCATCCGATATCATCATGACATCTTGCATAATTTATCCATACGCCGTCCTCAGGGGTTCCATAATCAATAGCCAGTGATTTTTCCATCAGCCTTACATCCCTCGTTGCCAGAGAGTTCCACAGCAGTACCATCAGAGAGGCGTTATACATAATATGGCACTCTTTCTCCTCAGGAGTTCCAAAATATTTTACGATCTCATGAGGCTCTACGATAGCTTCGCCCAGGAAGATAACAGACGGGCATACTTCTTCAATGATCATTTCGTACATTTTCAAAAGAGTATGAACCTGAGGCAGATTCATGGAAGTCGTACCCAGTTCCTTCCACATATAAGGAATCGCATCCAGACGGAAAATATCAATTCCCTTATTTGCCAGCGTCAGCAGGACCTCTGCGATCTTATTAAATACATTTGGGTTCTTATAGTTCAGATCCCACTGGAATTCATAAAATCTGGTCATCACATATTTATGGATATCTTCATAATAAGTGAAATTCTTCGGAGCAACAGAAGGGAATATCTCTGTCAATGTTTTCTCATACTCTGAGGGAATACCATAGTTATCAAACATATAGTACATATCCTCATAACCAGGCTCGTTTTTCTTGGATCTCTGGGCCCATTCATGCTCTTTTGCAGTGTGGTTCAATACAAAATCAATACAGGTGCGGATTCCTTTCCTTTTTAATTTTCCCACAACCTTTTCCAGCTGATCCATAGTTCCCAGACGCTTATCTACATTCAGATAATCTGCAACCGCATAGCCTCCGTCATTCTGTCCTTCTCTGGGCTGGAGCAAAGGCATAAAATGCACATAAGTGACTCCCAGATCACAAAGGTAGTCAATCTTGGACTCAAATTTTTTCAGATCCTCGCTGAATTTATCCACATACAGCATCACTCCTACCATTTTCTCTGAAAGATACCAGGAATTTCCTTTTTTATCCTGTCTCTTCAGCTGAGTGCTTCTGTTGGCCTTTGCCGTATCCATGATTCCTACCAGTTGATCGTAAAAAAAGTTGGTTATCCCATTCTCACCATAAAGCCCGTAGTAAAGGCTTCGCAGCTTATCCATTGACATAGTTTCTTTCTCCCTTCTCTTTATGATTTATCTGTACCTATTTTATCATTTATTACGAATTATGGAAACCTTCCAATGTTCTAAATATAAATATTTACCTATATTTTGTCAATCCCTCCTGTTTCTTTTCGTTATGTTTCTCTTCTTTCTATATTATTTTCCGTTATCTTATACTGTCCCTGCTCTCTGATATTCTTTTATCACTGTCAATTTATCTGTAAGTCCCCTCTAAATTTTGTCAGTTTGTCCTAAAAAAAGAAATTTCAGATTTATACTTGACTAATTTGATCCGATATGATATTTTAATATCAGTAACAATTACTGTTATTAATCGTTTGGTATTTCCAGCGATAGAAAGGAGAGAAACCAATGGCAGCATTAAAATACAGCCGTCAGCGCGAGAGTATCAGAGAGTTTGTGAAAAGCTGTCATGATCACCCCACTGCCGATACTGTCTATGCAGGAATTAAAGAAGAATTTCCAAATATCAGTCTGGGAACTGTATATAGAAATCTTTCTCTCCTGGTAGAGCTGGGAGAGATCGCTAAGATTTCCACCGGGGAGGGGCCGGACAGATTTGACTGCAATACCAGACCCCACAGTCATTTTATCTGTACCCAGTGTCACTGTATTAAAGATATTCAGCTGACAGATATGGACTACATCACCCGGAAAGCTTCAGAAAATTTCGATGGAGAAATCACTGCTCACACTACAACTTTTTACGGCATCTGTAAAAACTGCTTAGGCAAAAAAAATTTACAGAAAAGTAGTTGACAATTTTTCTCTAGTATGATAGATTTGTCATATAAACAAATTAGTAATCATTACTATTATTAAGTTTATGTAAAAACCTGGCGCTGCCAGATTTATAAAAATCCAAAAAGAAAAGGAGATCAAAGTTATGAAAAAATTTGTATGTAGCGTATGCGGTTATGTTTATGAAGGCGAAGCTGCTCCTGAAAAATGTCCAGTATGCGGAGCGCCGGCAGAAAAATTCACAGAGCAGACAGGCGAAATGAGCTGGGCTGCAGAGCATGTTGTAGGAGTTGCTCAGGGCGCAAGCGAAGATATCATGGAAGATTTAAGAGCAAACTACGAAGGCGAGTGCAAAGAAGTTGGTATGTACCTGGCTA
>DWUX01000250.1 GCA_019120545.1 Candidatus Blautia stercoripullorum | reverse complement strand
ATAGTTATCTGAAAAGAGGGCCTTTAAAATCCAGCTTCAGAATTTCGAAGCCGGACAAAATCTGGACGGAGGTCAACGTGCTCCTGCTGACAGTGTGCGTTTTGAACTATTTCCGGGCTTTTCCTGCCTTTGGAAGGGAAATTTATATATGGGGATATGTCCTAGTTGATTCTTATGATATTTTTCAATATCTGCTGAGACTTTCTTTTGACCTGATTTTGCTGATTCCCTCTCTTTTTCTGTTCATCAGGAAGGTCTGTCTTGGGATCGGAAAGGAAACCTCTTTTATCTGGCGGCAGGTCTGGCAGTACCAGAAGAGAACGTCTCTGGAAAAGCAGTTTCAGCATAAATTCCGGATATTTCTGGCAGCAGGAGGGATTCTTACGGCAGGAATTTTATGGCTGACCGTGGGGCCCTGGAACTGGTATACCAACTGGGGAACAATGATAGCAGGTATTTTTAGTCTGGCGGTGTTCGGCCTGCTTTTAAGAGTCTGTTTTAATAATCCTCTGGCAAGAGACTCTGGATATCTGTTCCATCAGATCCAACAGGTGGCAGAGGGCGAAAAGCTAGATGAAGCTTACCGGATCCCGGAGAATTCCCTTTTAAAAGAAGCAGAAAATTCTCTGGAAAATATTGAGTCTGCCATGAAAAAAAGTGTGGAAAAACAGGTCCAGGCAGAGCGTCTGAAAGCAGAGCTTCTCACCAATATGTCCCATGATCTGAAGACGCCCCTTACCTCTATGGTGGGCTATACAGATCTTCTGAAGCAGGAAGAGCTTTCGGACCAGGCCAGAGACTATGTGGAAGCTATTGCCGCAAAACAGGAGCAGTTAAAGAATATGATCCAGGATCTTTTTGATCTTTCCAAAGCTTCCAGCGGTTCTGAACAATTAAATCTGGAGATCCTGGATATGAACCGGCTTCTGGAGCAGACTCTGGGAGATATGGAAGACGCTGTTACAACCAGTGGAAGAAATATCCGGCAGAAATTTTCACAGGAACCCCTTCCTTTCCTGGGTGATAACCTGAAAATGTACCGGGTGGTCCAGAACCTGTTGGAAAACGCTTTGAAGTATTCTCTGGAGAATACCAGGATCTATATAGAAACCCAAAAACAGGGAGACAGGATTCTGGCTGAAATAAAAAATATTGCTTGTTATGAGATGGATTTTGAGCCGGAAGAGATTATGGAGCGGTTTGTCAGAGGGGATAAGGCCAGGACTACCCAGGGCCATGGTCTGGGGCTTGCTATAGCCTCTGCTTATGCGGCAAATATGGGAGGAACATTGCATGTAGAGATTGACGGGGACTTATTTAAGGTGATCCTGGAGTTCCCAGTGACAGAAGAGAAAGGCGGCAGCGCATATGGACAAGATTTCAATCGTAGTACCTTGCTACAATGAAGAAGATGCTTTGGAATATTTTTATGCAGAAATGAAAAAAGTTATGGAAAAAATGCAGGAAGTCTGTTTTGAAATCCTTTTTGTGGATGACGGATCCAAAGATCAGACATTGGCAAAGTTAAGGACCTTGTCTGAACTGGATCCAAGATGCAGGTATCTGTCTTTTTCCAGAAACTTTGGGAAGGAGGCGGCGATCTATGCCGGTCTTTCCCATGTTTCCGGAGACTATATAGCTATTATGGATGCTGATCTTCAGGATCCTCCCGGGCTTCTTCCGGAAATGTATCAGATGCTTTACTGGGAGGAGTGGGACTGTGTGGCCGCCCGTCGAAAGGATCGCCGGGGAGAACCGAAACTGAAATCCTTTCTTTCAGATTGTTTTTATAAAGTGATCAATAAGCTCTCAAAGATCCAGCTGGTCAGCGGAGCAAGGGATTACCGTCTTATGACCAGACGAATGGTTAAAAGTGTACTGCAGATGAGCGAGTATAACCGGTTTTCTAAAGGGCTTTTTCAATGGGTGGGATTTCGTACTGCCTGGATAGAGTTTTCCAACCAGGAACGGTGCGCGGGAAAAAGCAAGTGGCCTTTCAGAAAACTGATTTCCTATTCATTAGAAGGGATTACCGGATTCTCGGTAGCTCCCCTTTCTCTGGCTGCGGTTATGGGCTTGCTTTTCTGTGTGATTTCCTTTCTGATGATCGGATTTATTGCCTTCCGCACCTTGATTTTCGGAGATCCGGTACGGGGCTGGCCTTCCATGGCCTGTATAATTTTTCTGGTAGGAGGGATACAGCTTTTCTGCATGGGTATTCTGGGAGAATATCTGGCGAAGACATATTTGGAGACAAAACACAGGCCTATATATATCTTAAAAGAATCCAGCGAGGAAGACGATGAAGAGAGAAGCAGGGAAAGAAATGATGAAAAAACTACGGATAGATAGGGAATGCTGGATCTTATTTGCAGGGGCTTTATTTTTCTGTTGGCTTTTCGTCCTTCAGTACGGGATTTTCGGCTCCAGGGTAGACTGGGTCAGCCAGCACAGTGTGCTGCCGGATTACTTCCGCCAGAGATTTTATGCCACAGGAAATCTATTTCCTGATATAGCCTGGAATCTGGGCGGGGGACAGAACATCTACAATTTTTCTTATTACGGGCTTTTCAGTCCTGTGATTCTGTTTTCTTATCTGCTGCCATTTGTGCCTATGGATCTGTATATAATGATCAGCAGTATGGCAGCCTACGGGGCTTCTGCAGTGTTGTTCTATCAGTGGATAAACAAGAAGTTTCTCAGGAAAAATATAGGCTTTTGGACGGCTGGTATGTTTGCTCTGGCAGGGCCTTTGGTTTTTCATTCCTATAATCAGATCATGTTTGTAAACTATATGCCTTTTCTGTGTCTGGCTCTTATAGGAACAGAGAGATATCTGGAGAGAAAGAAAAAGGGGATGCTCATTCTAGGAATAACCTTTATGATACTCACCAGCTTTTATTTCAGCATAGGAGGTCTTCTGGCTCTGGTTTTGTATGGAGGAGGGACCTATATTGAGAGGACAGAAAAACTTACCTGGAAAGGTTTTTGGAAAAAGGCAGGGGGATATATGGGTGCGATCCTTCTTGCCATCTGCCTGTGCGGGATCCTTCTGGTTCCTACTGCTCTGGTGCTGCTGTCCAGAGAGCATGGGGGGAACGGCACGGAGGGAATGGGCTTTTTTTCCATATCTCTTCTCCGCTTTTTCTACAGCTCCTATGGACTGGGACTGACTGCCCTGAGTCTGTGCAGCCTGATAGGAAATCTGGCTGAAAAAGAAACCTGGAAGAAAAAGGTCATTCCTGCAGGACTTCTGCTGATTTTGTTTGTTCCTGTATTTGGGTATCTTTTAAACGGGGGTCTTTATGTAAAGGATAAAGTCTTTATCCCTTTTCTTCCCTTGGTATGTCTGGAGACTGGAAAATATGTGGACAGACGGAAAGGTTCTCAGGGAACAAAGGGGAAAACGCAGTTTTTACCGGAAGTCCTGCCGGTAATTCTTCTGATCGGCTATAGCCTGCTCCAGGACAGGATACAGGGCGTTGACCAGAAATGGATCATTGGAGCCCTGGGACTGGTAGCGGCAGGAGATACGGTTCTTGTTCTGGTGAGCCAGATTTTCTGGAAAAAATATTCCAGGATCCCCTGGCCTTTGGTACTTTCCTGCGGGATCCTTTTCCTATCCGGCTGGGCGGTAAATTTTCAGGGACAAAAGATGCTGTCTGTACAGGAGTACAGGGAGATTACAGACAACCAAAAAAAGCAGATGATTAAAGAAATCCTTCATGAGGATCAGGAATGGTACCGGCTGGAGGAGCAGGAAGGAGGCACGCTGGAATTTGCAGATATGAACCGGATACGTGATATCCGCCAGAATATTTCCAGCATCTATTCCTCTGCCTATAATCAGGATTATGCCTGGTTCAGAAACCATACCTTTCAGGTGAACCGGCATTTCCGCAACCGGCTTATGGAAAGCGTCACAGACAATCCTGTTTTTCTAAAGTTTATGGGAGTACGGTACCTCCTGGGGAAAAAACCTCCGGCAGGATACCATCTGGTGCAGGAAGAGGGAGGAATAAGTCTTTATAAAAACTCCCTGACAGCGCCCATGGCTTATGCCACCAGCCGGACCATCAGCCAGGAGGAATACCAGAGTCTGTCTTTTCCCGATAATCAGACGGCTCTTCTTCAATATGGGGTGACAGAGGAGGACTCCAGGCAGGAAAAGAAGGAAGAACTTTCTCTTACATCCATGAAAGATATCAGTCTCCGGCTGCCTGCATCAGAAGAGAAAGATCTTCAGATACAAAAGACAGAGAAAGGATACGAGATTTATGCGGCAGAGGAGACAGAAATAAAAGCGGAACTTTTCGGAACAGCAGCTTCTGATGATCTGATGGCAGTGAAGTTTCAGGTGCAAAACCGGAATCTCGGAAAAGATATGTATATCCGGATAAACGGACAGACCAACCGTCTTTCCTCACAAGATGGATATGAATATGCTAACGAAAATTATAGTTTTTCCTATACAGTAACTTTAGAAAAAGAAAAAAAAGAAGTTATCGTTACTTTGGGACCAGGCAGATATGTTCTGGAGGATATCCAGGCCTTTTCAGGAAATCTGGAAGATCTGGGAAATGAAGCCCTTTACGGAAGTCCTTTAAAAAATGTTTCTTTTTCCAGAGATGGGGACAGCCTTAAGGGAACTATCGAAACTGAGGAGACAGGACATCTGATCACCAGTATTCCGTATGATAAAAATTTCAGGATTACTGTGGATGGAAAACAAATAAAGACAGAGAAAGTCAACACTGCTTTTCTGGGAGGAAAAATCCCGGAGGGTATCCATGAGATAGAGATTTCTTATCAGGCTCCGGGTAAGAACCCAGGTTTTTTCTTGACAGGAACAGGCATGATATCTTTCATATGTCTGAAATTAAAAGACAGAAGGAGAAAAAGAGATGAGCAGGTTAAATAAAGAAGTGATACGGTATCTGATCACAGGAATTTTTACTACCCTGGCCAGTCTCAGTCTGTATTTTCTCCTGTCATCAACAGTCCTGGATCCGGACAAGCCTCTGGAGATGCAGACTGCAAATCTGATATCCTGGTCGGGAGCTGTTGCATTTTCTTATATTGTAAGCCGGAAATTTGTGTTTTCCAGTAAAAATCGTCATATATTGAAAGAAGCCGGCGCATTTTTCCTGGCGAGGATCGGAACATTGTTTTTGGATATGGGCGGTATGTTTATACTGACAGGAATTTTGAGTATAGATGACAGGATTTCTAAACTTTTTATTCAGGCAGTAGTGATCGTACTTAATTATATTTTAAATAAATATCTGGTTTTTGCCGGTTTCAGGTAAGAATTCTTGCCAAGGATCCATTGCCGTGGTAACATGAGAAAGTATTTTGGATAGGAATAAATCGGAAAAGGAAAGAATCAGATATGCAGTATTATTTCGCCCCGATGGAGGGGATTACAGGATATATCTACCGGAATGTTCACCACAGTTTTTTTCCGGGGATGGACAAATATTTCTCACCTTTTATTTCTCCGGGAACTAAGAAGACCATGATCCCAAAGGAGCTTCGAGATATCCTTCCGGAAAACAACCAGGGATATCCTCTGATTCCACAGATTCTTACTAATCGATCAGAGGATTTTTTGAAATTATGCCGGGATCTGAAAGAATATGGATACAAAGAGGTCAATCTGAATCTGGGATGTCCTTCTGGAACTGTAGTTTCTAAGAAAAAGGGATCAGGGTTCCTGGAGTATCCCAGAGAGTTGGATCGGTTTTTAGAGGAGATTTTTACCGGGACAGATTTGGAGATTTCTATTAAAACCAGGATCGGAAAGGATGATCCGGAGGAATTTGAGGAGCTTCTGGAAATCTATAATAAATATCCCTTAAAAGAACTGATCGTCCATCCCAGAGTCCAGACAGATTACTACAAAAATTCTCCTAATCTGGAAGTCTTTACTATGGCTCTGGAAAAGTCCAAGGCCCCTGTCTGCTATAACGGAGACTTGTTTACGGCGGAGCTTTACGAAGATTTTTGCAGGAGGTTCCCTCAGGCGGAACGGGTCATGATCGGAAGAGGGATTCTGAGAAATCCGGCCCTGGTACAGGAGATCAAAGGGGAAGGAAAGCTGGATAAAGAAAAATTCATGGCTTTTCATGAAGCATTATGTCAGGAATATGAAAAAGTCATGTCCGGAGATAAAAATGTGCTGTTTAAAATGAAGGAACTGTGGTTTTATATGGGAAGTCTTTTTGAAGAAAACAAAAAGGCAATGAAAAAGATTAAAAAAGCTCAGTATCTGCCGGAATATCAGGAGGCGGTGAGAGAGATGCTTAAATTACAGCTAGTAAAATAGGAGATATTTCCTATAAAAAACTGTTTTCACAGAAAGTCAGGCAGGCATAAGAAGCAGATCATATGCTTGTCAATGACGGAGAGCAGGTATTTACCATGTGTACCTACGATACGCCTTTAAGTGCAGACAGGATCCGGTTTTCATCGAGCCATCCGGTAAAAATAGATATAGAAAAATATGATATCATAGTATGAAAATCATACACATTAATTTTCCTCAGGGAGAAGGGTTGCCCCTTCTCCCTCTTTTATGGTATCCTAGATAGTATATGGAAAGGGGAATCAGCAATGAAAAATTTAAGGGATTTATTAGAAAATCTGGAATACCAGTGTATCCAGGGAACTTTAGATAAAGAAATTACCGCTGTGATTTATGATTCCAGAAAGGCCCAGAAAGACGGACTTTTTGTCTGTATCAAAGGCGCTGTCTCGGACGGACACAGCTACGCGGCGGAAGTGGTCCAGAAAGGCGTCTCTGTACTGGTGGTCCAGGATCTGGTCCAGGTGCCGGAGGAGGTAACGGTGATTCAGGTAGAGGATACCAGATATGCTCTGGCCTGTATTTCCGCGGCCTGGTTCGGTCATCCGGCCCGAAAACTAAAGACCATCGGCATTACAGGAACCAAAGGAAAAACAACGACCACCTACCTGATCAAATCGATCCTGGAAAATGCAGGACATAAGACCGGACTGATCGGCACCATTGAGACCATTATCGGAGAAGAGAAGATTCCTTCAGCTAATACCACGCCAGAGTCCTATCTGATCCAGGAATATTTTGCAAAGATGGTGGAAGCAGGATGCGACAGCGTAGTCATGGAAGTTTCTTCCCAGGGGCTTATGCTCCACAGGACATCCGGCTTTACCTTTGATATTGGTATTTTTACAAATATTGAGCCGGATCATATCGGTCCCAATGAGCACAAGGATTTTGATGATTATCTTCACTGCAAGAGCATGCTGTTCAGACAGTGCAAAGTAGGAATTTTTAACGGGGATGATCCCCATCTGGAAAGGATCCTGGAGGGGCATACCTGCCAGGCGGAAACCTTTGGATTTTCCGAAAAGGCAGATCTGCGGGCGGAGAATACCCGGCTTGTCACAGGAAAAGGAACCCTGGGCATTGCCTATGACGTAAAGGGACTGATGGATTTTCCCGTGGAAATCGATCTTCCTGGAAAATTCAGTGTTTACAATTCGCTGACTGCCATTGCAGTATGCCGTCATTTTGGCGTGACGGTAGAAAACATCCAGAAAGCTTTAAAGAACGCTCATGTAAAAGGCAGAATCGAGATGGTGAAGGTTTCTGACGACTTTACCTTGATGATCGACTACGCTCACAACGCTATGAGTCTGGAGAGTCTTCTCACTACTTTAAAAGAATATAAGCCTAACCGGCTGGTATGTGTTTTCGGATGCGGAGGAAATCGTTCTAAGATCCGCAGATATGAGATGGGGGAGGTTTCCGGAAATCTGGCAGATCTGACGATTATTACTTCTGATAATCCCAGAAACGAGGATCCCCAGGCAATTATTGACGATATAAAAGTGGGAATCGGCAGGACCCAGGGCAAATATGTGGAGATTATTGACCGGAAGGAAGCTATCGCCTATGCTATCCATCATGGACAGCCGGGAGACATCATTGTGCTGGCAGGAAAAGGTCATGAGGATTACCAGGAGATTAAAGGAAAGAAATATCCTATGGATGAAAGAGTGCTGATCCGGGAGATACTGGAAGAAGACAGCAGGAGATAAATGAAGGATTTATATGCGGATATTATAGTAGATATTTCTCAGGAAAAATTAGATAAAACCTTTCAGTATTTGATCCCTCAGAAGCTGGTGTCCAAGATTGAAGAGGGGAAAAAGGTGAGAATCCCTTTTGGAAACGGCGGAAGAGAGCTTACCGGCTATGTAGTGGGGATTTCTTCAGAGCCTAAAATAGAACCGGACCGGATAAAACCTATACTGGCTGTGGAGGAGCAGGGAATGGAGATTGAATCCCGGCTGATTTCTCTGGCTGCGTGGATTGCCCGGAATTATGGTTCCACTATGAACCAGGCTTTGAAAACAGTTCTTCCTGTGAAGGAAAAGGCAGCTGCCAGAGAGCGGAGATATATCTGTCTGAAAGCGGATCCCAAGGCCTGCGACGGCCTTCTGAACGAGTATGTGCGGAAGCATTACCGGGCAAAGGAACGCCTGATGCGGGCTCTGCTCCAGAAGAAGATTTTAGAGTATTCTTCGGCAGTAAAGGAAATGAAGATCAGTGCAGATGTGGTAAAGGGATTTGAGAAAGAAGGTCTGGTCTCTATTGAAAGAGAACGGTGTTACAGAACCCCTCTTCCAAAGACGATTTTGTTCCAAAAGCCGGCGGTACTGAATAACGAACAGCAGAAGGCGGTAAAGGAGATTCTGGAGGAATGGAATTCAGACTCTCCGCGGCCCTGCCTGATCAAAGGTGTTACCGGCAGCGGAAAAACAGAGGTCTATATGGAACTGATCAGTCATGTGCTGGAGAGAGGAAAGCAGGTGATCCTTCTTATTCCGGAGATTGCTCTGACTTATCAGAATGTATCCAGATTCTATGCCAGATTCGGGGATCAGGTTTCTCTGATCCACTCCAGAATGTCTCAGGGAGAACGGTATGACCAGTTTGAACGGGCAAAAGAGGGGAAAATTTCTGTTATGATCGGTCCTCGTTCTGCCTTGTTTACCCCCTTTCAGAAGTTGGGGCTTATTCTTATTGATGAAGAGCATGAGGATTCTTATAAAAGCGAAAAGACTCCCTGCTATCATGCCAGGGAGACGGCCATACAAAGGGGAAAAATGGAAGGAGCCTATGTTGTCATGGGTTCTGCTTCGCCCAGTGTAGAAAGCTATTACAAGGCACAGACAGGCAGATTTCGTCTGGTCCGACTGGATCAGAGATACGGAGGAAGTACTCTTCCGGATGTATCCATTATAGATTTGAGGGAAGAATTAAAGACAGGAAACCGGTCTGTGTTCAGCGGGCTCCTTACCAGAAAAATACAGGAAAGACTGAAGAAAAAAGAGCAGGTGATCCTGTTTTTGAACCGGAGAGGATACAGTGGATTTGTGACCTGCCGTTCCTGCGGCCATGTAATGAAATGCCCTCATTGCGATGTGTCTCTGACCTCTCACAGAAACGGCAGGCTGATCTGTCATTACTGCGGTTATGAGACTATGGATGTGAAAAAATGCCCGGTATGCGGTTCTCCTTACATCGGAGGATTCCGGGCAGGTACCCAGCAGATTGAGAGTCTGGTGCAAAAAGGTTTTCCAGGCGCAAAAGTTCTGCGGATGGATGCGGATACCACCAGAAAAAAAGACGATCATGAAAAAATCCTCTCATCTTTCGGAAGAGGAGAGGCGGATATTCTTATCGGTACACAGATGATCGTAAAGGGCCATGATTTTCCTAAAGTGACCTTAGTGGGTGTACTAGCGGCGGATCTTTCTCTTTGCAGCGGGGACTACCGGGCGGGAGAGAAGACTTTTCAGCTGCTTCTCCAGGCAGTGGGCAGAGCCGGAAGGGGAGAAAAGCCTGGAGAGGCAGTGATCCAGACTTATCATCCGGATCATTATTCCATTCAGGCTGCGGCGGCTCAGGACTACGAATGGTTTTACAGGGAAGAAATGGACTACCGATCTCTAATGGGATATCCTCCGAAGGCGGCTATGGCAGCGGTCCGGGGAGCCGGAAAAGAGGAAGAAATCCTGATCCAGGCTATGGACTACTGCCGCAGATATATTGAGAGGATTTACTCCGGCAGGGATCTGACACTGATAGGTCCGGCGCCGGAAAGCGTAGCTAAAGTGCAGGATATGTACCGACGTGTCCTCTATATGCGTCACCAGGACAGGGAGATTCTGGTAAAAATAAAAAACGCTCTGGAAAAATATATAGAAGTAAACAGAGGTTTTCGGAGCATATATATACAATTCGATTTTAATGTGTAGATTTCAGGAAGGGATTTCCTATATTGGGAAAATCCGTGATAAGAATACAAACAGAAAGGATAGGAGAAGGAAAAATGGCACTTAGAAACATAAGAATACAGGGAGATCCAATTTTAACAAAGGAATGCAGAAAAATAGATAAAATGACTCCAAAGATCAAACAGCTGATCCAGGATATGTTTGACACCATGTACGACGCTTACGGCGTAGGTCTGGCTGCTCCCCAGGTAGGAATTTTAAAGCAGGTGGTTGTGATCGATACTACAGGGGATGACCCTCATGTGCTGATCAATCCCGAGATTGTAGAAACTTCCGGTTCCCAGACCGGGGATGAAGGATGTCTGAGCCTTCCGGGAATGAGCGGCACAGTCACACGGCCTAATTATGTAAAAGTAAAGGCTCTTAATGAGAACATGGAAGAGATCACGCTGGAAGGAACCGAACTGCTGGCAAGGGCAATCTGTCATGAGACAGATCACCTCCATGGAAAAATGTATACAGAATTAGTTGAAGGAGAGCTCCGCCGGACGAATTATGAGGAGGACGAAGAAGAATGAGAATAGTTTTTATGGGAACTCCGGATTTCGCTGTGGGAACGCTGGAAGCTTTGATTGAAGCAGGGCATGAGGTGATCGGCGTGGTAACCCAGCCGGACAAACCAAAGGGCAGAGGAAAGACCCTGATGCCTACACCGGTAAAGGAAGTTGCTCTGAGAAATCAGATTTCTGTGTATCAGCCGAAAAAAGTACGGGAAACAGAATTTACAGAAACACTCCGCCGGCTGGCTCCGGATGTGATCGTAGTGGCGGCTTTCGGCCAGATCATTACCAGAGAGATCCTGGATATCCCCAGGTTCGGCTGCATCAACGTCCACGCTTCCCTGCTTCCTGCTTACAGAGGAGCTGCTCCGATCCAATGGGCAGTGATCAATGGTGAAAAGGAGTCAGGAGTGACGATTATGCAGATGGATGAAGGCCTGGACACCGGGGATATGATTGATAAAGTGGTGGTTCCCCTGGCAGAGGATGAGACTGGCGGAAGTCTTTTTGATAAACTGAGTCAGGCGGGCGCCCGGCTCTGTGTTAAGGTCCTAAGAGATTTGGAAGAAGGAAAAGCTGTAAGAGAAAAGCAGCCGGAAGAAAGTACTACTCCATATGCTTCTATGATCAGTAAAAAGATGGGAGAGGTAGACTGGAGGAGATCAGCTAAATCCATTGAACAGCTGATCAGAGGACTGGATCCATGGCCAAGCGCTTATACAAAACTTCAGGGAAAAACACTGAAACTTTGGAAAGCACAGGTCCTGCAGGAAAATGTAACAAATGCTGCTCCGGGAGAAGTGGTAAAAGTGGAAAAAGACACATTTTATATCCAGACCGGAGAAGGGATTCTGAAGATGAAAGAAGTACAGCTGGAAGGAAAAAAACGTATGGATACAGCGGCCTTTCTGAGGGGATTTAATTTATCCCCGGGGGAGAGACTGGGCTGATAAAATAATAAAAACAACTGTCTCCGGGACAGATAAAAGGTTGGATGAGTATGGCGAACAAAGTAAATTTAAGAGAACTGATCCTGAATATTCTTTTGGAAATAAACAGAGAAGGCCAGTACAGTCATTTAGTGATCCGGGATACTCTGAAAAAGTACCAGTATCTGGGAAAACAGGAGAGAGCCTTTATTACCAGAGTCTGCG
The DNA here is from genome assembly GCA_019120545.1 of Candidatus Blautia stercoripullorum. Classification (GTDB taxonomy): domain Bacteria; phylum Bacillota; class Clostridia; order Lachnospirales; family Lachnospiraceae; genus Blautia; species Blautia stercoripullorum. The sequence continues at coordinate 9,553 of DWUX01000250.1, read as the reverse complement.
AGGGTACTTTGGAGTATCGGATCCGGCTGGACTATGTCCTGGATCAATATGCAGTGGTTCCCGCTGCGAAAATGAAGCCCGTGATCAGGGAACTGCTGCGGAGCAGCGTATATCAGCTTTTATATATGGACCATGTGCCGGACAGTGCAGTATGCAATGAGGCTGTGAAGCTGGCAAGAAAAAAAGGGTTCTATAATCTTACAGGCTTTGTCAACGGAGTGCTGAGGAAGATCGCCAGAGAGTATGGAAGTATCCATTTTCCTGGAAAAGAAGATCCTGTTAAGTATCTGTCCATTCTTTATTCCATGCCTGAATGGCTGGTAGAAAGATTTTTAAAAGAGTATGGATTTGATACAACAGAAAAAATGCTGGAGGCATTTTTGCAAGAGGCTCCTGCTACGATCCGCATACGAGAGTATCAGGTAAATGAGGAAAGTGTGCTGAAGAGCCTGAGAGAAGAACAGGTGACTGTAGAAAAAGCTCCTTATGTAGACAGAGCTTATTATATAAAAGACTATGATTATCTTCCGGGCCTGATGGCTTTCCGGAAGGGGAATATCCAGGTACAGGATGTAAGCTCTATGCTGGCAGGAGAGATCGCCGATGTACAAGAAGGGGACTATGTGATCGATCTGTGTGCGGCTCCTGGAGGCAAATCCCTGTATCTTGCGGATAAGCTTCACGGGACGGGCAGGGTAGATGCCAGAGATCTTTCCAGGACAAAAACAGATATGATCCGGGAAAACGCTCTGCGCCAGAATTTTCTGAATGTAGTGGTCACAGAGAAAGATGCTACTCAGCTGGACAGCGAATCCCTGGAAAAAGCAGATATTGTTCTTGCAGATGTACCTTGTTCCGGACTCGGCGTTATAGGCAGAAAAAAGGATATAAAATATAAACTTACAAAAGGGAAAATTTTGGATCTGATCAGTCTCCAGAGAAAGATCCTGGAGCAGGCTTCTACATATGTAAAGCCGGGAGGAACGCTGATCTACAGTACATGTACGATCGGAAAAGAAGAGAATTTAGATAACATTAAATGGTTTGTGGAAAATTATCCATATGAGCTGGAAAGCCTGGATCCTTATCTGTGCAGGGAGCTGTGGAGCGAGACTACCAGAAAAGGATATCTGCAGCTCCTTCCGGGAATCCATAAATGCGACGGCTTTTTTATGGCCAGGTTAAAGAGGAAAACAGAATGGAACAGTTAGATATCAAATCCCAGACATTGTCAGAACTGAAAAAAACAGTAGAAGATCTTTCAGAAAAGCCCTTCCGGGCAAAGCAGATCTATGAGTGGATCCACAAAAAACAGGCAGACAGTTTCGGGGAGATGACAAATCTGTCCGTCAGTCTGAGAGAAAAGCTGGAGAGAAAGGCTTCTCTGGTGTCGTTGAAAGTTCTGGACGTCCAGACTTCCAGACTGGACGGAACTCAAAAATATCTTTTTGCTCTTCCGGATGGCAATATGGTAGAAAGTGTGCTGATGAAATATCATCACGGAAACAGCGTCTGTATTTCTTCACAGGTAGGATGCAGGATGGGATGCCGGTTTTGTGCCTCTGCCATCGGAGGATGGACCAGAAATCTTCGCCCTTCAGAGATGCTGGATCAGGTTTATAAGATCCAAAAACTCTCTAAAGAACGGGTCTCCAATGTGGTTGTGATGGGAACAGGGGAACCTTTGGACAACTATGACAGTCTGGTGCGTTTTATACGTATGCTTAGTGATGAGAAGGGACTTCATATCAGCCAGAGAAATATTACTGTATCTACCTGCGGGATTGTGCCCAGGATCTATGAATTGGCAGATGAAGACCTGCAGATTACCCTGGCGATCTCCCTTCATGCTTCCACACAGGAAAAAAGAGAGAAGCTGATGCCTATCGCTAAGAAATACTCTATTGATGAGGTGCTTTCTGCCTGCAGGTACTATTTTCAGAAGACGGGAAGAAGGCTGACTTTTGAATATAGTCTGGTCGGAGGAGAAAATGATTCCCAGGAAGACGCGGAGGAACTGGCCCGTTTAATAAAAGGGCTGAACTGCCATGTTAACCTGATTCCGGTGAATCCCATCAAGGAGAGAAATTACGTCCAGTCAGACAAAAAAGTTATAGAGAATTTTCAAAATAAACTTGAAAAATACCAAATAAATGTTACTATTAGAAGGGAAATGGGCCGAGATATAGACGGAGCCTGTGGACAATTAAGAAAAAGATATCTTGATAAGAGAGAGGACTCGTAGGATGAAATCATATTCTGTAACAGATGTGGGACAGAAACGCCAGGTGAATCAGGACTATATTTTTTCTTCTGAGGAGCCGGTGGGAAATCTTCCGAATCTTTTCGTGGTGGCAGATGGTATGGGAGGACATAAGGCGGGAGATTTTGCTTCCAGTTTTGCTGTTCAGACCCTTCTTCAGACCGTTCGAGAAGATGAAAATCAAAATCCCATTATTATTATCCGACATGCCATAGAAGAAGCCAACCGGAAAGTACTGGAAGAAGCAAATCTCCATGAAGAAATGTCCGGCATGGGAACTACCATGGTTCTTGTTACAATTGTTGATGACTATGCCTATGTAGCAAATGTGGGAGACAGCAGACTATATTTGATCGAGGACAAAATTGTCCAGATTACAAAGGATCATTCTCTTGTGGAAGAAATGGTTCGGAGGGGACTGATTACAAGGGAAGATGCCAAGCATCATCCTGATAAGAATATTATTACCAGAGTGATCGGAATCGGGCCGGAGGTAGAGGTGGATTTTTTTGATATCCATCTGAAGCCGGGGAGCAGGCTTTTGCTCTGCTCTGACGGGTTATCCAATATGGTGTCTGACGAAGAAATCTGGAAAATTGCCGAAACTAGCAGTGACTTGAGGGAGATGGGGATGCGCCTGGTCTCTCTTGCCAATGAAAACGGCGGAAAAGATAATATAGCAGTAGTGCTGGTTGAGCCAGACACAAAAGAGGTGGAAGTATGTTAAATGTGGGAGTAATTATAGGAGAACGATACGAGGTAGTCAGCCGGATCGGATCCGGAGGCATGGCCGATGTATATAAAGCGAAAGATCATAAGCTGAACCGTTTTGTAGCGATGAAGGTGCTGAAGCCGGAATTCAGCGCAGATACTAATTTTATCCGGAAATTTCAGAGAGAGGCCCAGGCGGCAGCGGGCCTGGCTCATCCCAATGTAGTTAATGTCTTTGATGTAGGGGAGGATCATGGAGTTAATTATATTGTGATGGAACTGGTAGAGGGAATTACTCTGAAAGAGTATATTTCAAAGAAAGGAAGGCTGACGGTTAAAGAAGCCACCAGCATTGCGATACAGGTTTCTATGGGACTGGAAGCCGCACATAACAGGAATATCGTACACCGGGATATAAAGCCTCAGAACATTATCATTTCAACAGACGGCAAGGTGAAAGTGACAGATTTTGGAATTGCCAGAGTGGCTACTTCTAATACCATAAGCACCAATGCTATGGGGTCGGTACATTACAGTTCCCCGGAGCAGGTTCGGGGCGGGTACAGTGATTTCAAAAGCGATATTTATTCTCTGGGAATCACGATGTATGAAATGGTTACAGGGAGAGTGCCTTTTGACGGAGATACTACAGTTGCCATTGCTATTAAGCATCTTCAGGATGAGATGGTGCCTCCTTCCAAATATGTGCCGGATCTTCCCCGCAGCTTGGAGGAGATTATTTTAAAATGTACACAGAAAAGTCCGGACAGGAGGTACAGTACATTAGCAGAATTGATCAATGATCTGAAACATTCTCTTATAGATCCTGACGGAAATTTTGTAAATATTTCTCCACTCAGCAATCATGCTCAGACTGTTATGATCACTCCGGAGGAGATGAAAGAAATCCAGGAAAGTACCGGCGGGTACTCCCAGGATTCCGGATATGGCGGAGAAGATCAGGACGAGGAAGATTATAATGAAGACGATGAAGACGACGAGGAGGATGAGGAAGAGGACGATGGAAAAGGCGGATTAAATACAAATCTGGGAAGAGTTATGACCATTGGAAGTCTGCTCATCGGAGCCGTCGCTATCTGTATTTTGATTTATCTTGTGGCTTCTGCGGCAGGCATCATAGGAGGAACAGGAAAAAGCAACCAGGAACAGACACAGCAGGAAGAGACTAAAACGGTTACCGTTCCCAGTCTGACAAATATGACCGAAGATGTTGCTCAGACGACTCTGAAGGGCATGGGACTGGATTTTCAAAAAGGAGGCGAGGAAGCCTCCGATACAGTGCCGGAAGGACAGGTCTGCAGGCAGAGCCCAGCGGCGGGTACTGAAGTAGAGGCAGATAATACTACGGTCGTATATTATATAAGCACAGGGGCTGCAGAAGAAAATAATGAAGTAGAAACGGTTACTGTTCCCAGTCTGACAAATATGACTGAAGATGTTGCTCAGACGACTCTGCACGGCAAGGGACTGGGCTTTCAAAAAGGAGGCGAGGAAGCCTCTGATACAGTGCCGGAAGGACAGGTCTGCAGACAGGACCCAGCGGCGGGTACTGAAGTAGAGATAAATACTACGATTGTATATTATATAAGTACAGGACCTGAAGAAGAGGAAACAGTTACTATTCCTGCAGGTCTGACCGGACAGACATTGAGCCAGGTGCAGTCCCAGCTTCAGTCATTGGGCCTGAATTTTACTGTAGAGCAAGAAGCAAGTTCTGATGTGGCAGTGGGAAATGTGATTTCTTTGAGCCCCGAAGAAGGCTCTGTAGTGCCGGCAGGATCCTCTGTGACAGTTACTGTCAGCATCGGCGAAGGGGATACTAATATGACAACAGTCCCCAATGTAAGAGGTTATGCAGAAGATACCGCTGAAGAGATCGTGAAGAACGCAGGGCTGATCCCAAGTGTGAAATATGGCTATATGTCTGGCACAGGAGTGGGATATGGAGAGGTCTATGATATGAGTCCTCAGGCAGATCAGAGAATTGAAGAGGGCAGTGTTATCACTCTTTGGGTTCTGGAAGAAGAAGAGGGAACCGACGGAACTGATGGAACTGACGAAACCTATGAAACTGATGGAACCGATGGAACAGACACTTCTGAGAACGGAGAGACCGTTTATTCAGAAAATTGAAAGACTGCTGAAACTATGTAGGATCATTCAGCGGGAAGATAGAATGCCATTTGATCATATAAATGATCTTTCAGTAAACAATAAACAAGCTGTCCCGGCAGACAGGACCGGTATTTTCCGGAAATGTCTGCCGGGGCAGTTTTTTACTATGTTGCCTTTCCGGGAAAAAGAGTATATAATGGTTAAAGTATGTAGAAGACAGGAAAAACAGGTAGGTGTTATGCAGGGAAGGATTGTGAAAGGAATCGGAGGATTCTACTATGTGGCTCCTGAAGAAGGAGAGGTTTATGAGTGTCGTGCAAAAGGAATATTTCGAAAGGAAAAACTGAAGCCTCTGGTGGGGGATTATGTGGAGTTTGAAATTCTTGATCCAGAGGGAAGGACCGGAAATGTGGTTAAAATTTTTCCCAGAAAAAATCAGCTGATCCGTCCGGCGGTAGCAAATATAGATCAGGCTCTGGTTATTTTTGCAGTAAAAGAACCAAATCCTAATTTTATGCTGCTGGATCGTTTCCTCATTGCCATGGAACGACAGAATATTCCGGCAGTAATCTGCTTTAATAAGGAAGATTTGGGCCAGGAAAAGGAAATCAAAGAAATCGTAAAGATATATTCTTCCTGTGGTTATCGGGTTTTGGTGACAAGTGCAGCAAAAGAGGCCGGAATCAGAGAATTAGAGCAGGTTTTGAAGGGCAAGACTACTACAGTAGCCGGACCTTCCGGTGCGGGTAAATCTTCTCTTACGAATCTTCTTGCTCCTGATGTACAGATGGAGACAGGAGAGATCAGCAGAAAACTGGGAAGAGGAAAACACACTACCAGACATTCTCAGCTGATCAGGCTGGAAAAGAATACTTATCTGATGGATACCCCCGGTTTTACGTCTTTTTATGTAGAAGATATAGAAAAAGAAGAGCTGAGACATTATTTTCCGGAATTTTTACCCTATGAGGGAACGTGCAGATTTCAGGGATGTACTCACACCCATGAGCCTGGATGCAGTGTAAAGGAAGCGCTGAAAGAGGGGAAAATTAGTTCTCTGAGGTATGACAACTATCAGGAAATATACAAAGAATTGGAAGAAAAAAGGAGATACTGATTTCATGGAATATCAATTATGCCCTTCAATCCTGGCAGCTGATTTCTGGCGCCTGGGAGAAGAAATCGATGAGGTTGAAAAAGCGGGCGTTAAATGGCTGCATATTGACATTATGGACGGGCGGTTTGTTCCCACCATATCGATGGGGGTCCCGGTGGTAGCCTCTCTGAGAAAATATACGAGTCTGTTTTTCGACGTACACATTATGGCAGAAGAACCGGCTCATCTGATACGGGATTTTGCTCGGGCCGGCGCGGATATGATTACTGTTCACGGAGAAGCCTGTCTTCATTTGGACCGGACAATTGGTCTTATCCATGAGCAGGGATGTAAGGCAGGAGTGGCGATTAACCCGGCTACTCCCCTTTCTATGCTGGAGAATATTCTGGAACTGGCAGATATGATCTTGATCATGACTGTAAATCCGGGATTCGGAGGACAGAAGTACATTGATTACTGTACGGAAAAGGTCCGTCGGTTAAGGAAAATGGCAGAGGAAAGGGAGATCAGTCTGGATATTCAGGTAGATGGAGGTATTAACCGGGAAACCATCCATACAGTGCTGGATGCCGGCGCAAATGTGATCGTGGCCGGATCGGCAGTATTCGGAGGGGATATCCGAGAAAATGTAAATATTTTGAAAGGAATCATAGAGGAATATGAAGACAGTGCTGGTATGCGGAGGTAAGATAGAAGATTCTTTTGCCCTGTCTGTGTTGGAAAAGCTCAGGCCGGATTATATCATCGCCATTGACAGAGGATTGGAATTCTGCTATAAGTACAATATTGTTCCCCAGTATATTCTGGGGGATTTCGACAGTATTGCTCCGGAAGTGCTGGATGATTATGAAAACAGCGGCGTACCTGTAGAGAGATATCAGCCGGAAAAGGATGCTACAGATACCAGGATCGGACTGGAACTGGCTCTGAAACTGAAAAGCAGGGAGATTTTTTTGCTGGGTGCTACGGGGGGAAGGCTGGATCATTACATGGCTAATCTGAAATCCCTTCTGATCCCATTAGAGCAAGGAGTACAGGCATGGATCCTGGACAGCCAGAATGTGATCACAGTACTGGATCACGGGATAAAAATTTCCAGAGAACAGCAATTTGGAAAATATATTTCTTTTTTTTCCATGGGAGATAAAGCGGAAGGGGTGACTCTGAAAGGTTTTAAGTATCCTTTGGAGGATTTTACTCTGATGAATTCTGATGAGATCGGAGTGAGTAATGAACTGAAAGAGGATTGGGGAGAGATTACTTTCCGATCAGGGATTATTTTGATGATCATGTCGAAAGACAGAAATTAAATATACAGTAAAGAGAGGAATATTCATTATGAAATTAGGAATTGTGGGACTGCCCAATGTAGGAAAAAGTACATTATTTAATTCCCTTACAAAGGCAGGAGCGGAGTCAGCCAACTATCCTTTCTGTACCATTGACCCTAATGTAGGGATCGTGGCAGTGCCTGATGAGAGGCTGAAACTTCTGGGAGACTTTTATCATTCCAAAAAGGTGACTCCGGCGGTAATTGAATTTGTGGACATTGCAGGTCTGGTGAAGGGCGCTTCTAAGGGAGAGGGACTTGGAAACCAGTTTCTGGCAAATATCAGAGAAGTGGATGCCATTATCCATGTGGTCCGCTGCTTTGAAGATGAAAATGTAGTTCATGTGGACGGTTCTATTGATCCTATGAGAGATATTGAAACCATTAATCTGGAACTGATATTTTCTGATCTGGAGATATTGGAGAGACGGATCGCTAAGACAACAAAGACCGCCAGAATGGATAAAGAGGCCGCAAAAGAGCTGGAGTTTTTAAAGAAGATAAAAGCTCATCTGGAGGAAGGCCGGCCGGCTTCTACTATTGAATTGGAGGATGAAGATCAGGAAGGGTACATGAAGGAATACAATCTTCTTACTTATAAACCGGTGATCTATGCGGCAAATGTATCAGAAGATGACCTTGCCGATGATGCTCAGTCTAATCCTCATGTGCAGAAAGTAAGAGAATATGCGGAAGAGACAGGCAGTGAGGTATTTGCCTTATGCGCGGAGATTGAGCAGGAAATTTCGGAACTGGAAGATGATGAGAAAAAGGAATTTTTGGAAGATCTTGGAATCAAGCAGTCCGGATTGGAAAAACTGATCGTGGCCAGCTACAGAATCCTGGGGCTGTTAAGTTTCCTTACCGCAGGTGAAGATGAGACAAGAGCATGGACTATAAAGGTAGGGACCAAAGCGCCGCAGGCAGCAGGAAAGATCCATTCAGATTTTGAACGGGGATTTATAAAGGCCGAAGTAGTGAATTACCGGGATCTGCTGGAAAGCGGTTCCTATGCCAAGGCCAGAGAAAAAGGCCTGGTGCGCATGGAAGGCAAGGATTATGTAGTCCAGGACGGAGATGTGATTCTTTTTAGGTTCAATGTATAAAAGAGGCTGAAGGGAGAAATCCTAGTGTACTGATAATGATCATAATTCAACCAATGACTTGTCTGAATTATGATCGCGTCAATATCAGTTTCAGAAGATCATGATGCAAGTTTTATCTGCGGCCTGTATGAGCGCAGCGTTTGATACGGAAAGATTAATATGGAAAGAAAGAACTGCAGGAGTTAATAAATGACACAGATAGAACTGAAAAAAGAAATCGAAAATACAAGAGAAAATCTGAATGCTGCTATAGCCGGAAATATGGCAGAGAGTGCAATTCTGGATATCAGCCGTGTTTTGGACAGCCTGATCGAAGAATATTTAAATGAAAATATCAGTTCGGAGAGGTCTGGGGAAAAGGAGTTTTCCTGTATGGGAACCTGTCCGGGAATCGGATTTTAAAGAGGGCTGCTTCATTAATGAAAGGCAGAAAAAGCTCTGTTTTAACGGGGCTTTTTCTGCCTTTTGTTTTTAGAGAAAAACATATGTTCCTCTTGCGTTTTTTTCTGTATTAGTATAGAATGGGCATATAAGTGGTAGAAAGTGGTGGAAAGTGGTAGTAAATGGGTGGCTGATGGCAGAAGTAGCCCGTATGAACCACAGAGGGCACGAAGGGGAGAATCGTTTCCTCGTGAAAGAAGGTGACGTTCATATGTTCATGGGAGAGTACAGCCATACGATCGATGCGAAAGGAAGGATGATCATTCCTTCAAAGTTTCGAGAAGAGCTTGGCGAGGAATTCGTACTTACCAAAGGCTTGGACGGATGTCTGTCGATTTATCCCAAGGACGAATGGAAAAACTTTGAAGAAAAGCTGAAAGCTTTACCACTTAATGATAAAAATGCAAGAGCCTTCTTACGTTTCTTTGTAGCCAGTGCAACAATGTGTG
>DWUX01000004.1 GCA_019120545.1 Candidatus Blautia stercoripullorum | reverse complement strand
GCTTATCTTCTACAGTCACAAGAAATTGTTTAAACTCCTGCTTCGTCCAGAACTGTCTTTCTCCGGCTTGGCTTTTTCCTATGCTTCCAGCCTTCCTGCATGGATTATCCCTCAAATCGTAATATTTTACTGCATAGTTAAAAATAGCAGATAACTGATTGTTTACGGTTTTCAGATAGGTCTGCGAATATCCCTTTTTCATAAGAGCATTCTGCCATGCTCGTACATCCGAAGCCTTGATTTCATTCATCTTCTTATTTTTGAAGTAGGGAATAATTTTCAGATCAATGATAAACTTCTTTGTCCTCATGGTATTTTCACGCAGCCGGTGTTCCATATCTTCGTAATAAATCTGAACAAAGTTTTCAAAATTGATGTCCAGATTGCGCTGCTGTTGCTGAAGGAAATCTCTCTCCCACTGTTCTGCTTCTGCTTTTGTCCTAAAGCCTCTCTTATTTTTCTTGTGGCTCACTCCCTGCCAGTCTTTGTAATAAAACTGACTGCGCCACATCTTTCCGTCTCTTGTTGCCGGCATAAAAATCCTCCTCTCTACATTGTTACGGTCAATCCGTAAAACTTTTCTTCAAAATACTTTGTTGGAACTTTGCCGCAGATTGTCCGATATCCTTTTTCTTTCAGTTCTTCATTCAAGCCCCGGATAATCTTATAGGCATAACCTGTTGAGACGCCAAGTATCTCCGCCGCTTCTTCTGCTGTTACATACATTTTTCTTGTTTTCTCCATTCAGTGTCCTCCTTGTTTTTATTAGGTACATTTGTGCCTTATTTGCATTTTCATTATATAGGCTCTTTTGTGCCTTGTCAATATAGTTTCTAATTTTTTCTTCCCTATTTCGCTTGAATATGATAGAATACAAATGTCCCTATTATTTATATTCACTCTGAAAGGAGTCACCTTATGACAGTAGGAGAAAAGATTAAAACATTCCGAAATATCCGAGGAATTTCACAGAATATGTTAGGACAACTGGCAGGCATAGACGGAACCACAATCCGTAAATATGAACTGGGCAGCCGTAATCCCAAGCCTGACCAGCTTCTAAAAATTGCAAACGCTTTAGGTGTAAGTATCAATGTTTTTACGGATTTTGATATAGAAACTGCTTCTGATGTGCTTACCTTACTTTTTAAAATGGACGATCAGATAGATATGGAAATTGACGGAGATAAAGATGAGGATGGAAATCTCATTCCAGAGACAATCTATATCCGTTTTAAGCACCCGGAAATCAATGACCGGTTGGCTAAGTTTGCTAAAACAAAGAAATGGCAGGAAAATCTGCTTGCCTCCAAAGACGCATTTCCAAGTGAAGAAGCATTCCAGCAGGAGGTGGCACAGATGAACGAAACCTGTGAGCAGATTAAACAGCATTTAGTTGATACGAATATTGTCGTCAAAAAGGGCGTTTCTGGAATAGCTGTAAAAGTATATCCTGAAAAATAATCGTCAAACTCTCTTGACTCTCACGTTGCGTGATATTGTATTCTTTTCTCAAGGAATAACAGATATGGGCGCTCATTCCTGTTTTTTCCTGTGATGAGAGGAGCTGTTTTGATGAAAAGTATAAGTCAGGTTGCAAAGCTGACTGGCGTCAGCATACGGACACTTCAATACTATGATGAAATCGGGCTGCTGAAACCAAGTAAACTCACTGCAGCCGGTTATCGAATGTATGATGATAACGCATTGCAGACCTTACAACAAATCTTATTTTTTAAGGAACTGGGATTTCCACTAAAAGAAATAAAAGAGATTTTGGAGAAACCAGATTTTGACAGGATTGCTGCTTTTAAAAAGCAAAAAGAACTGTTCCTGCTGAAACGGGATCGCCTTGACCGGCTTATACAGCTTCTCGAACGTCTTGAGAAAGGAGAACAATGTATGAGCTTTAAAGAATTTGACCTATCTGATTACATCAACGCTTTGGAAAATTTCAAATTCAATCAGACAGAAACCGTCATTCAGCACTGGGGAAGTATTGAAAATTTTGATATGTTCATCCAGAAAATCAAAGATGATGAAGACCACGTGGCCCAACTCGCTATCCAGCAGTTTGGCAGTATTGAAAAATATACCGAAGAAATGAAGCATAATCTGGAACATTTCTCTGAAATTATGGAAAAGTGGCAGTCACAGATAACGGAAGAAATGCGGACAGAAGATAAATTTCTTAAGCTGGCTTCTCATAAGGGGGAAGATGTGGCTTCCAAACCGGTTCAAAACATTGTCGAAGAAATTTTAACAGGCGCACTGGCGTCCGCCCCCAATCTACTGATCGGCAGCACAGAAAACTACTGTAGGATTATAATGGACACCTATTCCAACGATTATCTCAGTAAGGTAATGGATACACAATACGGGGCAGGAAGCAGCGAATATATCGTGAAAGCCTTCCGCTATTATTCCGAAAATAACTTCACAGAAAACAATTAGAGCCATTTTAGAGCCAAAGGACATAAATCAACCCCGGAAATGCCCATTCTATCAGCATTTCCGGGGTTCTGTCCGTTACTCAAACTCAATCGTTGCCGGTGGTTTCCCCGTGCAATCGTAAAGTACCCTGTTAATGTGTTTCACTTCATTCACGATCCTGCTGGTTGTTCTTCCGATCACTTCCCATGGGATCTCTGCGCTCTCTGCTGTCATGAAGTCTGTTGTGGTCACTGCTCTCAGTGCAATGGCGTAGTCATAGGTTCTCTCGTCTCCCATAACTCCCACAGACCGCATATTGGTCAGTGCTGCAAAGTACTGGCCGATTTCTCTGTCGATGCCTGCCTTGGCGATTTCTTCTCTCCAGATAGCGTCTGCATCCTGGACCATTTTTACCTTCTCGGCAGTTACTTCCCCGATGATACGGATTCCCAGTCCCGGGCCGGGGAATGGCTGGCGGAATACAAGGTAATCCGGAATGCCCAACTCCAGGCCTGCCTGGCGCACCTCGTCTTTAAACAGATCCCTGAGAGGCTCGATGATTTCTTTGAAATCGACATAGTCAGGCAGTCCTCCTACGTTGTGGTGGGATTTGATTACCGTGGACTCTCCTCCAACGCCGCTTTCTACCACGTCAGGGTAGATGGTTCCCTGTACCAGGAAATCTACTGCGCCGATCTTCTTTGCTTCTTCTTCAAATACGCGGATGAATTCTTCGCCGATGATCTTACGTTTTTTCTCAGGCTCTGTTACCCCTTTTAATTTGCCGTAAAATCTTTCCTGAGCATTTACACGGATGAAGTTCAGGTCATAAGGGCCTTCCGGACCGAATACTGCCTCAACCTCGTCTCCTTCGTTTTTGCGAAGAAGGCCGTGGTCTACGAACACACAGGTCAGCTGATTTCCTACTGCTTTGGAGAGGAGAACTGCTGCCACAGAGGAGTCTACACCGCCGGAAAGAGCGCACAGCACTTTTCCGTCTCCTACTTTTTCGCGGATGGCTTTGATGGTTTCTTCTACGAAGGAATCCATCTTCCAGTCTCCGGAGCACTGGCATACATTATAGACAAAGTTGGAAAGCATTTTCTTTCCTTCTTTTGTATGAAGGACTTCCGGATGGAACTGGGTTGCGTAAAGCTTCTTTTCTGTATTTTCTACTGCAGCCACAGGGCAGTCTGCCGTGTGGGCGATGATCTCAAATCCGGGAGCCGGTTTGGAAATATAGTCGTTATGGCTCATCCAGCAGATGGTCTTCTCAGACACGTTCTCAAAGAGTTTGGAATTCTGATCAACCGTTACTTCGATTTTTCCGTACTCTCTCACAGGAGCCTTTTCCACAGTTCCTCCCAGCAGGTGCATCATCAACTGAGAACCATAGCAGATCCCCAGAATAGGCACGCCCAGTTCAAAAATTTCTTTTGTGTATGTGGGAGAATCCGGCAGATAGGCGCTGTTAGGGCCGCCGGTAAAAATAATACCTTTCGGCTGGATTTCTTTAATCTTTTCAATATCTGTTTTATAAGAATAGATTTCGCAGTAAACATTGCATTCACGTACACGTCTTGCGATCAGCTGATTATACTGGCCGCCGAAGTCAAGTACAATAACGGTTTCTCTCTTCAAGAAAGTGCCCTCCTGTTCTTTTTATCATCATCATTTGAAAAATTCTGATCCAGCGTTTTGTCTCCAGGCTGGATCGTCCACTTCATTATAGAGTATCCCCCTCTATTTTACAAGGGCAAAATCCCCTTCAATTACAGTACAGAGGCCGATAATAAAGGAGACCGTAAAATATACCCTATTCTGTTTTTAAAATGCCGGCTGTTTTTATTTCTCCAGCTCTTTGATCACGATTCCCAATCTCTTGGCCAGCACAATGGCCTGTTCCAGGTTCACGATCACTTCCCGCAGTTCGTCTTTTGCGTCAGAAATCACAATGCCTGAAATATCGCATTCTGTAAAATCAATGTTCCTAAGCCAGGTTTTAAAGAAACTGACATTTTTAAAGCAGTCGTCTTTCCAATCCACATTGGTAATATTGCATTTGCTCATGCTGGCTTCAGTAAAGTCTGTATGATAAGCTTTTACATAGCTCATACGCACGGCGTCCATCCCTGCATCTCTGAAATTGCAGTTCTCAATAGAGACATGGCGGAAATTGCTGCCGTAAAAATCTGTTCCCCGGGCCTTGCAGTTTTCAAAAGCGCAGCTTTTGAAATAGATGTCGTTCATGCTGGAATTGGAAAAATCACAATTTATAAATTTTACGTCGGTAAAGCTGGCTCTGTCAAAACTGCAGCCCAGAAATTTGCAGTTTTGAAATACTGTCTGCTGAAAGGAGACATAGCTTCCATCAATCCGTGACAGAAAAATCCCGGCAAACTGTCTCCTGAAAATCTCCCCCTCTTCTTCCCTGGCCGCTTCTATAAGTCCCGGCGCATCCTTGACTTCAGCCAGCTCTGAGGGAATCTTTGGTTCTTTAAATGCTTTTTTATTCATCCTATTCTCTCGTCCTATACCAATGCTGCATGTTTCCATTTTCCTCTTATGTATCTGGTGACAAAGCATATAGACCGGAAGAACCAGTCAATGAACATAGCCACCCATCCCCCGAATACTCCCTGCCCAGTACCACGCTGAATCCTATCCGGAATACCCATATGGAAGGAATAGACGTCCCCATGGTAAACTTTACAGCTGCCGCGGCTCTCAGGGTGTTTGGAAGAGAAAAGGACAGGAGCCAGATAGTCACCACACAGGCAAAATGGTAATACAGGATCTGACGTGCATAACTGCTGGCTTCTTCTGACAATCCGTAAATACTGATCACAAAAGGGACAGCCAACACCACCAGAATATTCATGGCAAAGGCAGAGATATAAATACTCTTGATCAGCTTCCTCAGATCTGTATTGGAAAAAAGGACTTTTTCCCGTCTATTTTCCTCTATTTTTCTCCTCCATATCCTCTTGATATCCCACATTATACGCCCCCAGATTCTGGCGTACAAGAGAGATTCTTATCTTTTTCTTTACTTATAGCAGAAGAATCCCCTAAAAAACGAAAGCCTTCTCTTTTCAGAGAGACTTCCGTTTTGCAATTATGTAAGGACAAGGGCTTCACAGATGAGAATTCCTAAGAAAATAAGATTCCAGGCTGTAAAGACTTTCATAAACCTTCCCTTTCTCCGTGGATATTCCACTGTATAAAATTTAAAGGAAATCAGGCTTGCCAGTGATGCCACCAGGGTTCCCAGGCCTCCCAGGTTAACCGCCGTAAGGAGAAGGGAAAAATTCCCCGCAAAGCCTGACAGCAGGATCGCTGCCGGAACGTTGCTGATAACCTGGCTGGTAAGGATTCCCGCCCACAGTTCCTTTCCCTGGACAAGAGAGGCCAGGGTGCTGCTGATCTCCGGGATCCGCTTCATGTTTCCGATAAAAACGAAAAAGCACAGAAAGGTCAGAAGCAGGAAATAATCTACTTTTCCAAATAGTCTCCTGTTCACTGCCAGGACTGCTGCTGCTACGCAGATCAGTACCGGAACATATGGAAAGATCCTGAAGACTACCAGCAGACACAGCAAAAGCAGAGCGGCAAATGCAAAAAGCTGGGGAAGAGATTTTCCTATCTGAACTTCTTTTTCTTCCTTTACAGATATGCTCTCAAAGGCTTCATTTTTTTCGGTAAAAAGGATACACACCAGAAGGATCAGGGAAAGTCCCGCATAGGGCCAGACTGCCCGGGCGAATTCTCCCAGAGTGACTCCGGACATAGAATATAAATAGAGGTTCTGAGGATTTCCTATGGGCGTAGCCATACTTCCCAGATTAGCTGCAATGGTCTCAAGCACCACGATCCTAAGGATCCTGTCCTCCCGTTTGATCATCTGATATACCAGTATAGTAAAGGGTACAAAAGTGATCAAAGTTACATCATTGGTAATGATCATACTGGAAAAGAAACACAGCAGCACCATAAGCACAGATAAATTCCGCAGGCTGCTGGCCTTCTTTAATAAGGTTTCTCCCAGAAGGGAAAACACACCCAGCCACCGGAATCCGGCTACAATGATCATAAAACAAAACAGCAGCGCCAGCGTCCGGTAATCCGGATAAGACAGATAAGCCGAGTCCGGCCTCACCGCTGCCGCTGAAATAACAGCAAGCAGAAAAGAGACACAGAAAACCGTCTCTTTTCTAAAAAAATCTTTCAGAGTTTTCATATAATAGTCTCCCTGCACATCATGCGAAATATTTATGCCGTCCCTGCCGAAGCTCCCGGAACTTTGGACCTGGCTTTGGACAAACAGCCCTATTATACCTCGGCTTTTTCCGATATGCAATCATAACTCTGATACAGATTTCCATAATTTTATTTTTATCTTTGGTGACAGAAGAAGAGGGCCTGTGTATTTTTATAGACGGCTTCTTCAACTTTCTCCACCTGGATTTCTTTTAGGAAAGCAATCACTCCATTTACTTTTTCAAACCCATTGTCTGCAGATAAGATTCGTGAGAATCCGGAGTTCCTGTAAAGATCATTTTGCGGATCCCTTTAATATCCCTTCCCTGCGTCCGGGCTGTTTTTCATGATCTTGACCAGTCTGCTGGTGCCAAGTCTCTCTGCCCCCAGACGGATAAATTCTTCTGCGTCGTCAAAGGAAGAAATGCCCCCGGCAGCCTTTACCTTCACATCTTTTCCCACATGTTTTCTCATCAGTTCCACATCTGCAAAGGTAGCCCCTCCGGTGGAAAATCCCGTAGATGTTTTAATATATTCTGCCCCTGCCTTTGTAACGATCTCGCACATTTTTATTTTTTCTTCCTCTGTGAGCAGACAGGTCTCGATGATCACCTTCAGGATCCTGCCGCCGCAAGCCTGGTGGATCTGCCGGATCTCCTCTTCGATTTCTTCGTACTTCTTATCTTTCAGCTTGCCGATATTAATGACCATATCGATCTCGGAAGCTCCGTTTGCAACTGCATCCTTTGTCTCAAATACCTTAGCGGCTGTGGTGCTGTAGCCATTTGGAAAACCGATCACCGTACAGATAGGCAGTTTTCCCTCTACATATTCCGCAGCCTGTTTCACATAGGAAGCCGGAATACAGGCGGAGGCTGTTCCGTATTTTATGGCGTCATCCAGGATCTGCCGGATCTCCTCCCATGTTGCAGTCTGTGTCAGTAAAGTATGGTCTACATATTTTAAAATTTCTTTTTTATCCATCTCAGATTCCTTTCCATTTTTTCTCAAATATTTCTTTGATCTCCGGGTCAAAAGCTGTATCTGCAGCGCTCCTGAGGAGGGTAAAGATCAGTTCCTCGTCCCGGCCGTATTGTTCGTAAACTTTCGTTAATTCCTGAGTCATAGTCGTCCCGCTGACGGTCCGGTTATCTGTGTTTACAGAAACTTTGATCCCTGCATCCAGAAACTGGCGAAGAGGATAATCCTGCCAGCTCTGGACTGCCTTTGTCTGGAAGTTGCTTGTAGGGCACATTTCTACGCCGATACCAGTCTTGGCATATGCCTTCATCAGTTCCGGATCTTTTTTCAAGGCAATCCCGTGGCCGATCCTGGCAGCGCCCAGCTCCCAGGCTTCCCGGACATTTTCCAGGTTTCCGGTCTCCCCGGAGTGGATGGTATAAGGCATCCCCAGGCGTTTTGCCTCCTGGAAAATATTCCGGAACCAAGCCGTAGGATACGCAGATTCATCCCCTGCCAGATCCAGAGCACATACCCCTTCTCCCAGGTATTCTCTGGCGCATTTCAGCATTGCCAGGTTCTCTTCTTCACTGTGGTTCCTCATAGCGCACACAATAATCCCATAATGTACCTGGAAATCTTCCTTTCCCCGTTCCATTCCTTTCCTCACTGCCTCGATCACCTGTCTGCAGCTTAAATTTTCATGTACGGAAAGCATAGGAGCAAACCGGACTTCTATGTATTCCACTTTCTCTTTTGCGATCTCTTCCACAAAAGTATAGGCCCCTTCTTCCAGTCCTTTCTCATCCTGGAGACACTGCAGCGGCAGGTCAAATTTCTCCAGATATTCCGTAAGGCTCCGGCAGTCCTGGGATACAGTCAGCGCCTCCTTGGTCACCTCTTTCCCCAGGTGTCTCTCTATCATGGCCTTTGTAAGAGAGCCGTCCAGATGACAGTGGAGGTCAAGTTTTGGAAGCTGTTCTATATCCATATAATCACACCTTTTCTATAATTTTAGTAACCAGTTCTTTGAACTGCACGGAAACTCTGTCCGCAGTTTCCTGCACTTCTTTGTGATCCAGTTTTTTGTCTGACAGTCCTGCGGCCAGGTTAGTGATACAGGAGATTCCTCCAATCTCCATTCCCATATGGCGGGCAGCCATAGCCTCGCAGGCAGTACTCATTCCCACAGCGTCTCCTCCCCAGATCCGGCACATCCGGACTTCTGCAGGAGTCTCATAATTTGGTCCGGTAAGCTGTACATAGACCCCTTCCTGGAGATGGATTCCGCATTCTTCGGCAGATTTCCGGATTACCTCCCGGATTCTTTTGCTGTAGACTTCGCTCATATCCGGGAACCGGTCTCCAAGCTCCTCCAGGT
Organism: Candidatus Blautia stercoripullorum; assembly: GCA_019120545.1. Classification (GTDB taxonomy): domain Bacteria; phylum Bacillota; class Clostridia; order Lachnospirales; family Lachnospiraceae; genus Blautia; species Blautia stercoripullorum. Next base: position 6,212 of record DWUX01000004.1, on the reverse strand, counting down.
TTGGTCCTATCAGGGGGCTGGGGACGCCTGTTGCGATCTGGTCAGTGATCATCATAAAATCTCCCGGCTGGAAGTTCTCATTGATTCCTCCTGCTGCATTGGTAAGGATCAGTTTTTTTGCTCCTAAAAGGCCCATTAACCTTGTGGGCAGCACCACATCAGACATAGAGTATCCTTCATAATAATGAACTCTTCCCTGCATGATCACCACAGGAACTTTTCCTACATATCCGAAAACAAAACGTCCTTTGTGGCCTTTTACTGTAGACACGGGAAATCCTTCAATATCCGAGTAATCCACAGTAGTTTCTATCTTAATACCTTCCGCATAGTCTCCCAGTCCGCTTCCCAGGATCAGGGCAACTTCTGGTTTGAAATCTGTTTTTTCTCTGATACTTGCCAGGCAAGTCTTTAATTTATTTTCCATATTTCCACTCCTCTCATAAATCTTCCGCCAGGATTTCCGATATCATTTTTTCCATCCGGCAGTACTGTTCATAGTTAATGAGAATATAGCTTCCCTGGGTGGTGATCAACCCGCTTTCTTTAAATTTCTTAATGGAACGAGTGATGGTCTTTACACACAATCCCGTAAAATCCGACAGTTCCTGCCGGTCTCCTTTCATCTTCATGACCCCATTCTCGGCATATTTCCGATACCGTTTCATTAGAAGAAAGGCCACCCGGTCTGCCCCCTGGAGGAATAAAAGCATCCGGCTGTCCCGGGCCTGCTCCAGAAGGTATTCTCCCATCAGTCTGCTTTCCTGCTGAAGGGCTACAATGTCGGAATCCAGCCATTTTTTAAAGCCTTCTTTGGGAATTTTCAGCACTGTACATTTTGTCACTGTCTGAAGAGTTGTCTGGTATTTGTCCAGATTAATGATCACTTCCATCCCGCCGAAAGCATAGACTTTGTCGAAAACTGTAAAGTCATAGTTAATACCGTAAATTCTGTAATCTGTGGCTTTGATAAGACCCTTTCCTATCAGGTAGATCATGTCCGCAGGCTCACCCTCCTGGACAAATATGGTTCCTTTTTCCAGTTCTTCCACCACAAAGGTGTCCATCAGCCACATGGGAGCTGTCCGAAAATACCCTTCAAACTGCTCTCTTCTCTCCTTTTCTATTTCGTTTAAAAAAGGCAGGATCTTTGCCAGATATTTGTTTTCCATCTTTCGTCACCTATAGTCCTTTTATATAGGAAGCACCTGTTTTCCTTTGATATATTTTGCTTGGATCTGTCTGTCCTCTGCCAGGTAGATCAGCCGCTCCAGCCGCTCTTTTGGAGAAAGTTTCCGGGCGTGGCGGAGCATTCCGTCATCAATGACTACTGCGTCAAATTCATAGCCAGGCTCCAGACTTCCCACCTTTCCGAAGAATTCTCCTCCCCCTTTTGTGGCAAGGTAGAATACTTCCTCTACAGTCAGAGGAGCAAGGCTCTCATCCTGTATCCTCCACCGGAGCTTTGAACACTGAATGGCTGCAGCCATGGCCCGGAACATGGAAAGGGAGGTGCCTGCAGCTACATCTGTGCCCAGTCCCATCTTCAGTCCCTGATCTAAATATTTCCTGGCCGGTGCGATTCCCGACGCCAGATTTGCATTAGACTCCGGACAGTGAGCAATAAACACTCCCTGCTCTTTCATCATCTGGATTTCCTCTGCATTGCTGTAAACACAGTGAGCCATGACAGTTGGGCAGTCTCCCCCGAAGAGACCGTGAAGCCGGTAAGCATCGCCATAGCATGTAGCTTCAGGACAGAGCTCCCTCACCCATTCTATCTCACTGAGATTTTCTGAAAGGTGAGACTGGGCTGGCAGCCGGTATTTTTTCTGGAGTTCAGAAAGTCTCTCCATCAACTCCTCTGAGCATGTGGGGATAAATCTTGGAGTCAGAATCGGCCTGACATTGGAAAGGCCTGCAGATGCCAGGAGCCACTCTTCTGTATCCTTTGCTGACCTTTCAGTGCTTTTCTCACAGAGTCCTTCCGGGCTGTTTCTATCCATATTTACCTTACCCACATATCCTGCCAGTCCTGCTTCCTCCATCTTTTCCATCAGCCATAAGGTAGCCTCCTTATGGCAGGTGGCAAAGACGCAGGCCCTTGTAGTGGAGCTGTGAAGGAGGTCGTCTATGAATATCGAATACGCCTTTTGGGCATATTCTGTATTCTGATATTTCTCCTCTTCCGGAAAAGTATGGGTATTCAGCCAGTCAATCAGCTCCATGTCCATCCCCAGTCCCCGAAAGGTATACTGGGGAGCATGGACATGAAGGTCAACAAGCCCCGGAATGATCAGTTTCTCCCCGTAGTCCACACAGGGAATCCCTTTCCATTCCTCCGGGAGGGCCTCAAAGACTCCCAGGCATTTTCCGTTTTCGCATACTGCATACCCATGCTCTGTGGTCCGTATTTTGTTCTTATCTTCACTGTAACAGATATGGCCTCTGATGGCAAATCTTTCCATGGGATCTTCTCCTTACTGATTTTTAAATTTTCTGTCCCCAGACAGCGGGGATATTCCTTATCGCTGTCCTTTGTCGTAGGGGATGCCTTCCGCTTTCGGCGCTCTGGAGTTCCTTGAGAACAGTGCCAGCACCACAAGAGAAATAATATAAGGAAGCATGTTGTAAACTGCACTTGGTATGTTCAGTGCTTCCAGAATGTCGAATCCTGAATATACATTGGACAGAGCCCGGAATAATCCAAAAAGAAGGGCTGCCAGTCCGATGAGTTTTGGTTCCCACTGACCAAAGATCATAACTGCCAGAGCAAGGAATCCGAAGCCGGCAACGCCGTTCTCAAACTTCCATTCACTGACTCCTGCTGTAATGTAAACGATTCCTCCAAGGCCTCCGAAAGCCCCGGAAATCAGAACGCCTGCATAACGCATTTTATATACGTTGATTCCCACAGAATCTGCTGCCTGAGGGTGCTCGCCGCAGGCCCGCAGGCGAAGGCCAAATCTGGTTTTATAAAGAATAATATGGGCAATGATCAGAAGGATAACTGCCAGGATCATAAACCAGCTCACCTCAAAATTTCCGATCTTAAAGGCGGAAAACGCTTTTCTCTGTTCGATGTACTGGATCGAGGAAGAAACGTTGTTTACATTTTCTGACATATTGATCGCTTTTACAAATACTGTAGCAGCCGCTGTTCCAAGAAGGTTCATAGCCGTTCCGATAAGGGTCTGGTCTGCTTTAAAATTAATTGCCGATACTGCCAGCAGAAGAGAATAAACCATACCGAAAAGGATACTTCCGATCACAACTGCCAGGATCATAAGAGCCGCCGGAAGATTCCCCATGTATTTCATTACCAGAGCTCCGCCCAGGGCGCCGATGACCATGGTTCCCTCTAAGCCCAGGTTAATTACGCCGCTTCGTTCCGAAAAGCATCCGCCCAGGGCTACCAGCATCAGTACTGAGGCATAAATTAATGTATATTGTAATAATAGTGCCATCCTTTTCTTCCTCCTTTCCTACTTTTTCCCTTTTCTGTTCATGCAGTGTTTAAAGAATAATACAAAGCCGCAGAAGTAAATGATGATTGCTGAAATCAGGTCAGAAATCTGGGCACAGTATACCATCTTATCCACATAAGAGCCGCCGCTTGTAATGTGCTGGATGAAAAATGCGGAGAAAACACTTCCGATAGGATTCAGTCCCCCAAGGAAAGCTGCTGCGATTCCGTTAAAGCCCATAGCCGGAACTGCTGTCTGGGCGCAGGACCACTGCTCGATCCCGCTCAGGTAAAGGAATGAGGCTCCAAGTCCGGAGAGACAGCCTGCGATCACCATGGTAAGGATCATATTTCTCTTTTCTTTCATACCTGCATATTTTGCTGCATTTTTATTCAGTCCTGTAGCTTTCAGCTCATATCCCAGTTTTGTTTTACTCATCAGGAACCACACCAGAATGGCGATGATAACCGCCAGAGGAATGGCAATGGTCACATAACGGTTGTTGGAAAACAGCCCGTCCAGTCCCAGACTTGGGATCAAGGCTCCGGGAGCATTAGTCTTCAGAGCCATTGTATAGGTAGTGCTGGACTCCTTTACATTGGTCAGAAGCATGTTCACACTGTAAAGGCTGATCCAGTTCAGCATGATTCCCGCAATAACTTCGTTTACATTTAAGTAAGCCTTCAAAATTCCTGCAATGCCCCCCAGGATGCCTCCGCCGATCATGGCTGCGATCATGCACACATACCAGGGCATCTGGAAGGCCAGTGCCAGGTAAAGGGCCAGCCCTGCTCCCACCGCATACTGTCCGGAAGCTCCGATATTGAAAAGTCCTACTTTATAGGCAAACAAGATAGACAGCGTACACATAAGAAGAGGGGCAGTCTTGGCAAGGGTACTTCCGAAATATTCCAGAGCCACTTCTGGTCTGGGGAAGTATAAAAAGTTTTTCAGGATTGCGGTCATTGCGCTCCAGGCTTCTGCCGGGTTAATGCATAACAGCACAACATATCCTACCAGCAGTCCCAGGATAATACAGATCAGAGAGGCGATCACAGTCTGCACACCGGCGATTTCCAGGAATCCTTTCTTTTCTTTTTTCGTATTCATATCCTACACCTCCTGTTTTTTAGCACCGGTCATATAAAGTCCCAATTCCTCAACCGTCACCTCATCGGGTTTGAATTCTCCGACCAGTTTCCCTTCGTACATTACCAGAATCCGATCCGGCACGTCCATAACTTCATCCAGTTCCAGGCTGACTAAAAGCACGGCTTTTCCCGCATCTCTCTGTTCAATAAGCTGTTTGTGAATGAACTCAATAGCCCCGATATCTACTCCTCGTGTAGGCTGCACAGCGATAAGAAGATCCGGATTCTTATCAATCTCCCTGGCAATAATGGCCTTCTGCTGATTTCCTCCGGACATGGAACGAACAGTAGTTGCCGAGCCCTGGCCGGAACGAATATCATACTCTTCGATCAAATGATCTGAATATTCCCGGATTTCTTTTCTCTTCAGCACTCCGAATTTGTTCGTAAACTGAGGTTCAAAGTATCTCTGCAGCACCAGGTTATCCTCCAGAGAATAGTCCAGGACCAGTCCATGTTTATGCCGGTCCTCAGGAATATGGCTCATGCCCATAACAGAACGCTGACGGATAGGAGTATGGGTAATGTCTTTTCCATTCATAAGGATATTTCCGCTTTTCAGAGGCTCCAGGCCAGACAGTCCGTAGACCAGCTCCGTCTGACCATTTCCGTCAATTCCTGTTACACAGACAATTTCTCCTTTCCGTACCTGGAAATTCACATCCTGAACTGCGTCTTTTTTGTTCTGTCCGCCAACGGTCATATGCTTTACGTCCAGCACTACATCCCCTGGTTTGGCAGGTTTCTTCTCTACTTTAAAGCTTACATTTCTTCCCACCATCATTGCAGACAGCTTCTCAGGAGTGGTATCTTTTGTCTCTACTGTACCTACATATTTTCCCTTCCGAAGAACCGTACATCTGTCAGAAACTTCCATGATTTCATTGAGCTTGTGAGAAATAAAAAGGATACTCTTTCCTTCTTTTGCAAGGCCTTTCATGATCTGCATCAGCTCTTCGATCTCCTGTACAGTCAGCACTGCCGTAGGCTCGTCAAAAATCAGGATTTCATTATCCCGGTACAGCATTTTCAAAATTTCCGTTCTCTGCTGCATTCCCACTGTGATATTTTCCACAATAGCATCGGGATCGATCTGGAGATGGTATCTGGAAGACAGATCCATAACCTTTTTCCTTGCTTCGTCTTTCTTTAAAAATCCTCCCTGTACCGGCTCTGCGCCAAGGATAATATTATCCAGTACAGAGAAACATTCTACCAGCTTAAAATGCTGATGCACCATACCGATTCCCAAGGCGTTGGCATCATTGGGATTCTTGATCTGTACGGTTTTTCCGTCTTTCCGGATCTCTCCTTCCTCCGGCTGATACAGGCCAAACAGCACGCTCATCAAAGTAGATTTTCCTGCTCCGTTTTCTCCCAGGAGTGCATGGATTTCCCCTTTTTTCAGCTGCAGGGTGATGTTGTCATTTGCCACAATGCCAGGAAATCTCTTGGTTATATTCAGCATTTCAACTGCATATTCTCCCATTTTTGTTTCCTCCTTTCTGTATTTTCCTACATGATCGATCCTTGTCTTTCGTTTACCTTGACAGATATCTCCGGCATCTTGTCAATAGAGTTGTCAATCTGGATC
>DWUX01000249.1 GCA_019120545.1 Candidatus Blautia stercoripullorum | reverse complement strand
CCCTCCTGTAATAGCTACCAATACATAAAGGATATTTCCGATATTATTCAAAATAGGGCCCAGTATATTAGCATACTGATTTGCCTTTCTGGATTCTTCAAAAAGGATATCATTATAACGGTCAAAGTCTGCTTCACTTTCTTCTTCGTGGCAGAAAACTTTGATGACTTTCTGTCCGTACATCATTTCTTCTACAAAGCCTTCCACTTTTCCCAGGGCATTCTGCTGCTTAATGAAAAATTTCGCCGAACCGCCCCCTACCTTCTTGATGAGCACAGTCATTACCGCTACCCCAAGGACCACTACCAGGGTCAGCCAGAGACAATAATACACCATGATCCCGAAGATGGTAAGCACCGTTACGCCGGATATAAGAAGGTGGGGAAAGCTCTGGGAGATCATCTGGCGGAGCGTGTCGATATCATTGGTATAATAACTCATAATATCCCCGTGATCATTGGTATCAAAATATTTAATGGGAAGGCGCTGCATTTTTCCAAACATCTTTTCCCGCATTTTTTTCAGCGTTCCCTGGGTCATAATCGCCATCAGCTGATTAAAAGTAAAGCCTGCTGCCAGAGAGAGGATATAAAAAACTGCCAGTATGGAAACCAGTCTCAGGATCTGGCCGCCCACTGCTCCCCAGTCTCCTTCCTGCCAGTTATTCTCTATAACAGCAATGATATTCTGCATAAAAACAGAGGGTATAGAGCTTACCACTGCATTAAATACAATGCAGGCAATCGTCGCCGGCAGCATCACCGGATAAAAACCAAGCATGGTTTTTAAAAGTCTTCCAACAATATTTTTCTTCTTATTCTCCAAGCTGGTTCCCCTCCTTATTCTGGGAAGTATAGATCTCCCTGTATATTTCATTAGATGCCAGCAGCTCCTCATGGGTGCCGATGGCATTGATCTCGCCGCCCTCCATGACAATGATCCGGTCTGCGTCCTCTACAGAAGCCGTCCGCTGGGCGATAATGATCTTGGTAGTTTCCGGAATGTAATCTTTCATGGCCTTCCGGATCCTGGCATCTGTTCTGGTATCCACCGCACTGGTGGAATCATCCAGGATCAGTATTTTCGGCTTTTTCAGAAGGGCTCTGGCAATACAGAGCCGCTGCTTCTGGCCGCCGGATACATTGGCTCCTCCCTGTTCTATGTAAGTGTCGTATCCATCAGGAAACTGGGAAATAAACTCATCGGCGCAGGCCATCTTGCAGGCCTGGACCAGTTCCTCATCTGTAGCCTCCTTGTTTCCCCAACGGAGATTATCCCGGATGGTACCGGAAAAAAGGATATTTTTCTGAAGGACTACCGCCACCTGATTACGCAGGGTTTCCAGATCATAATCTCTTACGTCTACGCCCCCTACCTTCACAGCCCCCTCCGTCACATCATACAGACGGGAGATCAGCTGGATCAGGGAAGACTTGGAAGAGCCTGTACCCCCGATAATGCCAATGGTCTCTCCGGAGCGGATATCCAGATCAATATTCTTTAAAACCCGGCGTTTCGCCTCTTTCGCATATTTAAAGCTCACATGTTCAAAAGATATGGATCCATCTTTTACTTCATATACGGGATTTTCCGGGTTGGATAAGGTGCTTTTTTCTTCTAGTACTTCTGCGATCCTCTTTCCCGATTCCCCTGCCATTGTGATCATAACAAATACCATAGACAGCATCATCAGACTGTTCAGCATCATAAAACTGTAGGTCAGCAGGGAGGAAAGCTGTCCCACATCCAGATCCAGGCCTCTGGATGTAATGATCGTATAAGAGCCGAAAGACAATACAAAAGTCATCACCGTATAGATACAAAACTGCATTAAAGGACTGTTCAGAGCCAGGATACGCTCTGCTCTGGTGAAGTCTGTGCATACATCTTCAGCCGCCCGGTCAAACTTTTCCTGCTCATAGTCTTCCCGGACAAAAGACTTCACTACCCGCATGGCTTTGATATTCTCCTGAATAGAGCTGTTCAGTCTGTCGTATTTTTTAAACACTCTCCGGAAGAGGGGCATGGTCTTATAAATAACCAGTGACAGTCCGAAGGCCAGGACCGGCACCACAAAAAGAAAGATCCATGCCATCCTGCCGCCCATAACAAATGCCATCACAAAGGCAAAGATCAGCATAAGGGGCGAACGGATCGCCGTACGGATGATCATCATATAGGCATTCTGCACATTCGTGATATCTGTAGTCATCCTGGTAACCAGAGAAGAGGTCATAAACTTATCAATGTTCTCAAAAGAATACCCCTGGATACTGTAGAACATATCCTTCCGCAGATTCCTTGCCAGCCCGCAGGAAGCCGTGGCGCAGGTAGACCCTGCCAGCCCACCGAACAAAAGGGACAGTATGGCCATACAGACCAGGATTCCTCCATATCCCAGGATCTCCTCCATATCGCAGCCGCCTTTCACCTCGTTGACCAGCCGTGCGATAATAAAGGGAATCGTGCACTCCATCAGCACCTCGAAGCTCACCAGGATCGGCGTAGCGATGGAAGCCCGCTTATACTCCCGGATACTTTTCGCCAGTTGTCTAATCATTTTCTCTTGTCCTTTCCTGTAAAGAAAAAGCAGTGCCTATCCGCTGGACTTACGTGATAACACTGCTCGCTTCTTTACATCTGTCATTATAAATTTTAATATCTGCTGTGGCAGATTCCGCTGTACAGGAAAGCCGGCGCCCTCTCCCTGTTGCCAGCCCGGCTTTCTCTTTCTGTCTTTCATTATATTCTTCACTCATCCGTAAAGTCAATCTGCTTTTTCCACTTTACTGCTGCCTTTTTTCCCCGATGAGCAAGGCCCACATACCAGACCTGACCGGTCATGCCTGCACTGTAATTTTTCTCTTTGATCTGTTCGATGGCTTTCAGCGCCAGGTCTTCCAGGTTCTCCGACTCATTTCTGGTATATTTAAATTCCAGGATCAGGCTGGGACATCCCCTTTTTCTGGAATACAGCAGGATCCTTTTGTATTCTCGGGAAAAGGTTCTGTTATCGCATGACTATTTTCTCCGTTTTGCGTAAACATTACTGTTTACCTGCCATTCCCCGTTTTCCAGAACCGTTACATTCTGCCAGTGGAAACTTTCTGCCTGTATATCAGAAAAGATCCATTTCTGAAAAGGATCATCCAGGACTGTTCCTATCAGTTTGCCACTGTCTTTTACAAAGCGAAGACGAGTCATATACTTTTCGCAGGTATATGTCATATCATAACATTTTTCTTTGGCATTAAACATTCGGATCGCCATTCCATACTCTCCGTCCGGCTGGGGATCCGACTTCATAGTTTCCCTGGAAGGACATATAAACAGATCCTCGATTCCTGCGCCATTCAAAACCCTCCGAAAGATCCACTCTCCTTTTACAGTTCTGAGCGTATCTGTATGATAGCCGTCATGATACTCAAAATCCCAGTCCCCGATCAGCGGAGCAAACCAGTCATACTCCTCTGGAATCTTATCTGTTTTCTCACTTAACAAAGCTTCCATAAAACTATCCATAAGAATCTCCTCTCCAACATAATATCTGCTCAATGTTCAGAAAACCTGTTTTTTATCTTTGTTTCTGTTCTGTAAAATCCCAAAAGCAAAAAGATCACGCCTATAGTGATTCCTGTTAATAAGGAATGGACAACGGGAACCTTAAGCTTCATTCTTTTTTATTCCAGATCTGTGCGATCATATTTTTCATCTCCGTATCCGGCATACTTTCCGCAAGTCCTATCTGATATGTTTTTTCATTCGTTGTGATTTCCAGAAAACAGCGTCTGAAATAATAACCGCCTTGCGTTTTTTTGATTTCCATAGAAAGGATATCCTTTATCGGCAGGATCCGGAGAAAGCCGCCTTGGATAATAACTAAAAAATGCTCTGTAACATAGCAGACCGGTCCTATAAGCCCTTTTCTCCCGGTAAATTTCAGGCTGTCCGGCAGTTCAGAATCTGCTCTTTGCAGACTTTCCTGATCTATCCTGTTGTCTTGTATTGCGATCTGCGAAATAATCCCTATGAGAATACATATTCCCGCAAACAGCAAGAGCGTAATACCAGTATCCGAATGATACTTTATGGAAAGAATCCCGATCAACCCTGCCAGAATGAGCATTATAAAGATAACAGCTAGACATATATATCTGATCATCAGGAAGTCCTTCATGATTCTATGTGCATTTCTATATTTTTTGATTTCTTTTATTTTCATAACCCGCATTCGACCTCAGGCAGATAAGATAAAGTCTTTTTATATTATGTTCAAAAATCTACCCGCCAATTTGTATACCTGTTTTATCTCTTTAGACGAAAGTTCCCAGGAATTCAGTTCCTTTAAAATCAGTTCCGGATACTTTTTGCTTATATCTCTCAAGGCATTTCCTATCGATTTCCGTACATATTCGCTTTCATCATTTTTGCGGGAGGATAATAGTTGTATTGCAATTAAAGGATTTTCCTTAAAATAAGGGCGGCTTGTCCATATTCTCAAGCCTTCTGAAACAGCCCGTCTCACGTTAGCCTGATCACTGTTCAGCCATTCTGTAATAACTGGCAGTGCGGTCTCATATCCGGTAATTTTACAGTAATTATCAAAGGCCATTGCCAGGATTTCCTGGACCTTCCAGCTTTCATGCTGGCTTACCGTTTCCTTTAGATATGATAATGCATTTATATTTTGACAAGCGGCATATCCCAGCAGGAAAACACCTACTTCCTGTATTTGAAAATTTTCCGACTGATATAATTCTAATCCAGTAGTAAAGCATTCCTCAATCGAATGCTGTTTATAATAATTTTCCGCTTCCTTTTTCACAAGTTTCAAACAATCTTTTTCTGGTATGATCTGTTCTAAATGCAGCATAAAATCTTCCATAAAATCATCTCCGCAAATTTCATTTCATGTTTATAAACACAAATTTCCCTTTTTAATCAATCTAAGAATTTTACTCGCCATCCTCCTGCTCATTGGAAAAAAGCCTTTTTAACAAATATTCTCTGTTGTTGATAAACATTTCTGTTACCTGATAGCTTTCTGTTTCTTCGTATTGGATTTTTTCTATCCTGCCCCTGTCAAAAGACAGGATCTCTGCTCCAGGATACCCTAAAAGTATAGGAGAATGGCTGGCGATCACAAACTGGGCGCCGATTTCCACTGCTTTTTTCATTTCAAGCAAAAGGGTCAGCTGTCTCTGAGGAGAAAGGGCTGCCTCTGGCTCGTCCAGAATGTAGAGTCCCGGTGAAGACAGTCTGCTCTGCATAAGGGCCAGAAAGCTTTCCCCGTGAGACCTTTCATGAAAGTTCATAGAAGGATGGGAACCATCTGCATATTCCATCTCTTTCGTGGCCACATTGTAAAAGCTTTCTGCCCTGAGAAAGTAACCCCATTTCTTCTGCCTGATCCCACGAACAAGAGTGATGGCTTCCCAAAGTTCCGAGTGAGTATCATAGGTAGAAAAGGAATAGTTTCTGCTTCCTCCTTCCGGATTAAATCCATAGGCCACAGCGATCCCTTCCAGCAGAGTAGATTTTCCTGTGCCGTTTTCTCCTGCGAAATAAGTCACCGGACTTCTGAATGAAATCTCCTCTACGCCTTTCAGAGCCGGAATATGATTCAGATAGCTGTTTACCGGAACCCGGGTCCAGTCAATACATACCTTTTTGACAAACAGTGGATCCATAAGTGTCTGTTTCCTCCCTTATATTCCCATACTGTAATCCACATTCTGATTTACAGCAATTTTCCCCATTCTCTTATAAGGCGATCCAGTATCTCTGCTTGATAACTCCTTTTTCCAGGACTTCATTCTCCAAGATACCGCCATTCCTGATAATGGATTTTGCCGAGCCGATATTATTTTTGTCACAAGTCATTAACACCCTTGTCAGTCCAAGTTTCCTGCATTCTTCCAATGCCAGCCGGATCATTTCCGTGGCATAGCCTTTTCGCCTTTCGCTGGGCCTTATCCCATCGCCGATATGTCCTCCGTACTTTAGGAGGTAATCATTGAGATCATGACGGATATTCACTGCTCCTACCATAAGATTTCTTTTTTCATCGAAACAAAAGAAAGTCGAATCCGGAACCAGCCCTTCCCGGGGTTCTTTACATTCCAGGTGTGCCAGATAATATTTAAAATCCTCATAATTATTTCTAAAAATTGCATTGGGTGATGTGTTGGCCTCCGGATGATTCTCGTTATAATCCATCCATTCTTTGAGCATATCAATGATCTGCTCCTTATATTCATAGCTTCCTTTAACCAGTTTTAATTCCATATTTTTTTCTCCTGACGTATCGTATTAGCTTATTACTTTGTATCTCAGACGTACATAAGAATCCTGCAGGGTACTGCATTCGATCAGTTTCAGCACTCCTACCTTGAAAAGCTCGCTTTCAGACATTAAGGAAGGACCGTCTATTAATGTGACCGTCTCCTTTCCTCCGATCAGAACAGGGGCAACCACAATATCAACAAAATCAAGGAGTTTCTCCCTTAGAAATAAACTGTTGACCATTCCTCCCGACTGTACGGTTAACCGCTCACAGCCATAGTCACGTTTCAGACATTTAAGAGCTTCACAAATTGATATTTGCTCCTGAAAGATCATGTGTAAATTTTGTTCCTCTACACCAAATGCAGGGTGGCTTTTGTTTGATGTGATCAATACAAATTCTTTTGATAACGCACAGAAATATCTGACGCCTTGTTCCGTAAGATGGTGATTATCTAATATAACAAAGGAAACCGGTGTCTTCTCAGGCATTTCTTTCTGATTGACACCCATCTTTGCCTGAACACGACCGGTATTAAATGCCCACAGATCTGTAGTCTGTTCAATCTCATAGTATTGATGTAATCCTTCTTTCACTCCGTCTATTTTAGGGAAATCCTTATCCACATCCATCTCATCCGTTGAGCCTGTGCTGATTTTCCCATCTACAGACATAAGCATAAATAATGTAGTTACAGGCCGATCCATATGCTGCTTCCTCCTAAGATTTCACTTGTTGTTAAAATGCACTTCCATGTATTTATAGATAACCTCTATATCTGGCTTCCTGAATAAGCTTGGGCTGGATCAGGGGATATGTCCAGTTATCTGTCAGATCCTCACCTACTCTTGTTTTCCCTTTCACAGAATACACACAGACCGGCCGGATGTGGAAATCCACTGCTCCTGTTTCTTCTTTCAATTCCCGTTTCGCCGTCTCCAGGATTGCTTCTCCAGCCTCTCTGTGACCTCCCGGTACTTCCAGAGTATCCCGCTCTTTGTGTTTGCAGAAGATCCATTTTCCTTCTGTTTTAGCTATGATCACTGCAAACTTCAGCAGAGAATCCTCCACTTTATCATAAAACTTTACTTCTACCATATCCCTCTGTTTCCTTTACCGTATCCTTCATTTTCTTCAATTTTCCCGGCGTCTTTCCAGACAGCCTATTGGGAAATCCGATAGTGTCCCACCAGGTCATCTCTCTTCTCCAGAATATCCTGTTCATATTTTTTCTGCCAGGGGCTGTTGTGATGGATCACATAGGGAACGCCGTTTTCATTTCTCCGGTCGGAGACAATGCCGATGTGATCCTGAAATATTACAATATCCCCGCCCTGCCACTCTTCTATTTTGGAAAGATCTGTAGTAAGGCTTATTGCCTCGTGCTCAAAATATACTTTCAGATTTCTCACCCGTCTGAAATCAATGTTTTTATCCGGCTGTTCTATATTGTAACTTGCCTGATCTGCCCTGATATCCTCATCTACCAAGGTCATCAGGTCATATCCGGCGGTCTTCAGCGCAAATGCTACCACATCTGTACATACTCCATAGCCGTCGTCCGGATAGCCTGTCTGATAATATTTGCTTTTATATCCAGGCTTAGCAGCAACATAGTCCAATGCACTTTGGAGGATATCCGCCTGGTCATCTATGCCGTCGCCATCCATATCTATCCTGCTGTGGACCTGTGGGATAACCTGGCTGTATTTGTTCGGAAGACGTTCCGGAGAAGTATTTTGATACCGGAAACCTATATAAAGAAAAACGCCCAGGATAACAGCTGCACATATCACAAAAATAATTATAATTTTCTTTTTCATTTTTCTTTTCATTTTATTTGCTGAATCTGCTCATTTCAGTTCTTTGATCTCCCTTTGGAGATTTGCCAGAAACGTTCCTGCATGAGCGCCGTCCATTTGTGTATGGTGAAATTGAAAGGAAAGAGGCAGCTCATATCGGAACCATTTCTTTTTATATCTTCCCCAGATCATAAAAGGATTGTTAAAAATACCGCTGTTCATCCCAACTGCCCCGTCAATTTCCGTATCTATGATCGCTGATGTGCCGATCACCATACATTCTTCTGACAGATCTCTGTCCTGGCACTTTTCTGACGTCTGAGTTGTATATTTCAGATACTGCTTATTATACTCCTCTAAATCCGGTTGATAATAGATGTCACAGGAATTAATCTCTCCTTCTTTGTTTTTTACGATCGTATTCACTGCGATCCGGTCATATTGGAGCAGCTTGTCGCCGACAGGAAGTATATAAAACTTTTTCACTCCTGCTGCTGCCTTTCCAATACAGTAATCCATCAGCATATTAAACTTCATCTTTCTCTTTCTGCTTACTTTAACAAGATTCGTCACATCCAGAGTCTTGAAAAACGTCACCATTGGATTTGGTGCTTTCATCCAAAGCTCATATGCAACAGCACGGCTTGTATCTTTTGGATCAACTTCTTTTACCATTGTACCCCTCTCAAAATTAAGACTTGTCAAGAAACACCAGGACATTACCTGCCCCGGTGCTTCTCTTTCTTCTTTTGCTGTTTCATTTCAAACCTGCGTTCCGATTCTGCCAGCTTCTTTTCCCGGCTTTTCACTTTACGCGCTTTTTTGTTCTGCTCCTGCTGCAGTTTCAGAGCCTGCTGGGATTTTGTTCCAATGCCTGTATTCTCCATCTGTCTCTTTACATCACGCTGCATTCTCTTAGGATTCTTTTTCATTTCCTTAACAGCAGTTTCCACAGCGGGGCTAAACTGCAGACTGTGATAATGTCTCAGTATAAACTCAGAAACTTCACAGTCTTTCGGTTCCGAGCCAAAGGTCACTTTCGCCGCATCCAGTTTTCCATCCTGGATCCGTTCAAAAACACCTATCCAGAATGGATCTTCAAAACATACGATCAGTCTGCTCCATACTTCGCCCATAACAATCCCTCCTTTAAATGATTGAAATGAGCAAAGAACGGACAACCCGGAGGGGCAGGTTACTTACCCTGACAAGCAGGACGGCCGGGCTACCTACCGGCTCTGGCATACATTGTGTACGCGTTGCGTTTTTATCTTTGCTTTTATAGTTTACTATTATACTATATCATCATTCATCTGTCATTCTCTTTATTATTTAAAAGTTAGTCATTTTCCAATAAACAGGTATGGCTTTGCCGCCTTGCTTCTTTCGTTCTTTCGAAATATAATGATTCCATAGAGAGGAGGAAATGATTGTGATTGAAGTTTACTATGTGGAAGACGATGAGACAATTGTTGACTCAGTGAAAGAATATTTAGTTCAACAAAACTGCAGTGTTCTTATTTTCCGGACAATTTCAGAAGCAAAACGGGCACTGCTGGACCATCTTCCTACACTAATCCTAATAGACTGGAACCTGCCGGATGGCCAGGGAAATGACCTGTGCCGCTGGATCCGTATCAGATCGGCCAATTTACCGATTATCTTTTTGACAGTGCGCGGGGATTCTCATGACATTGTGGCCGGATTTCAGAATGGCGCTGACGATTACGTTGTAAAGCCATTTGAACTTGCCGTTCTCTATTCTCGTATACTTGCACTGCTCCGCAGAACAAAAGCTCTCAGAGAAACAAAGCTGTTTTGCGATGACCTGGCTATAGATAAAGAAAAATTAGCTGTTTATTATCAGCAGGAAGAAATCATTGTAAGCCAGCCGGAATATCACCTTCTTTTATTGCTGATGGAAAACAAGGGGAAAACAATTACCAGAAAGCAGCTTTTAGAGGAGATCTGGGACAGCAACGGAAATTATGTGAATGATAATACACTGACTGTTACTATGAAACGATTACGCGAGAAACTCCATAATCCGCCATGTCTGAAAACAATCCGCAGCTTTGGATACCGGATGGAGGATACCATATGAATGAAAAACAAAAGCAGAGATTTCTATTTTTTATCCCTATATTTATTCTTTTTCTGTGTATGTCTTGTATGGCAATTTTTTGTCTGCAGACTTATCAGCAGAATACTTTCAAACATATATCTGCATTTTTCCAAATTGCTGCAGAAGCCAATCCCGGATCGGAACCGCAGCTCTTATCTGCATTAAAAGAATATCACTCTTTGTCAGAACAGGAAGCGGACAAAAATAATTATCTGGAAAAATATGGATATCATAAGGAAGAATTCTGCGAAGGACTTCCAAACCATATCTTTGCACTCTTTTTTACGTTATTTTTTATTTCTGCCTGCGCTTTTGCCTGGGGGATATGGAAGCTCCACAGACAGACCTGGCGGCGGATTACTTACCTGACAGAATATCTAGAACAGATCAATACAGGAGCCGGCGGTACATTCATACAGGTGCAGGAAGATGATTTTTCTCATTTACAGGATGAAATATATAAAACAGTCACCATGCTTTATCAGACCAGAGAAGAAGCGATCGCTGCCAGGGAAAGATTCGCTGAAAATCTGGCAAACATCGCCCATCAGTTAAAGACGCCGATCACCGCAGCATTTCTTTCTCTGCAGCTGATGAAAAAGGATTCCCCAAATGAGTATGCATTACAAATAGAAAAACAGTTGGGACGTCTGGACCAGCTGGAAGAATCTCTGCTGACTCTTTCTAAAATTGACGCTGGCACTCTGCCGCTGAAATTCCAAAAGGTTGACATCTATACCGCATTAACTCTGGCAGCGGAAAATCTAAACGATTTACTGACAGAGAAAAATGTTTCGGTAGTTATACCAGAGAAGGGATGCATGGAGTTTTCCGGTGATCTGGAATGGACAATGGAGGCACTTATCAATCTAATGAAAAATTGTATGGAACATTCACCGTCCGGCGGACACATTTATTGTGATTACACAGAGAATCCTTTGTATGCAGAAATTCTGATATGGGATGAAGGCACAGGATTTGACCAAGGGGACATCCCGCACCTTTTTGAACGATTTTACCAAGGCAGGAACGGAACTTCCAATGGATCCGGCATCGGATTAGCCCTTGCCCGGTCTATCTTTGAATTACAAAATGGAAGGGTCTCTGCCCGAAACATTCCAGAGGGCGGCGCCTGCTTTGAAATAAAAATATACAGTCACTGAGATGTCATTTTACTTTGTTATACTGTATACAGGCTTAGCAGATCAGCCAGTTACAGAAAGGAGAAAGGGGCATGGAAATATTAAGGTGCGAAAGTGTCCGGAAAGTATACGGTTCTGGAAATAATCAGGTGGTGGCATTGGACCATATCGACCTGTCTATACAAAAGGGAGAATTTGTTGCCATTGTAGGTGCTTCTGGTTCAGGAAAATCTACTCTTCTACATATCCTGGGCAGTATAGATAAGCCTACAGAAGGCAAGGTTGTGATTGAGGACACAGATCTGTCAACGATGACGCCAACACAGGCGGCGATCTTCAGGCGCAGAAAGGTAGGGCTTGTTTATCAATTCTACAATCTGATCCCTACCCTTACAGTGCGAAAGAACATTCTCCTGCCTCTTATGCTGGATAAACGAAAACCAAATGAAAAATATTTTGAGCAGATCGTCAATTCCCTGGGGATTATTGACAAGTTAAACTTTCTTCCCTATCAGCTGTCCGGGGGGCAGCAGCAGCGTACAGCCATCGCCCGGTCCCTGATTTACCGTCCGGCTCTTTTACTGGCCGATGAACCAACCGGAAATCTTGACCGGAAAAACGGAGAAGAAATTATAGATATGCTGAAATTGTCAAACCGCAGTCTGAACCAGACCATTCTTTTAATTACCCATGACGAAAAGATCGCTTTAGAAGCTGACCGCATTATAACTCTAGAAGATGGAAAGATCCTCAGCGATCAGAAAGGCCGGTAAAAGATATGTGGAAAGATTATTCGATTGGATTTCTCAGAAAATACCGTGCTGCCAGCTTATCTGTACTCGCTGCAGCTTTTATATCTGCACTGTTTCTGTCTTTGCTGTGCAGCTTATCTTACAATTTATGGAAATATGAGGTTGAATCGGTCACTTTAGAAGAAGGCAGCTGGCAAGGACGGATTTCCGGAGTATTTGATGAAAGTATCGTGTCAGCTATTCAGAATTTCGCAAATGTAAAAACTGTCCAAATTAATACAGAGCTTTCAGATGAAGAACATCTTGTGATTGATATCTGCTTTCAAAATATACGGACAATCTATCAGGATCTGCCGCTGATAGCAGAGCATTTTGATGTGGGTGACAATTCTGTGTCTTATCACGAATTGCTTTTATCAAGATACTTGATCCATGACCCCCAGGATACAGATCCTCCTTTATTGATGGCTTTCTATCTGGCGGTACTGCTGATTGCATCAGTGTCTTTAATTCTGATCATTCACAACTCTTTTGCAGTATCCATGAAAGCCCGTATACATCAGCTTGGCATCCTTTCCAGCATAGGAGCCACACCAGGGCAGATCCGTGCTTGTTTATTGCAGGAAGCCGCCGCTCTTTGTATCCTGCCTATATTATTGGGAACCGTTGCCGGGATCGCATTAAGTTTTGGAACTATCCGGCTTATCAATGCTCTGGCAAAGGGAATTTCCGGCAGGCACGAAGCAGTTTTTGCCTATCATCCGATACTATTTGTGATCACCATATTGTCAGCTATTTTAACAGTTTATGTTTCTGCATGGCTGCCTGCAAGAAAACTAAGTAAACTGACACCCCTCGCAGCAATCCAAAACATTGGAGAGACCCATCCAAAAAAGAGAAAGAAATCTCCCTTTCTATCCCGGATATTCGGTGTTGAAGGCGAGTTGGCCGGGGCTACATTAAAGGCGCAAAAGAAAGCCCTGCGGACTTCTACATTATCTTTGACCCTTTCTTTTCTGGGATTCACACTGATGCTGTGCTTTTTTACCCTCTCTGGGATCAGCACAAACCATACCTATTTTGAACGTTATCAAAACGCTTGGGATGTTATGGTAACAGTGAAAGATACAGATATAGAAAGTTTTGAGGAAGCAGAGGATATCCTGCAGTTAAAAAATGCAGACAGCGTTATCTATCAAAAAGCAGCAGCACAATGTACCGTTCCGGAATCCGGTATCAGTAATGAGCTGCATCAGTTAGGCGGCTTGGAATCGATAGCAGGAAGTGTTGACCGTACTGCCGAAGGCATTTATTCCATTCAGTCTACCATCATTATTATGGATGACAGTGGATTTAAAGAATACTGTAAAAAGATAGGAATAAAACCAGAAGAAACAGGATGTATTGTCCTGAACCGAATCTGGGACAGTATAAACAGCAATTTCAGATACAAAGAATATATTCCGTTTCTGACTGAAGAACAGAATACTATCCTTTTGCAGAATATGGAGCAGAGGCAAAATACAGTGGAAATTCCCGTCCTTGCATACACACAGGAACCACCTGTTTTAAGAGAAGAATATGAAAACTATACTCTGGTTCAATTCATTCCTCTTTCTACCTGGAGACAGGTTGAAAAAGTAATCGGAAATACCGAGCCAGATACTTATATTCGTATACTGGCAGAAAAGAGCAGAGAACTTTCCGCACTAAACGTGCTAGAAACAGAAGCTGCGGATATCATGGAAGGAAACTATACCTTTGAGATAGAAAACCGTATCCAGGAGAAAATCCGCAATGATGCTATGCTGAATGGATATAAGCTGATTATCGGAGCCTTGTGCGTTCTGCTTGCCATAATCGGTATTGCCAACATCTTCTCCTATACTTTAGGATTTATTCAGCAAAGGAAACGAGAATTTGCAAGGTATATGTCCATCGGTATGACACCGGAGAGTATGAAAAAAATGTTCTGTATTGAAGCCCTGGTAATTGCCGGCCGTCCGGTATTGATCACCTTGCCCCTTACCCTGCTGTTTGTAGGATTCATGATAACAGCAAGTTATCTGAACCCAATGGAATTTCTGAAGGCAGCTCCGATCATGCCGATTGTAATATTCATATTAGTCATTTTCGGTTTTGTGGCATTGGCCTATTACATCGGCGGCAGAAAAATAATGAAATGCAATCTGATTGAGGCACTGCAAAGGGATCATATTTTATAAGAGAATGGTCCGGGCTGTAGTCCCGGACCATTCCTTCATAGCTAATCACTTTAAAAATTCTGAAAAATTGATGTCAGCGCCATCAATATAAATATGACAACAAACAAAATCTGTACAACATGTCCGCTTCCGGCTGTTGTTTCCTCGAATTCCATGGGTCTGTCATCAAAAATACCTGGATCCTTCATCCGTTCTTTATACTGAAAATCCTCCAGGTAATGCTTCCATCCGCTCCGGTCTGTATAGACACGTACCTGATTGGAAGCAAGATACCGGTGGATCGGCTTTCGATATCCCTGACTTGTGATCGTATTCACAACTCCGGTAGCCGGATCTGTGATATCCACCTGAAGATAGTAATACCTGTGATATCTAAGAGAGTTATTTTTTCCTGACTGATAAGGAACATCCTGCCGTACCACACTCCGGATCAAGCCAAGCTTTGAAGATCCGTATGCGATAGCCTCTGCCCGCTGCCTGCGGTAAAACAATGCTTTTCGTATCATAGTAACGGCGGTATACACCGGAAGCAATCCCGCCACAAAAAACAAAAGAGCAGTTGCATGGGTACCGCCGGTCAGAAAAGAACCAATAAGTGAGGAATACCACATGATCACAAACAAAATCAGGAATACCACATTTCCCATTTCCTCCTCTGCAGGCCGGATCTTTCTTTTCATAAATTTCTCCTTTTTCTTTAGTTTGATATTCTCTTTAATCCATTAAAATTTGTCAGTATTTAAAAGGGTATCATAAATGTCTTTAACAATATTTTCCATATCCTTCTCAGCAGTAATACTGGTTTCATGTAATATATTTGAAAAGTCTTTTTCACGCCACCATCTCCGCATTTCCTTTGCGCCAAATTCCTGACACTTAGTTCTTGTCAAATGTCGCTTAACGGTCTCCTCGAAAGGCAGATCAAATCAGAAGTTCCTTCATAAGAGGCAATGCAGGTGTATTTTCTCCATCAACGACATTTAACATATTTCTTCTTATTTCGTCTTGCGAAATAAGCATGGTATTCTGTCCAAATTTACTTTGTAATTCTTTTGCGATTGTGGATTTCTTCTCAAACGCAAATTAGAATTGTCTATTCTGGTTCTTAAGATCTTCTTTCCTTTTATCTTCAAAATATTCTTTCAATGCATCTTTTACTGCCTGTTTGACAATAAAATATAGACCTAATATTACAATAAGTACCGCTATCACAATAATTGGCAGCCATTCCATATTTACCTTTCTCCTTCCATATTTACCGCAATTTCAGTTTATCTATGTCTAATTTTCACCAAAAAAATTTCTTCTAATAGACATGTTTGTCCATCTCATAAATACCAAGTTATCATACCAGTTTTGTTTATTATAATACCCCGGCTTTTCCCTGTCATTTTCTTTCTGCTGTTCCCAGATCAACTGCTATGGACAGGCCGATTCCTATACCGGCGCAAACCAATAACATGCCTATCATTTTTCTCTGAATGATCAGACACAAACCTATGGTCACAAGTGTTAAAATAAGTTCCATGATAATCTCCTGCAAATTATTCTGTGCTTTCCTCAAAATCGCTTTTATAGCAAAGATAATTAAAACCAGCTTATTTTTTCATTTTTAAACTGAGGCTTGTCTCCATTTTGATAAGGATTATAGTTATTTCGATTACACCCAAATTCGGTCAGGGATCTTATTTTATTATCGGTTGTCCATTTAATTAAGGACATTCCGTCAAATTCCTCTTTTCCTCCTGTGAGCATTTCGTTTTTGAAATACCACTCTACTATAGTTTGGTCATCTTTATGGAAAAATTGCTTTATCTCCCAGCTGATAACTTTTCCCCGTGTATTCCATTCATGAAACCAGTGCTTCACTGTTTTTCGGTCTTCATACTTTGGGCCCCAGCTCTCTGTATAGACCACATCTTCTGTGAAAATCTCGTCAATTCCCAAGTCCTGTTGTGTGAGCCACATATCAAACCATAAACGGATAATTTTTTCTCTTTCATTCATAATGGCGCCTCCAAAAACTCTACTTCAACAGATAATTTCCTGACATTCTCCTTTGATCAATATTGTTTGTCCATCTGCTAATTCGATCAAACCCTCCTTGGATATTTCTCCACAAGGACTTCCTTTTTCAGCATGAGGTGTCAAGGGATTTGCCAGATAGCCCAAGCTGTCGGCAAAATTTCCTGCTGCAATCATACTGCCTGCACTTATCCCCAGATATACCAGCCCCTTTTCAATGGCCTGTTTCAGCGGTTCCGAAAGCCCTGTTCTGTTTACTTCATCCAAAAGTGTCCGGGCATTCCCGCCGCAAAAGGCGATCACATCATACTGCGCCAGCTCCAAGGCATTCATTAATCGAAGCTGTGCCGGTATATCCCTGACATAGCTTGAATAGGTTCTTTTATATCCATCAGAAAGCAAAAGCGCCAGATCATAAATGAGGATATTATTTACCGATATCCCCATATTCATAAGACGCTCCATACATACGATAATCCCTTCTCTCGCACCATCATTTTCCGCTGCTGCAGATGGGACCAAAATCGCTTTTGTATCAATCGGTTCTTTTCCAACGTATTTCCAAAACAATGATGTAGTTTTTTCGTTTAAACCGTTTGAGGTTAAAAAAAGAGTTCTCATGAGTCTGCTTCTCCCTTTTATACAATAATATTCAGGATTTATCGCTCCACAACAATAGTCAGCATGACTAAGTCTTCATCTCCAGTGTTGATGATACTATGCTCTGATCCCTTTAGACAGATGTGACAAGTCCCCGGGTTAAGGATTTCTTCTGTCCCGTCACAGACTGCTTTATCGGTTCCTGAAAGAATATAATTGATGTCGTCACTTGTTGGATGACTATGCATGCCGATGGAACCGCCGGCATGTATGGCACAAGGAATGATCTTCCCTTTGTCGTCCATATACATTCTGGCAGTTATCTCGCCTGTGCCATTGTTCATTCCCGGCATATGTATTTCCTTTAACTCATTAAAATCAATTAACATTTCAATTCCTCCATATCTATTCTAAATATTACTAGCAGTCCCTGAATATAAAGAATCAGCAATAATAACGTATCTCTCCAAAATATATAAGCCATTTCTGAATAATATCGGCACTACGTGCCTCTATCATTCTCATAATATTACGCAACGTGTGTGAAGGTATCTTTGAATTATTATTGCAGAGCAAAGATTTCCCCGCACTAGTAATCCATACCTTTGTTGCATTTTCAGAAGGCTTCCCCTTTGCAATATGTACATGAATAGGCTCAACAGACCTATTTTCATTTGTCCAAAAATAAATCCAATATTCTCCCATTCTAAAGATTTGAGGCATTCTCAAATCCCCCCTCCTGAGAAAATTCCATGATAAGGTGTGCTGTTGATCTTATTATTTCTTCAAACTGTTTAATCTCCTCTTCTGAAAAATGATAAATATTCTCCCACTTATATTGAGGAAGCCAGCATGTAGCATGTTTAAATCCATATTGTTCATCTGGTCTCTCGATATACACTTTTACTGTTCCATCTTCCTGCATATCAGAATGAACAATTTCTGTTTCATCATTCAATGTCATAAAAGGATACATCATATTAATCTCCATTCCGCCGCCTTTCAGTTGGCGGCACAA
>DWUX01000248.1 GCA_019120545.1 Candidatus Blautia stercoripullorum | reverse complement strand
ACTAACCTACTTTCTCTAATATTCAAACTCTTGGTAAATTTCTGATTTAAAACAGCCTGCCCTTATTTCTTCTTGTTAGCAACTGTTCTCTTAGGACCTTTTCTTGTTCTTGCGTTTGTCTTAGTCTTCTGTCCACGAACAGGAAGTCCTTTACGATGACGGATACCTCTGTAGCATCCGATCTCCTGAAGTCTCTTGATATTCAGAGCGATCTCTCTTCTTAAATCACCCTCTACAGGGATCTGTAACTCATCAATAGCGTCACGGATCTTTCCTACTTCTTCGTCTGTGATGTCTCTGACACGAGTGTCAGGATTTACGCCTGCTTTTTCCAGGATACGGTCTGCGCTTGCTCTTCCGATTCCGTAGATATATGTCAGACCGATCTCAATACGTTTTTCTCTTGGTAAGTCTACACCAGCTATACGAGCCATGTATTTGTTCCTCCATTTTCTGTTAATATTGTTCCTAATTGAGACACATAAAATTGACGGGATCTTATGCGTCCAGCCGCTGAAAGGAAAGGCTCTGCCTTCCGCTTATAATTTTACGCAGCCTTTCCGGTATTGGCGCATACCGGTATTAAGCAATATTTTCCGCTGTCCTCTCGGTTGAGACAGCCCCAGGAGATGATAAATCCTGCCGACCTTATGCATCGGCATTTTACATCATACTAATATTACTATATTTGATCAGCATGAACAACGCCTCCAGGCGGTTCATACTGCAGCCGCACTAAAATTAACACAAACAAATCGCCAGAAACTAATCTTTGTCTTTATTCAGATAAATTCTGTCTTCAAAAATTAGCCCTGACGCTGTTTGTGTTTTGGGTTTTCACAGATGATTCTGATGCTTCCCTTTCTTTTGATAACCTTGCACTTTTCGCAAATTGGTTTTACAGATGATCTTACTTTCACTGTTCTTCCTCCTTTCTGAGCATAAAAGTACATTTGATATAGTAACACCTATCTGACAAGATTGCAAGAACTTTTTTACGAAATTTAAGAATAAATTTGGCAAATATTTTACCGTCAAAGATTTTCCTGGCTGTCGGCCGGATATATCCGTAAAAATACCCTGCAGTTTCCTGCAGGGTATTTAGGGTATTTTTTATTATTTATCTCTCCAGATAATCCTTCCTTTGCTCAGATCATAGGGAGACATCTCAATAGTGACCTTATCCCCCGGAAGAATACGGATGAAGTTCATCCTTAACTTTCCGCTGATATGAGCCAGGATCACATGTTTATTCTCCAGTTCTACCTTAAACATAGCGTTAGGTAATTTTTCAACTACCGTTCCTTCTACTTCAATAACATCTGCCTTAGACATAAAACTTAAACCTCCTGTTGATTCTTATACTCTTTAATGGCTTTTTTTATCTGTTCATCTTCAAGTTCCTGATCTCTTTCCAGAGCATTTTTCAGGATTTCAGGAATATAGTAATGAATCTGAATATGTTTCCGTTTCTTCTTCTTTGGACATTGGATGCTGCGGTTCTTTCCGTCAGCAAGATAAACATATTCCGGATCTGTACTTATTACCACATATAATCTGCCTTTATCATGACCGGCTTTCGATTCAGCCATCATTCCTGTTTTAAATTCTTTCATAAATTTTCCTCTTCTATCTGGTAAGAGTAAGAATTTCCGGCTCGCCTTCCGTGATCAAAACCGTATTTTCATAATGAGCAGATAAAGAACCATCCTGAGTCACCACTGTCCAGTCGTCGTTCAGCCACTCTACATCTGCTCTTCCCTGATTGATCATAGGTTCAATCGCAAGGGTCATTCCCGGAATCAGCCTGATTCCTCTTCTTTTCTGAGGAAAATTAGGAATCTGAGGGTCTTCATGGAGATGGGTACCGATCCCATGTCCTACCAAATCCCGTACCACGCCGTAACCGAACTGCTGCGCATAATTTCCAATAGCAGCGGAAATGTCATGAAGATGATTTCCTGCCTTTGCATATTTTATTCCCTCAAAAAAGCTTTGTCTTGTTACCTCGATCAATTGCCGGGCCTCCGGTGAGATTTTTCCTACGCCATGGGTTCTTGCGGCATCTGAATGATAGCCTTTATAGATCAGCCCTGCATCCAGACTGACAATATCTCCCTCCTGTAGAATTCTTTCCGGTTTTGGGATTCCATGGACCACTTCATCATTTACGGATACGCAGATGGATGCCGGATAGCCATTATAGTTTAAAAAATTAGGAGTACATCCGAAGCTTCGGATAAGTTTCTCTCCAAACCTGTCGATATCCAGGGTGCTGATCCCTGGTTTTATAAACTCGGCAAGTTCATCATGTACTTTTTCTAAAAGTCTGCCTGCCTCTCTCATAAGTTCAATCTCTCTGGCAGTTTTGATTGTTACTGACATATTTTACGCTCCTAATATATCTACGATAGCCTGGAATACCTCTTCCATATCCACAGTACCGTCTACTTCTTTCAGCACTCCTGCTTTTCCATAGTAGTCGATAAGCGGCTGAGTCTGGTCATGATATACTCCAAGACGCTTCTGAACAGTTTCCGGCTTATCATCATCTCTTAAAATCAGCTTCTCGCCGCATGTGTCGCAGACCCCTTCTGTCTTCGGCGGATTATACTTAATATGGTAAGTAGCGCCGCATCCTACACAGGCTCTCCTTCCGGACATACGGTTGATGATATTCTCATCAGGTACTTCTACATTAATGGCATAATCTACTTTCTGTCCCATCTTAGCCAAAGCTGCATCCAGGCTCTCTGCCTGAGGAATCGTTCTCGGAAAACCATCCAGAATGTAGCCATTCTTGCAGTCTTCCTGGTTCACTCTGTCAATTACCAGATCTACAGTCAGTTCATCAGGAACCAAAAGCCCCTGATCCATATAAGTTTTTGCTTTTTTTCCTAACTCTGTCCCATTCTTAATGTTAGCCCGGAAAATATCTCCGGTAGAAATATGTGGAATTCCATATTTCTGGGCGATTTTTTTTGCCTGAGTTCCTTTTCCTGCGCCAGGCGCTCCTAACATAATGATCTTCATAGCTTATCCCCTTTCTAAAATACTTCTCTTTCGTCTGTATTTGTATATCATAATACACCAATTACAGGATTTTCGCCATATAATATTTTAGAGACAGCTGCAGAAACAGCATTTTCCAGATAAAACCGGAAACCTGTTCTCTCTGCAGCAGTCTCTTTCTTATGAAAGGTTCTGCTTTACAGCCCCTCTTATTCACTTAAAAAGCCTTTGTAGTTACGTACCAGCATACGAGATTCGATCTGTTTCAATGTCTCCAGTACAACGCCTACCACGATAATGATAGATGTTCCTCCAAAAGAAACATTCGCGCCGAAAACTCCGTTAAAGAAGAAAGGAATCACGGCTACGATCACAAGACCTGCAGCTCCTATGAAGATAATATAACTTAAAATCTTTTCCAGATATTCCTGAGTTGGTTTTCCGGGACGGATACCTGGAATAAATCCTCCCTGCTTTTTCATGTTATCTGCCACTTCCATAGGATTGAAAGTGATAGAAGTATAGAAATAAGCAAAAAAGATCACCAATACAATATAAAGAACCAGACCAAGAGAATAAATCGGCTGACTGGGATTAAACCAATTACTGGAAGTAAGGCCTCTCATGATCTCACTTCCAATGCCTGTACCGTTTGCCTTCCCTAAAAAGCTTGCTATAAGCACCGGAAAAGACATAAGAGAAGAGGCAAAGATAATCGGGATAACACCTGCAGTATTTACTTTCAGAGGGATGGCGCTGGACTGTCCGCCCATTACTTTCCTTCCCACCATTTTCTTGGAATACTGTACTGGGATTCTGCGGATACCGCCGTTCAAAATCAATACCAGCACCACTACGAAAATAATGATCGCCGCAATGATAAGAGCTGCCAAAGCGCCTCTGGCAATAGTTTTCCCTTGTACGAAAGTCTCAAATAAAGAAACCAGATCATTGGGGATCCTGGATACAATATTGATCATTAAGACAATGGATATACCATTTCCCACACCATTCTCAGTTATCCGCTCGCCTATCCACATCAGCATACTGGATCCAGCCGTCAGGCATGCCACCACTACCACAGCCTTTGCAAACGTCATGTCAGGAATCAGTCCTCTGTTGCCAAATCCCACTGTCATTGCCACTGACTGGAAAAGCGCCAGTCCAACGGTAACATAGCGTGTAATCGCAGTAAGCTTCTTCCTGCCTTCTTCGCCGTCCCGGTGCATTTCCTCCAGCTGAGGAATCGCAATAGTTAAAAGCTGGATGATAATGGAAGATGTGATATACGGTGTGATATTTAATGCAAATATGGACATCTCGGTAAAAGAACCTCCAGTGAATGCATCAAAAAAATTGAATGCATCACTGGACTGGCTC
>DWUX01000247.1 GCA_019120545.1 Candidatus Blautia stercoripullorum | reverse complement strand
GCAATAAAATGTATAAATATTCTCAATCATGATTAATGCGACAGCTTCTTCTTTTTTCCGGTAAGTGCGAAGACGCCTAAAGAACAGCAGATTACAACTACAGCCAGCACTGCCAGAAGATAGAAGGAATACTGAGTACCCTGAGCAGTGGCTGTTGCCAGATCGTCAGGAAGTTTTGCCTGGGAGGCTGCCACTATGGTGGTGATAATGGAGGTGCCAATGGCGCCTGCCAGCTGCTGAAGGGTATTGATCACTGCGTTTCCGTCAGGATTTAACTCCGGAGTCAGCTGTTTTAAGCCGTTGGTCATGGTGTTTCCTACAGAGAAGCCCTGACCGAAGGCAAAGAATATATAGAATACGATAAAGGTTCCAATGTTCAGCCGTAAAGCAAAGATACTGAAGCATACTGTTGCCAGGATAATGCAGAAGTTACCGGAAAGGATGGGCTTCTTTGCTCCGAAACGGTCCAGGATCCTGCCGCTTATAGGAGAGAGGATAGCGCCGATGATACAGCCGGGAAGGAGAAGGCACCCTGCCAGGAAGGCTTCTTCACCAAGTACAAGCTGGGCGTAGTTGGGGATCAGGAATCCAAGTCCCAGACAGATAAACTGAATGAAAACAAGGACCAGTACACTGAGGCTGAAAGGAACGCAGCAAAATACCCGGATATCGATCAGGGGTGTTTCGCTTTTTTTACATTTCAGACAGAATATCGCGATACAGATAATGCTGGCTGCCAGAAGTCCCAGTACCTGGACGCTGATCCATCCTGCGCCTGAGGCTGTACTGGTGGCAAAGATAAAGCAGGCGAAGCCTGCAGCCAGAAATATGTAGTCCAGCCACTGGAAAGAAATTTTTTCTGTTTCTGTTACCTGACGGATAGAAAAAACTCCCAGGAAAAAGGAGAGCAGGAGCAATGGGATCAGAGAGATGAAGATCATTCTCCATCCGAAATTGCTTACTAACATACCTCCAACGGAAGGTCCTACAGCAGGAGCCATGGCTGTGATCAGGGAGGCAATTCCCATCATCAGTCCCAGTTTTTCGGCAGGAACCTGTTCCAGTACGATATTAAACATCAGAGGCAGGGCGATACCTGTTCCCACACCCTGGATCAGACGACCCAGAAGCAGGAGGGAAAATACCGGGGTAACAGCGGCCATTATGGTTCCGATCAGGAACAGGCAGATGGCAGTGACAAATAATTTCTTTAAGGTAAAGCGTTTTTTCAAATAAGAAGATGCAGGTATGATCATAGCCAGAATAAGAAGGTATCCGGTAGTGATCCACTGCACGGTAGAAGTTCCGATGCCGAATTCTTCCATCAGAGTAGGGAAGGTAACATTCATGGCAGTTTCCACTACTACGCCGGAGAAGGACATGATCCCTGCGGCAATGATGGAAAAGATCAGCTTCGCATCAATTTTCTTTTCTGATTCATTCATTTTCTTCTATTTCCTTTCTTTTTTCCTTGTGGGCGGGTAATATCCAGATTTTTCATGATCTCCAGTACCCGGTGAATGGTATTTGCGGCTGCAGAGAGATCTTCCGGAGAAATGTCCTGGAAATTACTCGCCAGCCAGGAGTGATATCCTCCTACATAAAAATCATAGTATTTCTGCCCTAAAGGCGTCAGAGCTATGTGAACGATCCTTTTGTCTTCCTGGTCAGGAATTTTGGTGAGAACCTTCAGCTTTTCCAGTTCCTGGATCACTTTGGTGATACTTGGCCTGGTAACACCCAGCAGTTTACTTACATCGCTGACCATCACCTGTTCCTGGCACTGACTTAACTGAAACACTGCGTCGATCACATAGATATGCCTGGGAGACATCCCTTTGGGAAGAGGAGGCATCAGTTCCGTAATGCGCTTGGCTTCCTGGCAGGCAGAGAGAAACTCCTTTACATCAGATATTTCCATGTGTTATTCCTCCTTTCTGAATTTGATTACCATAAATAATTATCTTTAGTAATTATTTGAGATAATTATATGAAGGTATAGAAGAGATGTCAAGAGAAAAAGAAAAAATGCTGTGCCTCAGCCTTTATAGGCCGCTGCACAGCAGGATTTTTTGAGATAATTCTTCCAGCACCTGTCCACGTCTTCCCAGGATGCGGACTGCCAGGTCTCCCTGGGGCAGCCGGGTAATACCTCCGGTGATATCCGAAGTATTTTCCAGAAGATCTGTAACTTTGGATACAAAGCTTTCAGGATCTTCTGGCGGAGTAAGGAAGATACAGGCCAGATGAGTATAGGACTCATACATTCCCATACTGTCCATAGAGAAAAGTACAGGATCATACCGGGTATTGTCCCGGTAGATCAGTTTTCCTTTTCTGTAGATCCGGACCAGATTGTGGTAGAAACGATAGGCAAATTTTTCTCCTCTGGCGTATCGTCCGCAGGAAAGGATCTCACTCATAAAGAACCGGGAGCTTTCATCCTCCAGCCGGATCTCCATGGTATTTTCAAAGGCAGAGCCTTTAAAAGGGATCATAGGCTGAGGATGGAAGAAAAAGGTGCCCCCTTTCTCTACGAAAACAGAGGTATGTCTGCCGGCCTTTCCTTCTTCCATATAATGGACCTTATCGTAGGACTGGGAGATAAATTCGGTCCTGGCGCCTTCTTTTATATGAAAAGAAAATTCCTGGAGATCTCCCGCCATGATCCCGGGAGAAGCAGCCAGCATCATGACCTGGATCCCGCCGCCTTTCAGGGGAAAGGGCTGCATGATCTTAAAGGGAGAAGTATAGGAAAAGTCTTCCAGTATGGTCTGGCCCTCCCGGGTACCGGCGGTAATGGAAAAGCGGGAGACTTTTCCATAGGGATTTTTTTCTTCTGGCATTACATTCCCTCCAAAAGTACGTTTTTCTTGATCCATTCCACTACCTG
>DWUX01000246.1 GCA_019120545.1 Candidatus Blautia stercoripullorum | reverse complement strand
CAAAATCGAGAATATTTATACATTTTATTGCTCAGTCTGTGCCGCTGTCATGAACGAAGGGTGGTATGCTGAAAAATCAGACATATCGCCAACTTTTATGTTTCCAGCTGTTCCCGGAGCACTTCCAGGAATTTTTCCGCAGGTTTTGAGAAAAGCTGGTACTTCTTCCAGATGATACTCATTTTATTTTCCAGCTTTGGTTCCAGGGGACGGAAGCACAGGTTGCTGTTTCCGCTTGTATTGATGATCTTATCATATCCCATGGCATAGCCCAGACCTTCATCTACAAGAAGAGAAGCGTTAAATAACAGGTTATAGGTAGCTATGATATTGATATCTGTTATATCCCGGCCGATCCACTGAGTCAGACTTCCTCCCTGGGCCTCCTGCTGGGAGAGTATCAGAGGTTTATCCTGAAGATCTTTTGGTGAGATGGATTCTTTCTTAGCCAGAGGAGAATCCTTCCGCATCAGTACGCCCCAGGTTTCTGCATAAGAGGTTTCCAGGGCATTGTATTTGGTCAGATCCACATTTCCGAATACAACGCCGAAATCGATCAGGCCTTTATCCAGATATTCAAACACATAGGCGGCATTGCCGCTGGAAATATGGTAATGGATCCCGGGATAACGAGGCTGAAGGGCTTTTGCCCCTTTAGCGATCAGACGGACACCGTCGGTTTCCCCTGTGCCAATATATACATCTCCCACAATGATATCATCGCTCATGGAGATCTCACTTTCTGTTCTTTTTACCAGATCCAGGATTTCTTCCGCCCGTTTTCTTAATATCATGCCTTCTTCTGTGAGAGTGATCTTCCGGGACCCCTTTGATCCCCGTATGAGCAGCTGCTTTCCCAGCTCTTCCTCCAGATTTTTGATCTGGGTGGAAAGAGTAGGCTGAGAAAGGTGAAGGCTTTCTGCAGCATGTACGATGCTTTGTTCTCTTGCAATGGCGAGAAAATAGTTAAGGACTCTAAGTTCCATAGGCCCCTCCTTTTTCTTATATTATAAACACAGTTCTAAAACCAGGCTGGAAAATCTTTCAGACTTTGTTTTAATATCTTCTTCTGTCACACCATAATACAACATGATATCTTTCGATATTTCCTTCAATTTCGGCATTTCTTCTTCCTTTCCGCTGAAGCTGCAGCCCAGTAATCCCCAGTGTTTTTCAATATCCACCTGTACTCTTCCTTCTCCATAGAATATTTCAAACATGTGGTAGTCCATAGGAAATTTCTCATCCGGTATTTCATTTATCTTCTTGTGACGGATTTCCTGCTGAATGTGCATTTGCTCAAGAACTGCTTTCTGTTCCTCCGGATCCATGCCTTTTGAAAATCGGATATTTTCCAGGGAAGGAATATTCGCCTCTTCCAGAAGCTGAGGACAGTACTTGGTGATCAGAGATTCTTTCAGGTATTCTTTCTGTATACGATAAGTATGAGTATTCCCAGGCAGTTCTTTTCCATGATATTTCTCTATAATAAGCTGAATAACCTGATCAATCGTATGCGGATCTGCAGTAATGCTTTTTTCAATTTCTTCTTTCTTTTTCTTAAACAAAGCCCGCTCTTCAAGTTCCCGGGGAGAGACTTTCCTTTCCGTTTCCCCTTTGATATAAATGCTTGTAGGCCCATCTGCTCCGAAAATGCTGTCTCCGGCGGCTGCCTTTACAAAGGCTCTGAATATTTTCCGGCTGTTTTCGTCTACTTTATGAGAAAACTCCGGATGCCACTGAACCGCCCACACAAATCTGGAGCCCGGCTTCCATACAGCTTCCACAAGGCCGTCCTTGGCATAGGCCATAGGTTGAAGACCAGAAGCCAGCTCCTTGATTCCCTGATGGTGGCAGCTGTTTACCGGAAGTTCATCTTTTCCCAGGCACTTCTGCAGCGGTGTATTCGGAATCAGTTCCACCAAATGGATAGGCTGATCGTAAGGAGCAGGCTGTCTGTGGCAGACAGAAGATGGATGCTGGGTGGGCAGATCCTGGTAAAGACTTCCTCCCAAGGCCACATTGATCAGCTGCAGGCCCCGGCAGATCCCAAGCACAGGCTTGCCCTGTTCCAGCACCATAGGCAACAGAATAGTTTCCATTTCGTCCCGCATGGGGCAGCATTCTCCGCAGTTATCTGAAACCTCTTCCCGGTAAAAGGAAGGAGAGACATCATGACCTCCGGTAAATAAAAATCCATCAAAATCATTTACAAATTTCCGTAAAGTTTCTTTATCTGAAGTAAGAGGCAGCATAACGGAAGTACCTCCTGCCTTTTCGATTCCTTTCATATAACCGGGGAGCATCCAGTAGCTTTCCCTTTCTATATCAACTAATGGAAGGATACCGATCAATGGTTTGTTCATCATAAATTTTCTCCTATCAAATAAGTTCTCATATCATCTGTTTTGCGAACTTCGAAGCAAAATTCGCCTCTTTTTTCACCGCCAATTATATCATGAACCGGATATACCGTCATTCTTTTTATTTCTTATCCGTGTATTTTTCACACTTTCTGGAAAAAGTAAGAGAAAAGAAGAAATGGAGCAGTGACCTATGAAACAGACCTTATTTGTTATACAGGAGCTTATAGCCAGGGAGATGAAGCGGAAATACAGCCGGTCAAAGCTGGGGATTTTGTGGAGTGTTCTCAATCCTTTATTGTCTATGGCCGTTCTTTCCCTGGTATTTTCTACTATGTTCCGAAAATCTATTGAAAATTATCCGGTATATTATCTTACCGGCTATCTTATCTGGAGCTTTTTTACCGCAGCCACCAATACCGCTATGACTTCTCTGGCTGACAATCAGGCCCTTCTGCTCCAGGTACGGCTTCCCAAAGAGATTTTTCCCTTCTCCAGAGTCTGTACTGCTTTTGTGAATTTTTTGTATTCTTTGGCGGCTTATGTGGTGATTCTGGCATTTTTCCGGATTTCTCTGGGGATTTCGGCCATTTTTTTCCCTCTGGTCATGCTGCTGGTGTTTTTCTTTTCACTGGGAGCCGGGTATATCCTGTCTGTACTCTATGTATTTTTCGGAGACATCCGCCATCTTTATTCGGTATTTCTCACACTGCTCATGTATCTTTCCGCTCTTTTTTATCCCCTGGAGCTCCTTCCTCCCATTATGCAGACCTTTATCCGGCAGAACCCGATCTATCAGTTTATCTCTGCTGCCAGATCCTGCGTCATGTATCAGGAAATTCCCCAGGCCGGTCTTTGGATAAAGATGATCTTATGGAGCAGTTTACTCTATCTGGCAGGAATATATCTTTTCCAAAAGGCAAAAACTAAGATCGCATTAAGGTTATAAGGAGGAGCGATATGGAAAATCCCAGACCTGTTCTTTCTGTAAAAAATGTCAGTATGGAATTTCCGTTGCCTTTGGATGGAAGTTCCAGTCTGAAAGAATATCTTATTAAACTCTTTACAGGAAAAAACTCCAGCCGCATATTAAAGGCGCTGGAAAATATCTGGCTTGAGGTATATGAGGGAGAAATTCTGGGAATCATCGGCACCAATGGTTCAGGAAAGAGTACCCTTTTGAAGATCATTGCAGGAGCCATTACGCCCACCAGAGGCAGAGTAGTAACAGAAGAGGAAAAAATCCAGCTTCTCACTTTAGGCACAGGATTTGACCGGGAGCTGACCGCCAGAGAAAATGTATTTCTCAATGGCGCGCTGCTGGGCTATAGCCGTAGCTTTTTAAAAGAACGATATCCGGATATTGTGAAGTTTGCAGAGCTGGAAGGCTTTATGGAACAAAAAGTGAAAAATTTTTCTTCCGGGATGATCTCCAGGCTGGGATTCGCAGTGGCCGCTGCCTCTGAAAAACCGGGAATCCTTATTTTGGATGAAGTTCTCAGTGTAGGAGATGTTTTTTTTAAAGAAAAAAGCACTGCCCGGATCCAGGAATTAATGAAAAAAGGCAGAGCGGTGCTGATCGTTTCTCATTCAACGGATACCATTCTTCGGAACTGTACCAGAGCCGTCTGGATTGAAAAAGGGGTCCAAAAGCTTACGGGAAGCCCCCAGGAGGTCTGCCAGGCTTATCTGGACTATGGAAAGAAACGGGGAGAGAAAGTATGAAAAAGAACATTTACAGATTTCTGGTAAATCGTGTGCCTGCAATCCGCAGAAAGTATCAGGAAGAAAGAAAAAATACAGTTACCCCAGGCGCCAGGCTCCTTCTGATAGGGAAACTTTTTCTATGGAATCTGGAATACTACTTTTTAGGCGGAAAAGAGCCGGAAGGGGACATCGGATTCCCGGAAAAGACGAAACTTCTTTTTCAGGAATCCGAAAATTTTAAAGGAATAACCCAGGAAAATCTTTTAGAACAGCTGGAAGGCTATGATGTGGTTTCTTTTGATGTTTTTGATACCTTGCTGCTCCGCCCTTTTTCCACACCTGCAGACCTGTTTTATCTGACAGGCATAGAACTTCACTACCCCGATTTTCCCGCTCTTCGGATACTGGCGGAAGAACAGGCGCGAAAAAGAAAAAAAGAGAACAGCGGGACCGGAGAAGTTACGCTAAAAGAAATCTGGGAATGTTTGGAACCACTTACAGGAATTTCTCCCAAAACGGGAATGTCTGTGGAAACAGCCATGGAAGAGAGATACTGCCTCGGAAATCCATACTTTCTGCCTGTTCTGAAGTTCTTAAAGGAAAAAAATAAGGGAATCCTTGCCGTCAGCGATATGTATCTGGACAGCAGCTTTATCAAAAATCTTCTGGAAAAATTTTACGGACCTGTGTTTTATAAAGTATTCGTTTCCGGAGAGGAGGGTTGTTCCAAAGCAGAGGGGGATCTTTATAAAAAAGTTCATGCCGCATCCATAGAATTTTTGACTGAAAAGGAAGAATTTCCCAGAAAGCCCTGTTTAATCGCCCATATAGGAGACAATCCCCATTCTGATATTCTTATGGCAGAAAAAAATAAAATTGATTCCTTTCTTTATCCGAATCCCCAGGAAACAGGAAATGCTTGGAGGGCGTTTGATATTTCCAGGATTACCGGAGGAATCTACCGGGGACTGGTGAATCTCAGATTCCACACAGGCGCTCGGAAATATTCTGTTTTCTATGAACTGGGTTATATTTACGGAGGACTGGCAGCTTTAGGTTTCTGTCAGTTTATCCGCCGGAAAACGGCGGAATGGGAAATTGGTCCGATATGTTTTCTGGCCAGGGACGGCGATATTTTGAAACAGGTCTATGATCTGCTCTATCCCGGATCCCGGACCTGCTACCTGCTCTGGTCCAGAAATGTTTCTGCCAGACTGGCTGCGGAAAGATTTCCTTTTGATTTTTTTCAGCGTTTTTTGTTTCAAAAAATCCATCAGGGTTATTCCATAGAAAAAGTTTTTGCCAGTATGAAGCTGCAAGCGCTGACAGATGAGGCCTGCGGAGTCCTTAAGTGCGGAAAGGACAGCGTCCTTACAGAAAAAAGGGCCATAGGCTGCAGAGATTTCCTTTTGAAGCATTGGAAGAGAGTCGTAGCGGTTTATAAAGAAGAGCAGGGGCTGGCAGGCAGATATCTGTGGGAGCTTCTTTCGCCTTTCTATGAACAGAAAGAACAGCAGAAAAAAATTGCTTTAGTAGATATTGGCTGGGCGGGAAGCGGTCCTCTGGGACTGGAATATGTGCTCCATAATACCTTGGGGCTTTCTTGGCAGACTTATACCCTTCTGGCAGGCAGCAGCGGCGCCTCCAGTCCTGACAGAGACAGCTCCCAGGGATTCTTTTTTGAAAACCGGATGGACAGCTACTTTTTTTCACAGAAACACAACCGGGATCTTTGGAGATTTCATGACCTTCACAAAAAGCACAATCTCTACACAGAGTTGTTATTTACCTCTCCTTCTCCCAGTTTTATGGGTTTCAAGGAAAATCCAGACGGATCCTTAAAATTTCTTTTTGCTCCGGAAGAAAGCCACCAAGAAGAAATCCATAAAATCCATACCGGTATCCTGGACTTTATAAAGGACTATCAGAAATATTTTGGAAACTATCAGAAAAAAGATCAGGGAGAAATTTCCGGAAGAGACGCCTATGGGCCTCTGGCTCTTCTCCTGAAGGACACCGGCTTTCAAAAAAAGCTGGAGAAGGCTTTTTTCTGGGACGTCCGTGAAAATGTTGAATGAAACAGCAAAGAGCAGGTATGAAGAAATGAGGAAAGGACACACTATTTTTAAAGCAGTCAGTTTGACCGCCAGGATTTTTCTGATTCTTCTCTATTTTGGCGCTGCTGCCCAGGTTATGGCAGAGATATGGGGAAATCGGTTCCTGGCTGTCACTATTCTGTATCTTGTGGTGCTGGAAATTTTCCAGGCCTTGATGGAAGCAGGAAATATCAGCCAGAGAAGGATCCTGGATCTGGTGTATGGACAGTTTTTTGCATCTCTATGCACCAATGTATTGTTCGCTACGCTGCTTTGGACAATATCTGCTCAGGATGCCGGCAGTCTTTTTTGGGAATTTCTGCTTTTAACTTTTCTGGAATCTTTTACAGGAATCCTTTGGGCAGCCTTTTCTTTTACCCTTTATCTGAGGAAGCAAACCTGGAAGCAGGCTCTTTATGTCTATGGAGATAGAGAAGACTGGGCAAGAACCGTAAAAGAAAATAATAGCAGGAATGGATATTTTCATATTACCAAAGCTATCTCCTATAAGGAGGGGATTTCTTTTATTGAAAAAATCCTGCCAAAATACCAGGCCCTCTTTCTTGGAGTTATCCCGGATAAAGAGAGGAACCTGCTTTTGAAAGCAGGAATTTCTAAAGACCGGGAATGTTATCTCGTTCCAGAGATCGCGGATATCTATCTCCAGAATTCCAGAGTGATCCGTCTCCACGACAAAGTGCTTTTTTCCAGCGGCAGAGGTTTTCTTACCAGGGAGCAGGAAAAAGTAAAACGGGCGGAAGATATTCTTTTCGCTCTTTTGCTTCTGATCCCGGCATTGCCTCTAATGGCGCTGATCAGTCTGTGTATTAAGGCAGAAGATGGCGGGCCGGTCTTTTACAGGCAGGAAAGAGTGACTCAGTACGGGCGGTCTTTTCCTATGCTGAAGTTCCGCAGTATGGTCCAGGAAGCGGAGAAAGAGGGGCCGCGGCTGGCGGCGAAACATGACGCCAGGATTACAAGAATAGGTAAAATCCTTCGAAATCTCCATCTTGACGAACTTCCCCAGCTCTTTAATGTACTGGCAGGGCAAATGTCCATGGTAGGGCCCCGTCCGGAAAGACGGGAATTTATTGAAGACTATTCCAGGATCATTCCAGAATTCAGGGAACGGCTTCGGGTGAAAGGAGGACTGACAGGATATGCACAGATTTACGGAAAATATAGTACCGGGCCGGAAGATAAGCTTAAGTATGATCTGATCTATATTTATAATTATTCTCTCCAGCTGGATATCCGTCTGCTGTTTCTGACGGTCCGGATTTTTTTTCAAAAAGAAAACGCCCAGGGAGTAGAAGATGATATTCAAAGTCAGAAAGAACAGGAAAATAAAATCACAGAGTAAAGGAGACCATGTTCTATGGAAAATATCAGATTGCTGGACTGTACTCTCAGAGATGGGGGATACATCAACCAGTGGGATTTTGGAGAAAAAACAATACAGAGCATTATCGCCCGTCTTACAGAAGCAGGAGCCGATATCATAGAGATCGGATTTCTGCGGAACTGTACCTGGGATAAGGATAAAACGGTGTTCTCCTCTATAAGGGAACTGAAGAAACTGCTCCCGGTGAATCCAGGGGAGACCCGGTTTGCGGCGATGGCTCTTCACAATCAGTATGATGTAGAAAATCTGGAGCCTTGTGACGGCAGTGTTGAGATCATTCGGGTAACCTTTCATGATTATGATATAGATGAAGGGCTTGCATTCTGTGCAAAAGTTAAAGAAAAAGGATATCAGCTTTTCGTGAATCCTATCAACATTATGGGATATTCAGACCGACAGCTTCTGGATCTTCTGGAAAAAGTAAACCGGCTTCATCCCTATGGATTTTCTATTGTAGATACTTTCGGATCTATGACCGGAAAAGAATTGATCAGGATCTATTCTCTCTGTGAAAACAATCTGGAAAAGGATATTGTTCTGGGGCTTCACCTTCATGAAAATATGGCCCAGTCTTTTTCTTTGGCCCAGTCCTTTCTGAAAATGCGGGAACCGGCAAGAAGTTGTATTCTGGACGCATCCCTGAATGGAATGGGGAGGGTTCCCGGAAACCTGTGCATAGAGTTGATCATGGATTATCTGAATAAGCATTTCGGAAAGTCCTATGATATAGACCCGGTACTGGATGCCATTGAAGAATCAATCTCCCCTATAAAAAAGCTGGAACCCTGGGGCTATATGGCGGAATACTTTCTTTCCGCCAAATATAATCTTCACCGGAATTATGCTGAATATCTCCTTACCAAGGGGTCTCTTTCCTCCAGGGACATGCATCAGATCCTTCAGATGATACCGGAAGAGAAAAAAAGTGTCTTTGATCAGAAGTACATGGAATATTTGTATCACCAATATGAAAACCACACTGTATCTGACGAAAAGACGCTGGAAGCCTTAAAGAAAGCTTTCTCTGGAAAAAAGGTTCTCCTTCTGGCTCCGGGCCCCGGTCTGGAAAAATATCGGAGGCAGACTGAAGAATACCGGAAAGCTCAGTCCCCTATCTCAGTCTCCGTTAATTTCTTTTATGACCGGCAGGAGGACGGATATGCTTTTTTCAGTAATTCTAAACGTTTCCAGGAATATCGTTCTTTAAGAAAATCCGGGATCCAGGTGATTCTTACCTCCAACATTTCCAGTGGGATCCGTCCTCAGGATCATGTGATCAATCTGTACCGGCTCTCTTCCGAAGAAGAAGGGAGTGGGAACAGCGGCATCCTTCTGCTGAAGCTCATGGTCCTCTTGGGAGTAAAAGAGGCAGCTCTAGCGGGTTTTGACGGCTACCGAAAAGGAGGAAAGAATTATCTGCCGGGATATTTCGGAGGTTTTTCCGGGACCCCTCTGGGGGACAATCAGAAAATCGCCGGAGAAATAAAAAAAATCCGGGAAAAACTGCCGGTTACATTTGTGACCCCTTCTGTCTATGAGGAGGAAATGTAAAATGTCAGATCTAATAAAGTGGGAAAAAATCCGATATTTAGTCCTGGATGTAGACGGTACCATGACAGACGGAGGCGTCTATCTGGACAGCCAGGGAAATGAAATGAAAAAATTTTCCATTAAAGACGGAGCTGGTATCCTCCTTCTCCGGCAGGGAGGGATCGCGCCGGTAATCCTGACTGGAAGAGAGAGCCTCTGCGTGGCTCAAAGAGCCAAAGAACTTCAGATTCCTTATGTATTTCAGAATGTCAAAAGGAAAAAAGAATTTCTCCGTGAATTTTTTCGAGAACATCAGGTAAGCAGGGAACAGGCGGCCTATATTGGAGATGATTTAAATGACCTGGG
Source organism: Candidatus Blautia stercoripullorum (assembly GCA_019120545.1). Classification (GTDB taxonomy): domain Bacteria; phylum Bacillota; class Clostridia; order Lachnospirales; family Lachnospiraceae; genus Blautia; species Blautia stercoripullorum. Next base: position 10,282 of record DWUX01000246.1, on the reverse strand, counting down.
AGCCATGGGACTCACAGCAGTAGCTGCCTGCCCCCGGGATGCAGTTTCGGAAGTGAGAAAATCCTGCAGTTATATTTTAAAAAGCCGGGGCGGCGAAGGGGCTGTCCGGGAGTTTGCAGAAATCCTGCTGAAAAAGCAGGGGATTCTTGCCTCCTGTCAGGAGGCTCTCTGGGGACAGGAGGCAAAAGGAGAATGAAAGACTGGTTCTATGAAAAATTTGTAAGAAAAAATCCCCGGGTGCAAAAGGCATATGAAACATATGTCCAGGGGCATCTGGAAGAGCACCAAAGAAGCCGTCTGAAGCACTGGCTTGTGCTGCTGGCTCTTTCCTGGAAATACCGGAGAAGCCAGATCAAAAGGCTTCATACTCTGACTTTAGTCAGACAAAAAGGTTCTTCTGCCAAGCTCCGTATGGAATGGATCCCGGGAGCCTGCTGCTATAACCTTTACGTTTCTCAGGACGGTCTGCAGTATAAATTCTATGAAAAAACCAGGAAGTCTGTCTGTACAGTGGGAAATTTAAACTCAGATAAAATGTATTTTTTTAAATTTAAGGTTTCCATGGACGGCAAGCGGTACAGTGATTTTTCAGAAGTGCTTACAGTATCCACTGTAAAAAACCAGGAACTCTTTTTTATGAAAAAACTGGCACAGAGCGAAAGCGCCGGAATGACATCGGGAGCTTCCAGCGCCCAGGATACTGAAAGGAAAAAGAGAGAAGGAAAAAGACTCCTTTATGGCCGGATCCTGGAAGAAGGGCAGGCAGAGATTTCCTGGGAACCGGTTCCAAAAGCTCTTCACTACAATCTTTACCGGTCAGAAGAAGGCGGAAAATACAAGTTTCTGATACAGACAGAAGAATCTTCCTACACAGATAAGAATATAAAAAGCGGTACAGCCTATATTTATCTTTTGAAATATACATTAAATGGAAAAAAATATCAGGAATTTCCTCATATTCTGAAGCTGACGGCACCGGGAGAAAAGTTTTTAAAGAAGAACAGCGGACGTCTTTACGAAAAAGGCGCAGAATCTCAGGGTTCTAACCGAATTTCTGTGATGAATTTTGCAAAAGGATTAATGTCCTATGATGTGGTTTCTTTTGACGTTTTTGACACTTTGCTGTTCCGGCCTTTTTCCACTCCATCAGATCTTTTTATGCTGGTAGGGGAAAGACTGGATATTATGGACTTTACTCAGATCCGTCTTCAGGCCGAGGAGGAGGCCCGGCAAAAAAACCGGCTTCTCCGGGGAAACCGGGAAGTGACTCTTCTGGAAATCTATCAGCTGGTAGCCCAGGAGACAGGGATTGATCCCCAGAAAGGAGCAGACCTGGAATTTTCCGTGGAATGTGAGCTCTGCTGGGCCAATCCTTATATGCTGGAAGTTTTTCATATCCTGGCTGCCCAGGGCAAGACTCTGGTGGCTCTTTCCGATATGTACCTTTCCAAGGAACTCCTGACACGGCTTCTGTCCTTAAAGGGCTATGAAGATTTTGACCAGGTTATGGTCTCCTGTGATTATAACTGTTCCAAAAGAGACGGCGGCCTGTTTGAACTACTGAAAGAACAGTATTCCGGCAGGATTGTCCATATTGGAGACAACCGGATCTCAGATATAGAAAAAGCGAAGGAGAAAGGTCTGGATGCAAGGTTCTATCAAAATGTAAATGAAGCTGGAAATGTGTTCAGAGCCAGAGATATGTCCCGGCTGGCGGGATCTGCTTACCGGGGAATCGTCAATGCCAGACTCCACAGCGGTTATCAGCAGTACAGTCCTTATTATGAAGTAGGCTTTGTCTATACAGGAATCTATGTTATGGGATTCTGTCAGTGGATCTACCGCTATGTGCAGGAGCATAAAATAGAGAAGATTCTATTTCTGGCACGGGAAGGGGATCTTTATCAGAAAATCTTTCATACTATGTATCCGGATATCCCTACAGAATATATCCTCTGGTCCAGGATCGGAGTGGTAAAGACTATCGTGGAGAAAAACCGCCATCCCTATCTGCTCCAGATTGTCCACCATAAAGCGAATACTTTATATAAATCCAAAATAGGAACTCTTTTTGAACGTACCGGGATCGGAGAACTAAAAAAATATCTGCCGGATTACCGGATAAAGGCAGAAGAGTTTCTTATGCCGGAGAACGAGAAGATTGTCAGGCAGCTTCTCATCGAACACTGGGAGGAAGTCTGCGGCTGCTACAGCCGGGATCAGGAACTGATCCGCCAGTATCTCACCAGGAAGACAGGAGACGCAAAATCTGTGGCTGTGGTAGATGTAGGCTGGTCTGGCAACAATGTCCTGCAGGTGAAATATCTTCTGGAACAGGTATATGGCCTGAACTGTCAGGCCCACTGCCTCCTGGCCGCAGCCAGAAATGTAAACGATACCTATATGGCGGCCATGATCCAGAAGGAGGAGGTAAAGACTTATATTTTTTCCAATATGCAGAACAAAGGTCTTCATGACGCCCATCAGGAGGAGAATCACCGGCTGAATTCCTTTTTCTTTGAGATTCTGACCCAGTCCTGCACTCCTACGTTTCTAGGCTTTGATAAACAGGGCAGGTTTCTCTATGACATACCCGAGGTGGAAAATTATGAGAAAAACCGGGAGATCCATCAGGGAGCTCTGGATTTTGTAAAAGAATATCAGAGCCGTTTCCGGAACTTTCCTTATATGATGGACATTTCCGGGCATGACGCCTATATGCCGTTCCAGTATTTTTCCAGAAATCTTCTGTGGATGAAAAAATATTTTGGAGGCTACATCTTTGGCCGGGATCTGTTTGCTACTCAGGAGAAAGCCGTGATGGAGTCTGTGGAGGAAGTTATGAAAAAAGCCGGTATATGGGAGGGAAGATCATGATTTTATATCAGGCATTGTCATCTTATCAGATTTTGGAGTGTATTCTCCACCGACAGGTATTTTACCGGGAGAAAAAAGCGGTATTGATTCTGGGTAATTATATCACGGAGCGGATGCCCTGGTACAGGGAACTGGAAAGCCGGGGATTTTTTGACCAGATCTTTCTTTTTCGTTTCGGAGGTTACAAAGGCACAGAGGAAGGAATCCTCTGCCAGGTAGCGGAAGAATACAAAAATACCATCCCCTATGCCCCGGAAGAATTTGAAAAGCTTCTGATCGCAGGGATCCATACCTACCTTCAGGCCTGGTTTGTCTCCAGAAAAATTTCCTTTGAAATGTTTGAGGACGGAAGCGGGGCTTTAAGCCGTCCCTGGATCCTGGCAGATATCCACAAAAAATCATCTCCTGCCAGGTACGCCTTCATTGAGAAATATCATCTTTACGATCATGAAAGCCCCTGGATCACTAAGAAATATTGTGACATGAAAGCGCAGCTTCCAGGATTTTCTGATGAGAAGGCCCAGGATTTCCAGGTTCTGGAGACTTTCCAGGGGCTTCCTTTAAAACTCCAGGAGGATATCCGCCTTCTTTTTCGTCTGCCCTACCGGCAGGAAGGAGAGGAGGAGGTTCTTCTTCTTACCCAGCAGTTCGCCAATCTGGGGCAGCTGTCTTTGGAGGAACAGAAAAATATTTACCAGCATGTATTCGCCTATTATCTGGAAGGGAAAAAAGTGCTGATCAAGCCCCACCCTGACGATATCCTGTACTATTCCAGACTTTTTCCCCATACCAGGATTCTGAAAGATTCCTTTCCTTCGGAGCTTCTCCCTTTTGTTTTTGAGAAACTTCCCAGGACTCTATGCACCGTCAGCTCCACTGGAGTCAACCAGATCCGCCGGGAATTTTCAGATACTTTGATTTTTAACGCCCTTTATGAACAAAGCTTTCACCAGGACGGCTCCTATTACACGACTCTGTGTCTGGCAAAGCATATTCTCACAGATGGGATCCTGTGTTATGGAGCTAATCTGGTCCAGCTGGAGAATCTGGCAAAGATCCACTGGCCTCATGGAAAATTTCTGAAGATTACGCAGGATCCGAAAGAATTGAAAAAGCAGAAAAGAATCCTGCAGATCCGGGATGACTTCCAGGAAGAACTCCGGGAAGAGCCGAGGCCTGGATATGGGGATACGTCTCAGATACCGGATGAAAATCTCCTGGGTATCCTGTATCTGAATTCCAGAAAAGAGTACTCTATGTATCAGCCGGGAGAGAAAGAAAAATTTTTCCAGATGATTCCTTTCAGGATCCGGGAAAAAGAAAAATACCACACACTTTATTTTTACCCCATGAAGGAAGAGGTGAGAAACATGACAGAAAAGTTCCCGGAAACCGGTCTTCCAAAACAGGCGCCGGTCTCTATAGACATCATGACAGACAGTCAGATCCGGATCTGTATGCTGGAAGGAATCCTGGCAGCAACAGAAAAACGCCTGCTGGAGTATATTGAATCAGAAAAAGAGCTTCGAAAAGAGCTGGAAGAAATGAAACAGAAAGGAGTGAGTCAGTGAAGCTGGACAAAGACCTGAAACTGCTCCTTTCTTCCGGAAAACCGGGGATCACTCTTTTGGGAACCTGTATCATCGGTCATTCCAGAAGGTGCCCCCGCACTGATATTGAGCCCGGAGTCTGCATCAGCCAGGGAGTCCATCTGGAGACCGGATTTTTGGGCTGCGGCAGTTTTGTGGGAGAAAATACCAGGATCCTTTTTACCGGCGAAATCGGACGATTTGCCACCATAGGAGAAAACTGTCTCATAGGAGCCAGAGTTCCGGAAAGCCCGGATACCATCAGCACTTCCTATCCTGTTCGGGAAAAGGATCTGCCTTGGTGCCGGGACTGGCTTCCGGTAAAAGAATCCTGGAAAAAGAAAAGTCCCATAAAAAGAACCATTATTGGAAACGATGTATTTATCGGGGACCGCTGTGTGATCCCCCAGGGAATCCAGGTAGGAGACGGAGCTTTGCTCTGTCCAGGCACAGTGCCCAGGGAAGATGTGCCGCCCTACGGGATCTTAAGCGGAAATCCAGGCCAGCTTACAGGTTTCCGATTTTCCCGGCAGGAGATCCGGCAGCTTCTGGACTTGAAATGGTGGGAATATGGCACTGGACTGATCAATGAAATACTGAAGGAGGAGAGAGAAAATATGACTTATGTTTTAGAAAAAATGACAGAACTTCAGAAGAAGGTTCCTTCCCGTCCCAGAGGTGAAATCTCTTTTTCCTTTCTGCACAAAGAATATACCGCCTTTATTTGCCGCCAAGAAAAAGAGAGACAGACTCTGCTTCGGCAGTTTCCGGCATAAGACAGGAGGATCCTATGAAAATTGATTCAAATTTCAGATTTCCTGCTGCTCAGGGCCAGGGCCTTACTTTTACGGGAGAAGCCTCTCAGATCTGCTATGCTTCCCTGGAAGACTGTCAGATCGAGGCGCCGGCAAGGTTTTGCTCCGGAGTGAAGATTGACGCCAGATCTGTGGGAGCTTTTTCTTTTTTTAATCAGAACTGCAGTCTCAGATTTATAGAGTCTATCGGAAGATTTTGCCTTTTTGCCCCGGAAGTGATCTCCGGCGGAGCCGTTCATCCGGTATCTTCTGTCAGCACCCATCTGCTTTTTCAGAACATGGACAATGGGTGGAATCAAAAATTTCACAGTTTTTTGGATGATCCCGGTTATCTGAAAAAACTGATACGGTATCAGAAAGAACATGAATTTCTGAAAAAAACCAGGATCTCTATTGGAAATGATGTATGGGTAGGCAGCCGTGCCATTCTCATGCGGGGAATCCATATCGGAGATGGAGCGGTGATCGGAGCAGGGGCAGTAGTGACCAAAGACGTGGAGCCTTACACCATTGCCGCGGGAGTGCCTGCCCGTCCTATACGGAAAAGATTTTCAGATAGGCTTATTGAAAAGCTGGAAAAGATCCAGTGGTGGAACTACGGACCCGATATTTTGAAAGGGCTGGATCTGAACCATCCGGAGGAAGCTGTAAAGTGTCTGGAAGAAAGAGCCGGACAGGGATTTCCTCTCTATATTCCGGATAAATTTCTCTTCCGTCCTAAGGAAGGGATCATTGAAAAAGCAGAAGGAAAAATTCTTTTATATAAAATTTAGCAGGAGGAATGCATATGCGAACAGTAGGAATCATTCCTGCAAGATACGGATCATCCCGGCTTCCGGGCAAGCCCTTGCTGGATATTCATGGAAAGCCTATGATCCAGCATGTTTATGAACGGGCAAAAAAAGCGGAAAACCTGGAAGAAATCTGGGTAGCCACAGACAGCCGGAAAATCCTTCAGTTCTGTGAAAGCCAGCAGATTCCCGCCGTCCTTACCAAGGATACCCACTGCTGTGCCGCCCACCGGCTCCAGGAAGCTTCCCGGCAGATCCAGGCTGATTTCTATGTGCAGATCAATGGAGACGAACCATTGATCTCCTGGAAAAACATTGCCGCGGCAGTCCCCAGAAGTCTTTCCCCGGAACCAGAATTCGGCACTAATATCGTTATGCCTATGACCAGTCCGGCGGAGGTTCTGGATCCTTCCAATATTAAAGTCGTTTTTGACAGAAAGAAAAAAGCCCTGTATATGTCCAGGACTCCTGTTCCATATCCATACGGCTCTCTGAACTGCACCTATTACAAACATGTAGGGATCATCGGATACAGCAAAGATATGCTGGACTTTTATAAAAATTCCGATCCCGGTCCGTTGGAACTGGCGGAAGGAATTGACACTCTGCGGTTTCTGGACTACGGGAAGCCTTTATACCTGATTCCGGTAGAAAAAGGAGAAAGCCTGTCTGTAGATACTCCAAAGGATCTGGAGGAAGTGCGGAAAAGGTGGAAAAACCGGGAACTCAGTTGAATTTTGCCCCATTATGTGCTAAATTATCCTTCATAAGAAATTGGAAAATACTGGTAATTTCAGCACAGGGGGAAATACATAAATGGTTCGCAAATATCAGGAGCAAAACGTATATGAAGCTCTGATGGATCGCTTTAAACTTCTTTTTGAAGAGTTTGATAATATCTATATATCTTTTTCCGGAGGAAAGGACAGCGGTCTCCTTTTAAACCTGGTCCTGAACTACCGGAACAAACATTATCCTGAAAAACCTATTGGGGTTTTTCATCAGGATTTTGAAGCCCAATATACGGTAACCACAGAATATATCGAAAGAACTTTTGAAAGGATCAAGGATCAGGTGGAACCCTATTGGGTCTGTCTTCCAATGGCTACCCGGACAGCTTTGAGCAGCTATGAAATGTTCTGGTATCCCTGGGATGACAAAAAACAGGAGATTTGGGTGAGAGAAATGCCCAAGCATGAATATGTGATCAATCTTGAGAATAACCCTATCCGTACTTATCGTTATAAAATGCACCAGGAGGACCTGGCAAAGCAGTTCGGCAGATGGTATCGGGTAGCTCATGGGACAAAAAAAACCGTATGCCTTCTGGGTATGAGAGCTGATGAATCTCTTCAGAGATACAGCGGTTTTCTCAATAAAAAATATAATTATAAAAATGAATGCTGGATCAGCAAACAGTTTAAGGTTGTATGGTGCGCTTCTCCTCTCTATGACTGGTCTACCAACGATATCTGGCATGCCTATGCCGTCTTTGGCTATGATTACAACGAGTTGTACGATCTGTACTATAAAGCCGGTCTGAAGCCTTCCCAGATGAGAGTAGCCTCTCCTTTCAATGACTATTCCAAAGATTCTTTAAATCTATACCGGGTGATCGATCCGGAAATCTGGACCAAACTGGTAGGCAGAGTCCGGGGGGCCAACTTCGCTTCTATCTATGGCAGGACAAAAGCTATGGGCTACAGAAACGTCACGCTGCCGGAAGGTCATACATGGAAATCCTACACCATGTTTCTTTTAGACACGCTTCCGGTACGTCTGCGAAATAACTATGTGAAGAAATTTAACACTTCCATACAGTTCTGGCATGAAACCGGAGGAGGCTTAGACGAAGAGGTGATTCAGGAGCTGGAAGAACACGGTTATCAGATCAAGCGAAACGGAGTGTCCAATTATACGAAAAAGAAAAAATCTCGGATAATTTTTATCGGAAAGATCCCGGATAACACAGACGACATTAAATCCAGTAAGGATATTCCCAGCTGGAAACGGATGTGTTACTGTATTTTAAAAAATGATCACACCTGCCGTTTTATGGGTTTTGGCCTTACCAGGCAGCAGCAGAAGAGGGTAGATGTGATCCGGGAAAAATATAAAAGTCTGGAGGCAATAGAATATGGAGTTTAAAAGTCCTGCATATCATGTGATCCCTGTTCCGGTGGAAAAGATCAAGCCTAATACATATAATCCTAACGCCGTAGCTCCGCCGGAAATGAAACTGCTCTATGAGAGTATCAAAGCCGACGGTTATACTATGCCCATTGTCTGTTACTATTCGAAAGCCCAGGACGAATATATCATTGTAGACGGTTTTCACCGCTACCGGGTGATCACAGAACATCCGGATATCTACGAGAGGGAACATGGAATGCTCCCGGTTTCTGTGATCAATAAGCCTATCGATCAGAGAATGGCCAGCACCATCCGCCACAACAGAGCCAGGGGAAGCCATGACGTGGACCTGATGAGCAATATTGTAAAGGAACTGCACGAGCTGGGCCGCTCAGACGCCTGGATCTCTAAACATCTGGGCATGGATAAAGACGAGATCCTCCGTCTGAAACAGATCACAGGTCTGGCGGCTTTGTTTAAGGATGTAAAATTCGGTAAAGCCTGGATTCTGGCAGAGGAAGAAGAGCAGAATTCTTAATGTAACGAAGGGGGAAAACTCTATGAAAGTATGTTTAAAAGCTGCCGCCGTAACACAACAGGATTCCTACTTTACGGTACAGACTGACAGTGTGCCTATCCGCATCTGGTTTCTCACCGATCAGATCCTGCGTATCCGCGCCGGATTTGACGGCGATTTTTTGGAGGAATCCTACAGTCTGGTGACCACTGCCTGGGAAGACCGTATGGATAAATTCATGAAGGATTACAGAAAGCGTATCGCACCGGCCCAGGCCACTGTGACGGACGGCGAGGATAAGGCTGTGCTCCAGGGAAAAGAGCTGAAAGTGGTTGTAGAAAAAGATCCTTTCCGTATCTGCGTTTACGACAAGGACGGTACACAGATTCACGCAGATATCGTAGATCTGGCCTATATGGAAGATAGCAACCACCGGAGGATCCATACCAGCGAGATCAGCCCTGAAGATTGTTTCTATGGCTTTGGAGAGAAGAGCGGAGAATTTAACAAAGCCCAGAAATTTATGGGAATGAGTCCCAAGGACGCTATGGGGTACAACCCTAAGGAGACCGACTCCCTGTATAAACACATTCCTTTCTACATCAAATTGAACCGGAACGCCAAAAAAGCTGTGGGTTATTTTTATCATAACACTTATGAATGCGATTTTGATATGGGAAGGGAAAAGAGCAACTACTGGAAAATGCACAGCCGTTACCGGGCAGACGGAGGGGATATCGACCTGTTCCTGATCAGCGGTCCCTCCATACGGCAGGTGATCGAACGGTATACAGACCTTACAGGAAAATCTGCAATGCTGCCAAAATCTGCCCTGGGATATCTGGGCTCTTCCATGTATTATCCGGAGCTGGAGGCAGACTGTGACGACGCCATTACAGAATTTATCGACACCACCAAAGAAGAGGGAATTCCTGTAGACGGATTCCAGCTTTCCTCCGGATACTGCGCTGTTGATACAGAGGAAGGAGTGAAACGCTGTACCTTTACCTGGAATAAGAAGCGTTTTAAAGATCCTAAAGACTTTTTTGCCCAGATGAAGAAAAGAGGAGTGTGCGTATCTCCAAATGTAAAGCCAGGAATGCTTCTGGTACATCCTAAGCTGGAAGAGATGAAAGAGAAAGATATGTTTATTAAGGCAAGTGAAAGTGATGAGCCGGGAATCGGAACCTGGTGGGGTGGAAAAGGCATGTTCGTAGATTTTACAAAGGATTCTGCCAGAGAAAACTGGAAAGCCCTTCTGAAAGAAAATGTACTGGATTACGGCACAAGTTCTGTATGGAATGATAACTGCGAGTATGACAGCCTCATTGATAAAGACTGCCGCTGTAGTTTTGAGGGAAAAGGAGGCACTATCGGACAGTTAAAATCTGTAATGTCCAACATTATGTGCCAGATTGCCGGGGAAGCCATCCATGAGACATTTGAGAATACCAGACCTTACATCGTATGCCGTTCCGGGCACTGCGGCATCCAGCGGTACGCCCAGACTTGGGCCGGGGATAATCTCACCTGCTGGGATTCTCTGAAATATAATATTGC
>DWUX01000245.1 GCA_019120545.1 Candidatus Blautia stercoripullorum | reverse complement strand
TATAAATATTCTCGATTTTGATTAGCGGGACTGCTTCGTAAAACCGTGACAGAATAGCTGGACCAGCACGATTCCAAACAATGCTCCAAGACTGTCAATGGCTACGTCTCTTTTGGCAGGGCTGCGGCCGGCCACAAAGGACTGGTGGAATTCGTCCGTGCAGGCAAAAGCCACGCAGAAAAGTCCGGCGAAGATAAAAAGCCAGAATCCTCTGAGACCATACACATACAGAGGAAAGGAGATGCATATGGCCAGGATACAGTATTCTGTCATATGAGCCAGCTTTCGCACTGGAAGTTCGATCTCTCCCGCATAGTATTCTTTATCTCCTTCTGAAAGATTTTTTTCCAGTACCCGATCGGCCACAGAGACAATACCGTAGCTGACCTTATAACTGAGATTTCCCGAATCCACTCCTGTCTGATTGGAAAAAGAGAAGATCATGTACATGACCAGCAGCGCAGGGAGAAATGAGAAGGGTTTTAAAAGGTAAATGATAAATTTCTTCATGATAATCCTTTCTGATGCCGCACAGAGAGATCCTACAAAAAAGAAGGAGTTTTTTGTGCAGTAATTAAAATGCAAATAAATAGATTTACTAAAAAAGAGTAACATTTTTTGTGAAAAATGTAAAGAATTCAAAAGAGCACAGGAAAGAATTGACATTGGCTTTTGGGAGTTTTATACTGGGAGACAGAAAAAAGATAACGGCAGTGAAGAGAAGAGTACATTTACGGAAACGTTACAGAGAGCTTCAGCAGGTGAAAGGAAGCACGGGGAAGTAAGCGGAAGATGGTCTCGGAGCCTCGCACCGACTGGAGGATATTCTCCACAGGCTGCGATGGGAGCGCCCATTACAGCGCCAGGGTATAAGGAAGACAGGAAGATTCCCGTACCCGCTGAGGTCTTTGCTGTGAGGCAGAGATGAAATAAGGTGGTACCGCAAGGCTATGCCCTCGCCCTTATGTCTGAAAGTTTTCAGATATGAGGGCGGGGGCTTTTTTGTGTGATACGCCGGTCGGGTGAACGCCGTGCCTGCACGAGCGGGAGTATTTCGGAAGAGGCCCGCTGCCAAGAAGGAGGAAAAAATGGAGAAACAAGAAAAGAAAAAAACAGGAGAAGCCAAATGGTCCGGCAGTCTGGGCTTTATTATGGCGGCGGCAGGCTCTGCCGTGGGTATGGGAAATCTCTGGCGTTTTCCTATGCTGGTAGGAGAAAACGGAGGGGGCGCTTTTGTACTGATCTATCTGATCTGTATCGTACTGGTGGGAATTCCCATGATCATCGCAGAAGTTACTATTGGCCGGGCAGGAGGAAAAGACGCCTTTGGAAGTTATAAAGCTCTGAATCCCAAATGGGGCGGCGTAGGTATCCTGGCGGTGATCACCAGTTTCATCGGTCTGTCTTATTATTCTGTCTTAGGGGGATGGGTGATCCGTTATATCTTTTCGTCAGCAACCAATGCCTCTAAGGACGGCGCGGCTTTTTTCGCAGATTTTACCGCAGATACAGGCAGCCAGCTTTTTTACTATGTGATCTTTATGATCCTGACTGTGTTTATTGTGGCGAGAGGGGTCCAGAAAGGGATTGAGAAGGCCTGCAAAGTAATGATGCCTCTGCTCCTGGTGTGTATTATTGCTGTGGCGATCCGTTCCTGCACTCTGCCTGGAGCGGGGGCAGGCATTGAATTTTTCCTGAAACCGGACTTTTCCAAACTGACTCCGGGAGCCTTCCTGGGAGCGCTGGGACAGGTCTTCTTTTCCCTGTCTCTGGGTACGGGAGCAACCATTACATACGGCGCTTATCTGGGAAAAGATCAGAAGATCACCAACAGCGCCTGCTGTATTGCCGGCTGCGATACTCTGGTAGCAATGCTGGCGGGCTTCGCCATACTGCCTGCAGTCTTTGCCTTTGGATTTGATCCGGAAAGCGGTCCAAGCCTTATGTTCCAGACGCTGCCTACAGTTTTCGGAGAGATGCCGGGAGGACAGCTTTTCGGTGTGCTCTTCTTTATCCTGGTACTGTTTGCTGCAGCCACCACCAGTATTGCTTTTCTGGAAGTGGTAGTATCTTTTGTTATGAACACTTTTAAACTTTCCAGAACAAAAGCCGCAGTGATCTCCGGGATACTGATCTCTATCGCAGGGATCCCCAGCGTTCTCAGCTTTGGACTGTGGAGTGATATCAAGATCGCCGGGAAAGGATTCTTCGATCTGGCAGACCATCTGGTCTCTAATGTATCTCTGCCTATCGGCGCCATTTTGGCCTGTGTGTTTATCGGCTGGGTATGGAAGACTAAAAATGCGGTAGAAGAGATCACAAACCATGGAAAGAATCCTTTCAAGCTGGCTCCTGTCTGGTCCGTGCTGGTGAAATTTATCCTTCCGGTGCTGATCGGCATTATCTTTATTACTTCCAGCGGCGTTCTGGATATCTTCGGATAAAAAGAAATGAAACCAAACCTGTTTTTCCCGTGAGTTCTATGATATGATAGTAGGCAGAACGATCAAAAAAAAGATCAATACTGTCAGAGGAGGAACAGACTATGAGTTTGGCAGACAAGCTTTTTATTGATATGTGCCGGGATATTCTGGAGAACGGCACGGATACCAAGGGAGAGAAGGTCCGGCCTCACTGGGAGGATACCGGGGAGGCAGCCTACACCATTAAAAGGTTCGGGGTAGTGAACCGTTATGACCTGAGAAAAGAATTTCCGGCGCTGACTCTGAGAAAGACCGGACTGAAAACCTGTATGGACGAGATCCTCTGGATCTATCAGAGAAA
>DWUX01000244.1 GCA_019120545.1 Candidatus Blautia stercoripullorum | reverse complement strand
TGAATCTTTAGAAATTCTTAATATAATATTGTTGACAAAATTATATTATATGACATATAGTATTGAATAAGAAATAGCAAAGGGGTGAGGATATGGTTTTCAATACAGGTGCAGCCCTTCTGGACGCCATTGTTCTGGCAGTTGTGTCCAGAGAGGAAGAGGGGACTTACGGTTACAAGATTACCCAGGATGTGCGCCGGGTACTGGAAGTTTCAGAATCCACCCTGTATCCGGTTCTGCGGCGCCTTCAGAAAGACGGGTGCCTGGAAACCTATGACCGGGAATTCGCAGGCAGGAACAGAAGGTATTATAAAGTCACAGAAAAAGGTATGGTACAGCTGAATCTATACAGGGAAGAATGGAAAAGCTACTCAACAAAAATCAGCACATTGTTTGAGGGAGGGGACTGAAATGAACAGAACAGAATTTTTAGAGCAGCTGGAGCGGCTGCTGTGGGATATACCGGAGTCAGAGCGAAAGGCGGCTCTGGAATACTATCAGGATTACTTTGAAGACGCCGGAGCGGAGAATGAAGGAAAAGTGATCCGGGAGCTGGGAAGCCCTGGCAAGGTAGCGGCTATCATCCGGGCAGATTTGGAAAACGAGGGGATACAGTATGGAGAATATACAGAGACGGGATATACTGATGAGAGATTCCAGGAGAAAAATGTACCGGAACCTTCGGAAGCGAAAGAAAGCCGTGAGAAATCTGAAACCGGATCCGAAACCGGCCAGGAAGAGAATAACTGGGACGGCGCCAGATACAGAGATCCTCAAGGAGAGAGAAGACAGCACAGCTATGACGGCCCTTACAGCAGAGCCGGATACGGAAGAAATAACGGACAGAATCCCAGACGCTCCAGAAGCGGGGCAGGCTGGATCCTGCTGGTCATTTTCCTTGTAGCGGCCTTTCCCATGGTGTTTGGATTCGGAATGGGAGCTTTCGGTATACTTATGGGGATCATTGGAGGAATTATCGGACTGCTGGCGGGCGGGATCGGTCTGACCGTAGGCGGTATTATGATGCTGATCCACAGCCTGGTGTTCCAGCTGGCTTCTCCGCCTACGGCAGTTGCCTGTGTGGGAGGCGCTCTCATGATGACAGCAGTTGGGATCCTGCTGCTTCTGGCTTTCATATGGCTGATATTCGGGGCGGTTCCCGCAGTATTCCGCTGGGCGGTGGATCTGATCCAGAGAGTTCTGCACAGAGGTATCCGGGGAGGTGAAAATCCATGAAAAAGTTTACAAAAATTACTTTGATCACAGCTCTGGTCATGCTGATCACAGGAGGGATCCTTATGGCAGGGGGAATTCTTTTCGGGGCATCTCCAAAGGCATTTCTGAATGGGCTGGAAAGAGGAATAGGAAATAATGATATTTTTTACCGCTGGTTCGGGAATCACTGGCTGGAAAGACTGACAGACTTGGATGGTCTGGAAGAGATCGGTGAGGAATGGGAGGATTTCTGGAAGGCAAGAGGTGACTCCTGGATCAGAGACTGGTCTGATGAAACCGGAGTCCGAAATATGGATTGGTCTGACGCCAGCCAGAAGGCCAGCATTGACGCTTCAAAGGTGGAAAGTCTTTATGTGACAGCAGAAGCGGGAGAGATCCGGATACAGCCCTCTCCAGATGAAAAAATATGGATCTCGGGGCTGGATTCCAATTTTTATGTGGCAGATATGGATCTTGATACAAAAGAACTTACCATATCCAGAAGCGACCCATCAGTGGGCAGTGAAAAAGTTCTGCTGGTCCAGATCCCACAGGATAAGGTGTTTAAGGAATTGTATCTGAATTCCAGCGCAGGAAGCCTGGAGGCAGAAGGAAAACTTGCTGCCGGGAGTTGCAATATGGAAGTAGCGGCGGGAAATATGGAAGTGGCGCTTTTGGAGGCTGACGATTCCACACTGAACTGTGAGGCCGGACGGCTTCGGATAAAATATACTGGAAAACTGGAGGATTATACAGCAGATGTAAGTGTGGACTCCGGCGCCCTGGACCTGGACGGAGAGTGTGTGGATGGCTTTCATGAAGGGTCCTTTGGAGCGGTATCTTCAGATAAGACCATAGACATAGATAATAGTGCGGGAAATGTCAGAGTAGATTTTGAGAATAAATAGAAAGGGGCATGTGTCATGTCAGATAAAAGATTATATCGTTCTTCTGTAAACTATATGCTGGCGGGAGTCTGCGGAGGGATCGGAGAATATTTTAACATAGATCCAACCCTGATCCGCCTTGCCTGGGTCATTGTGACCTGTATGAGCTGCGGCTGGGGAATCCTCGCTTATATCATTGCAGCTATTATTATTCCTAAATAGCCTGGAGGGAATCTGGCTTATTCAGCTTGTCCTATGCCGTATAGCTGAAAAAATTGTATAAAGGAAAAGAAAAAGGCCATACTTTAGAAAAAAGGAGTGTGGCTTTTTATGTCTAAGAAAAAAGAAGAAAAAATTGATCTGAATAATATTCCACGGGAAGAAAAGTTAAAATATGAGATCGCAGAAGAATTGGGAGTTCTGGATCAGGTTATGGAAGGCGGATGGAAAAGTCTTTCTGCCAAGGAGACTGGAAGGATCGGAGGACTGATGACCAAAAGAAGAAGAGAGGAAAAAAAGAGAGAAGAAAATATGGAAATTTCTTGACGCATATAGCGGCAGGTGGTATTATACAGATGTATAATTCCATAAACCTATTAAGTGCACCTGTGTTGACCGCATAACACCGGTGAAAAGGGAATCAGGTGAGAATCCTGAGCGATCCGGTCACTGTATTTGGGGAGCAATGCCAGAGAAATCCATTGTATGAAAGTATGAGAAGGAGAGGCAAAGCGAAGAACCATAAGTCAGGAAACCTGCTTAATAGCAGTAAGGTGAAAACTTCCGTGCAAAGTTTGAGATCCCTGTAGTCACAAGAAAGACTATATGTTTCCGCTTTTCATGAGAAGGCGGATTTTTTATGGAATAAAGCCGAAAGGTAAACGCCTGAATTTATAGAATTATGCACGATTAAATGGCAGACGGTTTTTCCGGATTTTTTTATGGCCCTGTATAATTTTCCGTTGTCCCGCAACCAACGGAACATACACATCCTCCGCAGGACCAAGGTGTCGTGGCAGAAGCCGGGAGAGCCGCCGAAAACTTCATATTATCTAAAGGAGAGGCTGTAACAGGCCTCTTCTTTTTGCGCGAGTGCGCCTGATAAGTGACCGCAGCGGACAGGAAACAATGTATCTAGAAATTTAAAGCTTATAAATATGCAAAAGAGAGGCGAAAAAGGAATGGAAAAATATAAGAAAAAAATGAGGCCGGAGGAACGGCTGGCCGCTTTTTTTCAGCGAAAGGGAGAAATCACAAGAAGGGAGAAACTGGCTATTGTATGGCAGATGAGCGTGCCTGCTATTATGGCTCAGATAACGTCGATTTTCATGCAGTATATCGATCAGGCGATGGTGGGAAGCCTGGGAGCACAGGCTTCCGCTTCAATCGGGGTGGTATCCACCAGCACCTGGCTCCTTAGCGGCCTGTGCAGCGGGGCGGCTACAGGCTTTTCCGTACAGGCGGCCCACCAGATCGGCGGGAGAAGAGAAGTCAATGCCAGAAAGATATTGCAACATGGACTGGCTGCGTCTCTTTGTTTTTCCCTGATCCTTATGATCATTGGCATAGCTTTAAGCAGTCATCTTCCTGTGTGGCTGGGCGCCGGTGAAGAACTGTGGAAGGATGCCTCCGGATATTTCTTTGTCTATGCCTGCTCTCTCCCGGCGGTGCAGTTAAACCGTCTGGCGGGCTCCATGCTCCAGTGCAGTGGAAATATGCGTACCCCCAGTATTTTAAACGCCAGTATGTGTCTTCTGGATATTTTTTTCAATATGATCTTCATCAGGCATTACGGCGTGCTGGGAGCTGCCATAGGAACTGCCATGGCGGAGCTGGTGGTATGTGTTCTTATGCTCTGGACCGTCTGCTTCCGGTCCCCGGTGTTCCGGTTCCGGAGAGAAAAGCTGGGCGGGATAGATAAGAGGATCCTGTTCAATGCTCTGCACATCGGCGCGCCCCTGGCCTTTGAACATGTGGCCGTATGCGGAGCCATGATCGCAACAACCAGGATCATAGCCCCTCTGGGTACGGTGGCCATTGCGGCTAATTCGTTTGCAGTTACCGCAGAGAGTTTCTGCTACATGCCCGGTTACGGGATCGCCGAAGCGGCAACAGCTCTGGTAGGCCAGAGTCTGGGAGCCGGAAAAGAAAAGATCGCAAAAAGCTTTTCCAATCTTTCGGTCCTCCTGGGAGGCGGGATCATGGCGGTCACCGGGGCAGTGATGTTTTTTATCTGTCCCTGGGTCTTCCAGCTGATGACTCCGGACCTTCAGGTGCGGCAGCTGGCGGCGGAGGTCCTCAGGATCCAGCTGTTTGCCGAGCCTCTTTACGGCGTGTCCATCGTGGCTTCCGGAGCTCTCCGGGGAGCAGGGGATACTCTGGTCCCAAGTGTTTTAAATCTGATCAGTATCTGGGGCGTGCGTCTGACCCTGGCCCTTTTACTGGTAGGCAGATGGGGACTCCATGGAGTGTGGACCGCCATGTGCATTGAGCTGTGTGTAAGAGGACTGCTCCTTCTATTCCGCCAGCAGACCAGTAAGGTGGGATACACAAGATCAGCTGATGCAAAACATTGAGATTTACAGAAAACGGATTTCCAGCATTACAGGCTGATGATCCGTATAGACAAAATCCGTATTTACTACAGTGACCCCGGAGATCTGTAGGTTGTCTGATACCAGAAAACCGTCCAGCACATATACCCGTCCTTTTTCCATAGAACCGTCATAAGGCCGGTCCAGAAGCCGGCAGGTAGGGAAGGTATCATCAGCGGCTATGGAAAAATGAGGAGGAAGAGACTCCTTTTCCAGCAGGCCGGGAGTCCAGTTTTTACTTTTTCGGAGAGGATATTTTTCCTCTCCTTTTATGATCTGGTTAAAATCTCCCCCGGCAATGACATAATTGCCCTTTTCATATTCCCGGGAAAGGATTTGGGAGAGCAGGCGGCTCTGAGCCAGTTTTCCGTCCCCTTTGTCATAGGCTTCCAGATGAAAGTTGAAAAGGACCAGTTCCCTGGAACTGTTTTCTATAGGAATCCTGGTTTCCAGGATACATCTTTTCAGATTACAGGTTTTCACAGGCCAGGAGAAGGATTCCGGAAGGGACAGCCGCCGGGCGGAGCAAATGTTCAGCTTGGTAAAAGTACTGAGACCGCTGCTCATTTTTCCCAGGGGAGGAAAAGGGTAGGGGATAAAATCACATTTATAGTTCCAGGCAAAGATCCCCGGCCTCCCCAGGGCTCTTTCAAAATAACGGTGCTGATCTATATGATAGGAGCGGGAAGAGTCCAGGTCCACTTCCTGGAGAAAATACACATCCGCTTTCTGGATACCCAGGATTTTTTTGATACCCTTCATGTTTTTTACTACCTGTTCCCGGCTCCTGGGACGGACCATCTTTCCTCCGTCCATAAAGAAATCCATGGTTCTGTCAAAACCGGCGAAACCGATGTTCCAGGTAAGGAGACGGAAGGAATCCTTAAGGGAAAGTGTCGGTCCGCCTTTCGGAACAGGGAGAGACATCTCTTTCTCAGGCCGGTATTCCCGGAGAGTATACCAGGAAACTGCCCCTAGGACCAGTCCTGCCCACAGGCCCCCTGCTTTTAATATGTTTTTAAACAAATGATTTTTCAATGACTCTATCCTCCTGACGGGGCTGTGGCATTAGTCATATTCTCGATTTTGATTAATGCGACAGCTCCTTTGACTTTGATTCGTTCGGTCTGTTCTTTACAAAACTTATAGTAACACAAAGGGGAAGAACATTCCCCTTCTTTTGCAATTCTTTTCTTTCTTTTCTGTTAAATTTACGCAAAAATTCACAATTTCCTATCTTGACAAAGCTTTTCAATATGACTATGATAAGAAAAATGAAAAGATGTGTGGATTTCGCGAGCACCCAGTGGGGAGAAATCTGTGACATCGAAAGAAAAAGGTAATGAGAAAGAGGAGTACGCTCCGGGAACTTGCAGAGAGAACAATTCATCGGCTGAAAGATTGTTTAAGGAAAAAGGGCGGAAGGTAGCTTTTGAACCGGAAGGCTGAAGGAGATTGCCAGGAAAGGGCGAGATTTGGTAGGGCTTCCCGGTTTGTCCCCGTTACAGGACCTTTGAGTGATAAATAAAGGTGGTACCGCGGCTTTGTCGCCCTTTGTAACTATTAAGAAGATGGTTATGGAGGGTATTTTTTATGTGAAATACCCTTGTGACCAAGAGGAGGAGATTATGAGCAAAGAGCTTGCAAAAACTTATGACCCCAAAGGTCTGGAAGACCGCATTTATCAGAAATGGCTGGATAACAAGTATTTCCATGCAGAAGTAAATCCAGACAAAAAACCTTTTACTATTGTGATGCCCCCGCCAAACGTAACCGGACAGCTTCACATGGGACATGCCCTGGATGAGACCATGCAGGATATCCTGATCCGTTTTAAAAGGATGGAAGGATATGAAGCCCTGTGGCAGCCGGGAACAGATCATGCGGCCATTGCCACAGAGGTAAAGGTAACAGAAAAATTAAAAGAACAGGGAATCGATAAAGATGAGATCGGCAGAGAAGAATTCCTGAAATATGCCTGGGAGTGGAAAGAAGAATATGGTGGAAAGATCATCAATCAGCTGAAGAAGCTGGGTGCTTCCGCCGACTGGGACAGAGAACGTTTTACTATGGACGAAGGCTGTTCTAAGGCAGTACAGGAAGTGTTCATCAAGCTTTATGAGAAAGGTTACATTTATAAGGGATCCAGAATTATCAACTGGTGTCCGGTATGCCAGACTTCCATTTCCGACGCAGAGGTAGAACATGAGGACCAGGACGGATTTTTCTGGCATATCAATTATCCGGTGGTAGGAGAGGAAGGACAGTTTGTAGAGATCGCAACTACCCGTCCCGAGACTCTTCTGGGCGATACGGCAGTGGCGGTAAACCCTGAGGATGAAAGATATAAACATCTGGTAGGAAAGATGCTGAAGCTGCCTCTTACAGACCGAGAAATCCCTGTGATCGCGGATGAATATGTGGATAAAGAGTTTGGAACCGGCTGTGTAAAGATCACCCCGGCTCACGACCCTAATGATTTTGAAGTAGGAAAACGCCACAACCTGGAAGAAATCAATATTATGAACGATGACGCCACTATTAATGAGCTGGGAGGCAAATATGCCGGTATGGACCGGTATGAAGCCAGAAAAGCTATGGTGGAGGATCTGAAAGAGCAGGGACTTCTGGTAAAAGTAGTCCCCCATTCTCACAGTGTTGGAACTCACGACCGCTGCGGCACTACCGTAGAACCTATGATCAAGCCTCAGTGGTTTGTTCGTATGAAAGAGATGGCTCAGGCTGCCATTGATACTTTAAAAGAGGGAAACCTTACATTTGTTCCGGAAAGATTTGATAAGACCTACCTTCACTGGCTGGAAAATATCAGAGATTGGTGCATCTCCCGTCAGCTCTGGTGGGGACACCGGATCCCGGCTTATTACTGCGATGAGTGCGGTGAAACTGTAGTTGCAAGAGAAATGCCCCAGAAATGCCCGAAATGCGGCTGCACCCATTTCCATCAGGATGAGGATACTCTGGATACCTGGTTTTCTTCTGCCCTTTGGCCTTTCTCTACCCTGGGCTGGCCGGACAAGACTCCGGAGATGGAGTATTTCTATCCGACAGATGTGCTGGTTACCGGCTATGACATTATCTTCTTCTGGGTAATCCGTATGGTATTCTCCGGTCTGGAACAGACGGGAAAGACACCATTCCACCATGTGCTGATCCATGGACTGGTACGGGATTCTCAGGGAAGAAAAATGAGTAAATCTCTTGGAAACGGCATCGATCCCCTGGAAGTGATCGACAAGTATGGAGCCGATGCTCTCCGTCTTACTCTGATCACAGGAAATGCCCCCGGAAATGACATGCGTTTCTACTGGGAGAGAGTAGAATCCAGCCGGAATTTTGCCAATAAGGTATGGAATGCATCCAGATTTATCATGATGAATCTGGAAAAAGCAGAGGTTCCTTCTGAAATGAATCTTGAAGATCTGACAGGAGCGGATAAATGGATCCTGTCCAAGGTAAACACCCTGGCAAAAGACGTTACTGAAAATATGGATAAATATGAGCTGGGTATTGCTGTACAGAAGGTATACGATTTTATCTGGGAAGAATTCTGCGACTGGTATATCGAGATGGTGAAACCAAGACTTTACAGCGATACGGACAGCACCAAAGGCGCAGCTTTGTGGACTTTAAAGACAGTTCTGGGAAATGCCCTGAAGCTGCTCCACCCCTATATGCCTTTCATCACAGAAGAAATCTACTGTACTCTTCATCCGGAGGAAGAATCCATTATGATCTCCTCCTGGCCGGTATTTAAAGAAGAGTGGAATTTTGCCGAAGAAGAGGAAGCTGTGGAGATCATCAAGGAAGCGGTAAGAAGTATACGAAATGTCCGTACAGGCATGAATGTTCCTCCCAGCAGGAAAGCCAAGGTCTTTGTAACATCGGAAGATGAGAAAATCCGGAAGATTTTTGAAGAAGGAGAAGTCTTCTTTGCACCTCTGGCTCATGCAAGCCAGGTGATTGTTCAGAAGGATAAGACCGGCATTGACGAGGATGCAGTATCAGCCGTTACCTCCAAAGCTGTGATCTATATGCCTTTTGCGGAACTGGTAGATGTGGAAAAAGAGATCGAGAGACTGAAAAAAGAAGAAGAAAGACTGACAAAAGAGCTTGCCCGTGTAAACGGCATGCTTAGCAACGAACGTTTCATCAGCAAGGCGCCTAAAGCCAAGGTGGACGAAGAACGGGCCAAACTGGAACGCTATACTTCCATGATGGAACAGGTGAAAGAAAGATTAGCGCAGCTGCAGTAAAATGCGCAGGGGGGCTGCCACATAGAGGTTTAGGAGAAAGATTATGAAAGAAATCAGGAAGGTATTATGCCTGAAATATCTGAATATGTTTTCTGT
>DWUX01000243.1 GCA_019120545.1 Candidatus Blautia stercoripullorum | reverse complement strand
ATATAATCTTTCAAGGAAAATCCCCCGAAATCTCTGCTTTTTACAATCTATGCAAAATAGTTCCGGGGCATGCCCCTATACTTCGAAGGCCTTGCTTCATCTTCTATACGTCCATCTATATTCTTTTTTCAGCCTCTCTTATATCTCAAATGCCGCTGGACAGACCTCGATCACATCCAGCACGCTGTAGAGACTCGCCCACCTGTCTCGCTGATCCGTATACGGATATTTTTTCAGCTTTCCGGCCTGCAATCGCCCAAACAGCAATTTCCACTCTCTTCCCGAACTCCCGTATCTCTATTCTTAAAACCCCGCTTTCCCCGTTTCATCCATCATAGCCGTCCTTCGGTAATACATTGCCCGCCAGTTCTTTGCAATCTCAGAGGCTTTTTCTTTCCCGCCCGGATATCTTCGGATCTTTTTCAGATATTTCATTAATTCCCTGTATCGTTTCCGATTACCTGCCCTTTCCGCTTCATGATGCAGATATGAAATGTAGATATCCCGTACCTGCTCCGGGAATTTTTCTTTCAGCACATTTTCATATCTGTCCAGATTATAGGTAAATGTTTCTTTCTTAAGGCATTCAAGCATGGGTTCATACATTCCCTCTTTCTCCATAAATGGATACAGGATATTGTAATTTTTAGGGTTTTTCAGAATCTGTTTCCTATAATCCTCCCACTCCTTATCTGTGCAGATCTCTTTGAGTTTATAAATATGTACCAGATTATTTTGCGGACATTCAAAGACATAATACAGAAGTTCTTTCACTTCTTGTTCCTGAGCATCCGGGCAAGTCTCTTCTGCCAGAATATCCTCTCCATTCTGTTCCTCTATCTCAAAGAGAACGGCCGCCATATGCTTACAATTATTTCCATCTTCTGCATAGGGACAGGAGCAGTACATCTCACAGACCCGTCCCCCTTCCATCTCAATATCTACTTCGTAATCCTCCGTTCCCTCTACAACTGCATGATACCCATGTTCTGTTTTATGGAGTTCCAAAACTGCGCCATCAAAGTAATACGCCTCTCCACGATCAAGAATATGCCCCTGAAACAAGTCTTTCCAGTCACTCATAGAAATTTCCTCCGGTGTAAGCAAATACATACTGCAATTCCAGACTATTGTCTTTCAGCAGAAAATGCTGCCGCCCGCTCATTCTTCGTTGACCGAACTGCACCTTTTGAAATTGCCTGATACAGAATAGACATCATAAGTTACTTTTTCAGAAAATTAATCAGCCGACGGTTATAAACCAGATGCAGATACATGGCATCGTACGCGCGGGTGGAATCATGTGCCGCGATAGCTTCCGTAATTTCCCGGTGTGTGTCTATTGTCTCCTGACGCAGCACGCTCTTCGTCAGATCAATAAACAGAGGGATAGAGGAATTAATAATAGGGATCAGCCGGGGTACAACCATATTTTTACTGCTCATGCTGATAGCCGTATGAAATTCGATATCTTTTTCTGTATGGTCTTTCCCTTCTTCCAAAAGCTGTTCTACCTCATCACAAAGCTTTTGTATATGCTTTATCTCGTCTTTTCCGGAATAAGATGCGGCTCTTGCAGCTATAGACGGCTCCAGCAGAAAACGGATTTCCAGAAGATCACATGCCAGTTTCTGTTTATCTCCTATAAAAGTAAAACCAAGAGGGTCATCTACCACACCGGGAGAAGACGAGATATAGGTTCCCGAACCCTGACGGATTGTTACGATATTTCGGGAAGCTAAAAGCTTCATCGCCTCCCTTATAGAACTGCGTCCGGCTCCAAGCTTTTCTGCAAGTACCGATTCATTCGGCAGACGGTCTCCCGGCTGAAGTTTTTCTTTCAAAATATAATTCACGATATCATCTGACAGTTTCTCCGGCAGACTCTTTTCTTCAGAATTCATCATATGACTTACCCCATATCTTTTCTTATTACTGAGTATTATTATAATGATAGTACTGTAAAAAACAAAAGTCAAACTGTAATAATATCCAAAAATCAAACTTCATAATTATGCACTATTACATATTGATTTTTTTACAAAAACAGAATACATTAAATACATCAGATGAATTTAGCCATGGTTTTTCAAAATTCGTTGATATCAATCTAATAAGGAGATAAAAACAAGCAAAATGGTCAGATGTATTTGTTTTATTACAAAGAGGTATGATGTATATGAAAGGAGACTCAGCTTATGACAGAACCGGTATTTTCAGCTGATCCGCTTAGGCTGTTGATTGCGGCTGCAGTTGGTATTATTCTATTATTAATATTGATCATCAAATTCAAGCTCCACCCTGTAATCTCTATGATGATTGCGGCGATCGTAATCGGTGTAGGCGCAGGGATGCCCCTTAGCCTCATCGGTGAGACAGTGGAAAAGGGTGTCGGAAGGACGCTTCAGGGAATTGCACTTCTGATCGGCTTAGGCTCCATGTTCGGAGGTATACTGGAAGTAAGCGGCGGAGCACAGAAAATTGCGAAAACTCTGATCGATAAACTGGGACAGAATAAAGCCGGATGGGCTCTTGGATTGACAGGCATTGTGATCGGAACAACGGTTTTTTTCGAGGCAGGGGTTGTTATTCTTATTCCTTTGGCCTTTAATGTAGCAAAGCAGACGAAAAAATCCACTCTCTGCTATGCTATCCCGCTCCTTGCGGGCCTTGCATCCGGCTACGCTTTTATACCACCTTCAGCAGGTTCGGTATTGGTAGCAAACTCACTGGGCGTCGGGCTGGGAACAATGATCGCAGTCGGTATCCCGGTCGCTATTGTCTCCACTATCGTCGCAGGAATCCTATGGGGGCAAGATCATAGGAAACAACATTTACACACAGCTTCCTGTAAATGTTGCGGAAGTAAAAGATGATGAAGAAGCAAAGCTGCCCTCATTCAGACTGGTGCTTATCATTATCCTTATTCCTTTGATCTTGATTCTGCTCAGTACCATCTCCTCTTATCTGCCGGTACCTGCGTCTGTACAGAATGTACTGGCCTTTTTAGGAGAACCGTTCCTTGCGCTGACAATCGCCACACTGGCGGCAATGTATTTTCTCGGAACACGGATGGGCTACAAAAGAGACCAGCTTAAAAAGATCCTTGACCGTTCTCTTCGTCCGGTGGGCATGATCCTTCTTGTCATTGCCAGCGGCGGCGTGATCCGCTGGATGCTCCAGGATTCCGGTCTCGGGAATATCATCGGCCCTGCGCTGGAGCAGTCTGGAATGCCTCTGATCATTGTAGCGTTTCTGATTGCATTCCTTGTACGTGCTTCAGTGGGAAGTTCTATCGTAGCAATGACAATGGCCTCTGGAATCATGGCAACTATGCCCGCAGTAGCAGACTGTTCCACCCTTTATCTTGCGGCGATGTGCTGCGCGATCTGCGGAGGCGCTACTGCCCTGAGTCATGTAAATGATGCCGGCTTCTGGCTTGTATCTACGTTTCTGGAAGTAGACGAAAAGACGACATTAAAATCATGGACTGTAATGGAAACCCTGATCGGTATCACAGGTCTTGTGCTCGCGCTGATCATATCAATATTTGCTTAATAACCTGTCTTTAAATACAAAAATGAAAAGGAGATTTTATCATGGAATTAAGAAGTCAGAAATTAAGAGAAATCGCACCGGAACTTGATCCTCTCCGCCTCGGTACAGGATGGAAACTTGAGGACCTGTCAAAACCCCAGATCATCATCGAAAGCTCCTTCGGAGACAGCCATCCCGGAAGCGGACATCTGCTGGAGCTTGTCGAAGAGGCCCGCAAAGGCGTTGCAGAAGCCGGCGGTTACGGCGCAAGATATTTCTGCACCGATATCTGCGATGGAGAAGCTCAGGGACACGACGGGATCAACTACTCCCTGCCGTCCAGAGATATGATGGCAAATATGATTGAGATCCATGCCAATGCAACACCTTTCGACGGCGGTATCTTCATTGCAAGCTGTGACAAAAGTATGCCTGCCAACCTGATGGCACTGGGCCGCATTAATATCCCTTCCATCGTTGTGACCGGCGGTGTTATGGATGCAGGGCCGGATCTGCTGACTCTGGAGCAGATCGGTATGTACAACGCCATGTATGAGCGCGGCGAGATCACAAAGGAAAAGATGGAATTTTACAAACACAATGCCTGTCCGTCATGCGGCGCCTGCTCTTTTATGGGAACCGCATCTACTATGCAGATCATGGCGGAAGCCCTGGGACTGATGCTTCCCGGAAGCGCCCTGATGCCTGCCACAAGCTCTGACCTCAGAGATTTTGCACGTGAGGCTGGCAGACAGGCGGTATGGCTTGCCAAAAACGATCTGACCCCAAGAAAGATCGTTACCATGGAATCCTTTGAAAACGCAATCATGGTACACGCTGCCATCTCAGGCTCTACCAACTCTCTGCTCCACATTCCGGCAATCGCCAAAGAGTTTGGCTTTGACCTTGACGCTGATACATTTGACCGGCTTCACAGAGGAGCTCACTACCTGCTCAACATCCGTCCGGCAGGCGAATGGCCGGCACAGTTCTTCTATTATGCAGGCGGTGTACCGACGATCATGGAAGAGATTAAAGATATGCTGCATCTGGATGTAATGACAGTGACAGGAAAGACTCTGGGTGAGAACCTGGAAGAGCTGAAAAAAAACGGTTTCTATGATAAATGCCAGGGATATCTGGATAAATGGAATCTGAAACGTGAAGATGTGATCCGTCCATTTGATAAACCTTTCGGAACCGACGGAAGCATTGCGATCCTGAAAGGCAATCTTGCTCCGGACGGTGCGGTTGTTAAGCATACGGTTGTTCCAAAAGAGATGTTTGAGGCTGTCCTCAAAGCAAGACCCTTTGACTGCGAGGAAGATGCGATCAAAGCTGTCCTGACTCATGAAATCAAGCCGGGAGATGCTGTGATCATCCGCTATGAAGGTCCGAAAGGAAGCGGCATGCCGGAAATGTTCTACACCACTGAAGCCATCGCTTCTGATGCAGAGCTGGGCGCAAGTATCGCGCTTCTGACAGACGGCCGGTTCTCCGGCGCTTCCAAGGGTCCCGCAATCGGACACATTTCCCCGGAAGCTGCAGACGGCGGCCCCATTGCCCTTGTAGAAGAAAATGACCTGATTGAAGTCAATATACCAAAGAGAATACTGAGAATCGTAGGTGTAAACGGCGAGAGAAAAACAGAGGAAGAAATTGAAAAAATCCTTGCCGAGAGAAAAGCAGCTTGGAAGCCAAGGAAAAACCGTTATACCCACGGAGTACTGAAACAGTTTGCCGACAAAGCAGTATCTCCTATGAAAGGCGGATATATGGAATAATCAGACAATATTCTGCTATTTGTACGGCAGAAGAGTATCCGGTATCAAAGGGGCTATCGGCTAATGCCGATTTTAGCCCCTCCGGATTCCGCTGTTTTAAAAACTCCATGATCATCTTATGGTTATTTACAGTATCAGCCGCCGCCCGCTCATTTTCTTGTCAAAGCACTTAAAGTCAGATTCAAACTGCCAGCAATAATCCGATAAAGTTCCTGGTTCTTAAAAATATAACCTTTTCTCTCTTTTCCAAATCTTCCAATGTCTGAAGAACAGGTGTAATACCTCCCATTGGAATAAAAGCAACACTGATAAAAAATTCTTCCCATGACAAAAATTCATCCTCAATGGATGAAATACCTTTACGTCCTTCTTTATAATTATTAGAAATAAACTGAGGCTTATAAGCCAGGTTAGAAGGATAGGTTTTATCGATAAATGCCGTAACACATCCTTCTCTTCATAAACTTTCTTCTTTTGATTTATAGTCCATCATCTGCAGCTTTTCCTGTCGAAAATCTTTTATAAAAATAGAACACTCCGATTATTTTTGAATACAGACTAAATTATTTTCTACTTCCCCAACTCTGTATACTTTTCTTTATGTCCGTATGCTTTTTCTACCGGATATTTTTCTCCGTTTTTTCTGACTTTTTCCTGAATGATCTCATCCATATCCAGGCCGCATGTATCCGCCATTAAAATGCAATAATTTAATACGTCTGCCAGCTCTTCCCGGATTTTTTCCATTTTGTCCTTGCACCAGACATCATCTGCGCTCCACTGAAAGATTTCAAGCAGTTCTGCCGCCTCCAAACTAATGGAAATTGCCAGGTCTTTCGGATTATGGAACTGTTTCCAGTTCCGTTCATCCCGAAATTTCAATACTTTGTTAATTGTTTCCTGTTTCATGATTTTTCTCCCCTCTCTCGGTTACTCTGTATCTACATATTGTGAAATATATTCTTTTAAAGCAGGATCGCACACATAAAGGTATATGCCGTGGATCCCTCTGATCACCAGTAAATCAAAGGTAACAGGCTGATTAAATTTTAACATAACAGCAGCCACTTATCTATACAAGTAAACTATCTATATCAATGATCACTCACACCTGACGCCCCAGAACTCCCAAGTTTCCGTATCTATCACCGGAAACTCCTGAGTCCCGATAGGCCTGCCGTCTCTATAGGTCGAAAAGACATCACAGGATATTACATTCCCCTTTCTGTGTATCTTCTCCACCGGGGTATGGCCCACTACCTGAAGGAGCTTACGGGGTTTGTACATTTTTCCCTTTGAATACTGAGGTCTGAACCATATGGGCGACATGTCATTCCACATCAGATCGTGGTGAAACTCGTTGATCTTCCTGATTGCTTTGTCCTCATCCTTATACTCAGAAGGACTCGCCAGGCTTTGCACAAAATAATCCAGCACGCCGCCATGGCAGAACAATACATTGTCGATTTTCTGAATGTATTTTATGTCATTTCCTTCCGGCAGGGCCTTGTGAAGCTCCAGCAGTTTTTCCTGCACTGTCCGGGCCGCCGCAGGGCTATATCCGCTCTCCCTCTCATTCCACATATAACACAGATCATGATTTCCGTATGCCCAGAGGGCGTCCGGATACTTTTTGGCAAACTCTATAGCCGCATCATAGGTTTGTACATACAGACCGATATCATATTCCCTATTCCAGTCATCCGGTATATCCATAAGACATACCGCCTGATCGGCTTCTCCTTTTTCCATAAGTTCCAAAGCCTGGTAAAAAAGATATGGTTTTAAATGAACATCTGGTATGACAAGTACTCTCACCGTCAAACACCTCCTTTTTACAGATTAAAAAATCATCCCTCAGAACCTGTGTCTCCATGATCAATAACCATGGTTCTTCCGGAGATTCTGAGGGATTCCTTATCTTTTCAATATTCCTTTTAAACAGGAGCTGCTGCTCTCCCCTGTTCCTTTAGAACAGGAACACCGCCACTCCATAAGCCGGCAGCGGATATGCGAAGGAATATGGTCTTCCGTCACACTCTTTCTTTACTGCTCTATAAACAAGCTGTTCTTTATGTTCATGGCCGCCGAACTCCGGCTCCCGGCTGTTCAGGATCAGCTTGTACTGTTTCCGTTTTGGCACGCCTACCCGGTAATCGTCTCTGGCCACAGGAGTATAATTGATCACAAAGAGAAGATTGTTTCTTCCTGTGGGGGACAGACGGATAAAGCTGTAAATGCTTCTGGTGGCGTCGTCGGCATTGATCCATTCAAAGCCCTGGGGATTGGCGTCGTTGGCGTACAGGGCAGGATATTTTTTATAAAGAGCAAAAAGCTGTTTCACATAGTTCTGGAGCTGCTGATGGCTCGCCTCACCCAGAAGATACCAGTCCAGTTCTCTCTCCTCGCTCCATTCCTGATACTGGCCGAAGTCTTGTCCCATGAACAGCAGTTTCTTTCCGGGATGTCCGATCATATAGGAGTATCCTGCCTTCAGGTTTTCAAACTTATCCTGACCCAGGCCGGGCATCTTGTTGATCATAGAACATTTCAGATGGACAACCTCGTCATGAGAAAGGACCAGGATAAAGTTCTCGCTGTAAGTGTAAGTAATAGAGAAGGTCATCTTATTATGGTTATATTTTCTGAAATAAGGATCCAGTTTCATGTACTCCAGGAAGTCATGCATCCATCCCATATTCCATTTCAGGCTGAAGCCCAGGCCGCCGTCCTTGGGATCTCCGGTAACCAGAGGCCAGGCTGTGGATTCTTCAGCGATCATCACAGCCCCTTTATTCTTTCCAAGGACCACGGAATTTAAGTGCCGGAAGAACTCAATAGCCTCCAGGTTCTTATTTTCTCCGTATTTATTAGGCACCCACTGACCCTGCTGCCGTCCATAGTCCAGATACAGCATGGAAGCTACCGCGTCTACTCTTAATCCGTCAACGTGATATTCCTGGATCCAGAACAGAGCATTGGCGATAAGGAAATTTTTCACTTCATTTTTGCCATAGTCGAAGACTTTTGTACCCCAGTCCGGATGTTCGCCCTTTCTGGGATCTGCATATTCGTAAGTGGGGGTTCCGTCAAAATTTGCCAGTCCGTGAGCGTCTCTGGGGAAGTGGGCGGGAACCCAGTCCAGGATGACCCCGATCTTGTTGCGGTGCATATAGTTGACAAAATAACGGAAATCTTCAGGAGTTCCGTAACGGGAAGTGGGAGCATAATAGCCTGTCACCTGATACCCCCAGGAGCCGTCAAAAGGATGCTCTGCGATACCCATCAGTTCCACATGGGTATATCCCATTTCCTTCACATAGTCCGCCAATGCGTGGGCCAGTTCCCGATAGTTATAGAATCCTTTATCCTCTTCGTCTTTCCTGGGATGTTTTTTCCAGGAACCCGGATGGACCTCGTAAATAGCCATGGCGTCTTTTTTCACGTCAAACTCCTGCCGTTTCTTCATCCATGTGGCGTCGGTCCATTTGTAGTTGGTAATATCCACTACTTTGGAGGCCGTGCCGGGGCGAAGTTCTGAACAATTGGCGTAAGGGTCAGCCTTATAAAGCTTTTCTCCTTTATAGGTGGTAATACAGAATTTATAGAGATCCCCTACCCGTACCTTTGGAATAAAGAGCTGGTAAATCCCCATATCATTGTCACAGCTCATCACATTTGCTTCCGGGTCCCAGTCGTTAAAATTTCCTACTACAGAAACTCCCTTTGCATGGGGAGCCCACACTGCGAAGAAAACTCCCTCTTTTTTTCTCTGAGTTCCGGGATGGGCTCCCAGAAGCTTATAAATTTCATAATGTGTTCCCTGGCCGAAAAGATATCGGTCCAGTTCCGTTATTTTCATATTGTTTCCCATAAAAATCTTCCCCTTCTTTGCTATATTCAGGAACGTACTTCATCCCTGCCACGGCTCAGGCTTCAGCATGGGCCTTCTTCCCCTGAGCCTGATATCTTTAACGTATTTCCAGGAATACGCTTCCTGCTGCTTTTACTGCTACGTGCAGCTTTCCGTTTTCCACTGCTGCCTCTTCTCCTGTCCCCACATCTATATAAGTTTTATCCGGGAACGGCACAGGAATATACATTTCTGCTTCCGCCTCGTCATTATTCACTGCTGTAATGAGCCCCTGGTCTTCTGTAAATCTTGCAAAGGCATACTGCCGGTTTGTAAGGAGCAGCTCCCGATAACGTCCGTAAGCCAGACACTGGCTGAATTCCTTGTGGATCTTGCCCAGCTTCTTCACCCATTCCATGATGGAAGAGTCCTTTTCTTTTTCCAGGTCTTCCAGGCTCAGAGCAGGTCTCAGAGGATCGTCGTTGCTTCCTTCTTTCCTGCCTTCGATCCCCCACTCTGATCCATAGTACAGAGAAGGGATCCCGGGTAAAGTGTACAGCAGCGTATATACCGGATAGATATGTTCCTTCTGTTTCAGTTTGCTCATGATCCGGTCCACATCATGATTATCTACAAAAGAGTAAAGTTTCATACCTTTGTAGATGCCGCCGTTCTCATCAAATTCCCTCCGGATCGTATGGGCGATCTCAAAATAGTTATGATCATTGTGTCCGGAATAAAGTCCTTTGTGCAGTTCATAGTTGGTAACACTGTGGAGCATTTTCTGACCGTCCTGGATATAGCGGCTGTAATCTCCATGGATCACCTCGCCCATCAGCCAGAAATCCTTTTTCTTCTCCTCTGTCCGTCTCCGCATTTCTTCCATAAAATAGAAATCCAGACAGTCTGCGCAGTCCAGACGGATACCGTCAATGTCAAAAGTATCGATCCAGAAGTCGATCACATCCAGCAGATAATCTCTTACCTGAGGATTCTGAAGGTTCAGGTTTACCAGCTCAAAGCAGTTTCTCCAGGCTTCATATCCGAATCCGTCATTGTAAGGATTATTCCAGCCGAAGTTGATCCCTTTATACCAGCTGCAGTAAGGAGAGTTTTCCCGGTTTTTCTGGATATCCTGAAATGCGAAAAATTCTCTTCCTGTGTGATTAAAAACTCCATCTACCACTACTTTGATGTCCAGATCATGAGCTTTTTTCACAAATTCCGCGAAGTCCTCATTGTCTCCCAGTCTTCTATCCACTTTTTTATAATCTCTGGTGTCATACCCGTGAGTAGTGGATTCAAAGAGCGGCCCTATATAGATTGCGGTGCATCCCAGCTCTGCCACATGAGGAAGCCAGTCATTCAGAAGCTCAAATCTGTGAACCACCTTCTCTTCTCTGTTTTCCCTGGGCGCCCCGGTCATACCAATGGGGTAAATGTGATAAAATACTGCCTCTTCATACCATGCTGCCATTTTCATTTCCTCCTGTTATGAATATATTCCGTATAAAAACTGGTGTACGATTTCATAAGTGGTCTCATTGGAGATTTCAAATTTTTGATTTTCCGAAAGACCGTAACTTACTGTCATAATATGGTGATTCAGGATTCCTGTGAATCCTACAGCGAAAAGCTTCTGCCTCCCCCGCATATTGCCCAGCTGAGGAGCTGCATTTTCGAAAATTCCTACAATTAAATTATAATAGTTTTCGATAAAAGGCGCTACTGTTTTATAAGCTTCATTCTCCCGGCCTGAATAAAAAAGGGCCAGCATAAACAGATAAAATTTTTCATGTGCCGCCGCATAGTCAAAAAATTCTCTCGCCACTTTATACAGCACCTCCGGCAGATTCGCTTTCATTCTGGAAGCTTCCAGAACGCCTTCCTCCATTACACTGTATCCTCTCTCCAGAAGATTTTTTAAAAGTCCTATCTTACTCCCGAAATAATAATACAGCGTAGGTTTTGTAACACCTGCCCTGTCTACGATCTCCTGAACCCCTACAGCGTCATATCCCTTCGCATAAAACAGATCCAGTGCGGCATCCAGGAGCAGTTTTTTATTGTCTATAAAAACCACCGCCTTTGCTCATCATATTTACGATAGAACTATTATACCAATCGGTATATAAAAAAGCAATACTTCCCTTTGAAAAAAGTCTTTGACACAGAATCAGAAAGAGCAGCAAATACAGCCTCTTTACACCAGCTGCTTTCGCTGCTCTCTCTGTTTTTTCTTTTTATTTTATCTTGATAAAGCTTGCACTCGCAGGAGGAACTGTTAAAGTTCCATCTTTCAGTACAGCTTCACCGTTGTTGGAATACAGAACTTCTTTGCCGTCCTGTTCATCTATTTTGCAGCTGACTTCCTGATCAGAAGGGTTCAGAGCGATCACAATAGTTTCTGTCTCCCCTGTTCTCTTATAAACCAGAGGATAAGCATTGTCTTCGGCATAAAGGAATTCCAGAGGCGCGTTGCTCTGAAGGGCTTCATGATCAAGGCGGATCCGGATCAGCTTCTGCACCTCATGAAACAGAGAATTTTCTTCCGCCATCTGGGCTTCTACTGTGGGCCTGTTTTTATCAGGGTCGATCATGATATACAGGTCTTCCG
Source organism: Candidatus Blautia stercoripullorum (assembly GCA_019120545.1). Taxonomy (GTDB): domain Bacteria; phylum Bacillota; class Clostridia; order Lachnospirales; family Lachnospiraceae; genus Blautia; species Blautia stercoripullorum. The sequence continues at coordinate 15,371 of DWUX01000243.1, read as the reverse complement.
GTTTTGCGCTGGAGAATCCTGCATTGGTAGTGTTGTCCCACTGCATAGGAGATCTGGCTCCTGTTCTTTCATATCCTCCCTCGACAGAACGGATGCCTGCCAGATAATTCATGCCGATCTCATCTCCGTAATAGATGAAAGGAGCCCCAGGCATGGAAAGAAGAAAAGCAAAGGCGATCTTTACCTCTTCATCATCCAGTTTTTCTTTAATACGGGTCATATCATGGTCGCCGGAAGGAATACAGATCAGACCTTTTCCATTGGTCTTATCATAGTTGGCCTGGTAGGTTCTTACAAAATCTCCGATGTTTCCCTTTCCGTCACGTTTAAAATAAGGATGTTCGCTTCTGAACAGATCCATATAGTAGGATGGGCCGAAATGAAGGAGGAAATCCATATGATAACCGCCTTCCAGAGACTTATCCGGCTGCCCCCACTCAGAAATCATAGCTGCTTCTGGAAATTCTTCGTCTAAGAATCTGCGGAAATCCTGCCACAGTTCAATGGTTCCCTTTCCATCCTCATCATTTTTTACCAGAGAACCTGCCATATCTACCCGGAAGCCGTCGCATCCCATTCCAAGCCAGAAACGCATAATGTCTTTGATAGCTTCTCTTGTAGCCATTGCCTCAGGAGAATGCATATCCTTCTGCCAGGATTCTGTCACTTTATAAAATCCATAGTTCAATGCAGGCTGAGTGGTATAATAGTTTGCCGCACAGGAACCGTCTCTGTCAGAAAGTCCACGGATACAGCCCTTAATATTTCCTACATTTTCAAATCCCTTCCACGCTCTGTCTGTCCAGATGTAGCGATGGGTAAACTCATTCTCCTCTGGGCTTAAAGAAGCCTTAAACCAGGGATGTTCAATAGATGTATGTCCCGGAACCAGATCCAAAATCACGTGCATTCCTTTTTCATGAGCTTTTGCGAAAAGCTCCTTCAGATCTTCGTTGGTTCCGTATCTGGGAGCTGCCGTGTAGTAATCTGCCACATCATAGCCTGCGTCTGAAAATGGAGAAACAAAACAGGGATTCAGCCAGATGGCGTTGCATCCCAGCTCCTTTATGTAGTCTAATTTCCGGATGATCCCCTGGAAATCTCCGATACCGTCCCCGTTGGTATCCAGAAATGTCTGAGGGTAAATCTCATAAAAAATCGCATTATCCAACCACTTTGGCATAGTAAAAATCCTCCTCTACATGATTCTTCTGTTTAACATCTTAGTACAACTTTTTTTGGAAATCCTGCAATTCTCTGATAAAAAATTACGATATTTTGACTTTTGAAATCACAGTCATAAATCCGGATTGCAGTCCTTAGAAAAATATGGTAGATTGAACCCAAAGACTGGGGACAGCATACGCAGAAAATATTCTCCCTTACAAGATGATTTCTGCGGCAGAAGCGAGTCGCTTTTGCTTTAATCTTTTCCGGGTATTATGGCACAGCCAGCCCTTCATCAGCTCTTGTGTACATCCGCACACTTCATGTGCATAAATAAGCCTTCGGCTTATTGGTACACAGCCGCTGCTTACAGTATCACCATTTCGTGTCCCCGGTCCTTTTCAAATACTGCCGGAGGCGTAATCTATGAGTTCAGATATATGGAAATACTGTGATAAGAACCATAGCAGAGAATTTCTCCTTTCTCTGAACCTTACAGGGAACCTGAATCTTACAAAGGAAAAACAGCTCTCCCTTTTATATGGCCTATCCAATCATACAGAGGAACATTATCAAAAGATACAGATTCCTAAGCGAAACGGCGCCTGGCGGACTTTATACGTACCAGACAGCCTGTTGAAATATGTGCAAAAGCAGATTCTGCACAAGGTTCTTACCCAGCTTCCCGTATCTTACTGCGCCTCAGCATATAAAAAAGGCTGCTCCTTGAAGGAAAATGCAGCTCCACATACTGGAAAGTCTATTGTACTGAAGCTGGATATTTTAGATTTCTTTGGAAATATTACTTACATCAGCGTCTATCAGCATGCTTTTCCCGGGGAACTGTTTCCGCCCCCTGTCAGAACTCTTCTGGCGCATCTTTGCTGCTACAGGGATTTTCTTCCTCAGGGGGCTCCCACTTCACCTTATATCTCCAATCTGGTCCTTTTCCCCTTTGATCGATACATGGAAAGATGGTGCAAAAACCAAAACATTACCTATACCCGTTACTGTGACGATCTGACCTTCTCAGGAAGCTTTGAACCTGAAGCGGTAATCCGCAAAGTCTCCTCTTTCCTCCTTCGTATGGGATTTGAAATCAACCCGAAAAAAATGAAAATCTGCCCTCAGGGACAGCGGCAGATCATTACAGGAATTGTAGTCAATGAAAAGACACAGGTTCCAAAGACATACCGCCGGAACCTGCGCCAGGAAATTTATTATATAGAAAAATTCGGCCTTTCAGAACATCTGGCGCATATCCATTTGGATCTTACTCCGGAAAAATATCTGGAACACTTGAAAGGAAAGCTCCGCTATGTCCTCCAGATCAATCCCCAGGACAGGGAATTTCAGGAAGCGCTTGCCCGTCTTAATAGGATTTGTATTTCACATTAATATTATGAAAAGGGTATCCCTACAGTCGGTTTTCAACTTTCGGGATACCCTTTTAGCTTCTCTTTATTTATCAAAATTCTTCTTATCAGATCTTAAAAAGCTTCTCTGCGTTTTCTCTGGTAGTCTCCACTACAGTCTCATAAGAAACTCCCTTTATCTGAGCAATGGTCTGAGCTACATAAGTAAGATACAGAGAACAGTTCCGCTTCCCTCTGTAGGGTTCCGGAGCCAGATAGGGGGCGTCTGTTTCCAGGAGCAGATAATCCAGGGGGGCATATTCCACCACTTCTTTCAGCTTCTTCCCGTTCTTAAAGGTAACAACGCCTCCCACCCCCAGGTAATAGCCCATATTCATATACTCTCTGGCCTGTTCTTTTGAATAGGAATAGCAGTGGATCACTCCTTTCAGATTGTCCGCCCGTTCTGCCTTCATAATATCCAGCGTATCTTTTGCAGCGTTTCGGCTGTGGACAATAATAGGAAGTTCTGTTTCTTTGGCCAGATCCATCTGCCGGACGAACCATTTCTTCTGAATATCATGGTTCTCCTTATCCCAATAATAATCCAGGCCGATCTCCCCTACTGCAACAATCTTTTTCCTGCCGCAAAGGCTCCTCAATTCTTTCATATCTTCTTCTGTCAGATTTCCCACCTCGTCCGGATGGATTCCAACCGCCCCATAAACAAAGGAATATTTTTCTGTCAATGCAGCGGTATCTCTGACTCCTTTGAGAGAAGCGCCTACATTTATGATCCTGCCGATCCCATGGTCGTGCATTTTCTGTAAAAGTTCGTCCCTGTCGCCGTTAAAGGCTTCATCATCATAATGAGCATGTGTTTCAAATATCATGTATTTTTCTCTCCTTCAGTCTCTTATGGACAGTCTGGCGGAACAATGCATAAAGTACCGATGTAAGAGGGATAAACACCAGCATACCAACGACTCCCATAAGATTTCCTCCTACAGTTACCGCAACCAGAACCCAGATAGAAGGAAGTCCCACAGAGCTTCCTACCACATGAGGATAGATCAGATTTCCTTCTACCTGCTGGAGGATCAGGAATACTACCACAAAGGCCACCGCCTGCATTGGGTTCACCACCAGGATCAGAAAGGCTCCCACAACGCAGCCGATAAAGGCTCCGAAGATAGGGATCAGAGCAGTGCAGGCGATCACCACTCCTACCAGCAGCGCATATGGAAATCTTAAAATACTCATTACTACAAAAAACATAGTTCCCAGGATCACCGCTTCCACACACTGTCCTGTAACAAAATTAGAAAATGTCCTGTAGCTCAAAGAAGCGACCTTTAATATCTGACGCACTGCTTTCCCCGGCAAAAACGCATAGAGCACTTTCCGGATCTGAACTGACAGCTTTTCCTTCTGAAGCAGGATATAGCAGGCAAACACAAAACCAATCACAAAATTCATCACTGAATTAATTAATGTCATAGCCACACTGAATGTAGTGCCCAGTACATTTCCTGCCCCGTTTTTAAGAAAGTCAATTCCTGTCTCTATGATCTGGTCCCAGTTAAGTTCTAAAGAGTTAAACCAGTTATTAATCTGATCTTCGATGAGCGGATTAGTCTGAAAGTTTTCTGTAAACCAGGACTGCATTCTGGGGATAGCCAGCTCAATCTGCCGGCTCAGACTGACAAAGGTACTTCCGATTTCCGGGATCAGTACAACAAGGACAATCCAGAATATCACGATCACCAGCAGCATAGAAAGGATCAGACTTACCGGTCTTGCTATTTTTTTGACTTTTCCCTGTTCTTTTAATTTGCCGAAAATACGTTTTTCCAAGGCATGCATAGGTACATTAAGGATAAAAGCAATGGCGCCTCCCAGAATAAAGGGAAACACCAGATGCCAGACAAACACTACCCCTGCCGCTACACTGTTGATCTTTTGTACGCATATATAGAAAAGCACTGCAAAGACAATCAGCAGCATAATGTTTTTCATGTCCTTTTTATTCAAATCCATACACATCCTCCCTTTTAAACTGCGCCCCGCATGATCACTGCGAGGCGCATTATGCAATAGCTACTTTTTAATTTTCATACGGATCCATTTGATAAGCTGGATGACCGGAAGGTTTGCCACCGCCAGTCCATACATGATCAACAGCTGGGTAAAGCTTAAGGTCTGTACTTTAAAGACAGAATCCAGAGCCGGGATCATAACCACGCCGGTGATCAGCACCAGTCCCAGCAAAAAGGCTCCTATCAAAGAGCGGTTATTGAAAAATCTCTTGGTAAATATTACCGGTTTGTCTGATTTACAGTTAAATCCATGAACCAGACGGGAAGTACACAGAGTACCGAAAGCCAGGGTCATAGCCAGAGTAGTATTTTCCTGATAACCGATATAGAAACCGATCATAGTCATAATGCCGATGACCAGGCCTTCAATCCCGATCTTGGAAAGGAAGTCTTTTGTAAGGATAGACTCGTTCATAGGTCTTGGTTTATCGTTCATAACCTCCGGATTATGCGGTTCCAGTCCCAGGGCGATAGCCGGAAGACTGTCTGTCAGAAGGTTGATAAACAGCAGGTGCACCGGCGCGAATGGTACGGGAAGTCCGGCCAGGGAAGCATAGAGCACTGCCAGGATACCTGCAAAGTTTCCGGAAAGAAGGAACTGGATAGAACTCTTAATGTTCTTGTATACGTTCCTTCCGTTTTCTACAGCTTTTACGATAGTAGCAAAGTTATCGTCCGTAAGTACCATAGAGGCGGCGTCCTTGGCAACCTCTGTTCCGGTAATACCCATGGCAACACCGATATTAGCCTGTTTCAGAGCCGGAGCGTCATTGACGCCGTCACCGGTCATGGCTACAATATTTCCCTTATCCTGCCATGCCCGCACAATACGGATCTTGTGTTCCGGTGAAACACGGGCATAAACAGAAATACCTTCTACAAAATCCTGCAGCTCTTCGTCTGTCATATTTTCAATGACCGCGCCTTCACAGGCCTCTGACTCGTCTTTCAGGATACCGATTCTCTTGGCGATGGCTGCTGCCGTTACCTTATGGTCGCCGGTGATCATGATCGGCTTAATACCTGCACGGATACATTCGGCAACTGCGGCCTTAGACTCTTCTCTTGGGGGATCCATCATAGCGATCAGCCCCAGGAAGGTCAGATCATATTCGTCTTCCACAGAAATGGACTTGGGCTCTTCAAATTTCTTATATGCAAAAGCAAGAACGCGAAGACCGTTTCTGGAAAATTTCTGATTCTGTTCTTCAATAGTTTTCTTATCTTCTTCTGTGATGGGACAGACCTGACCGTTTTTCTGGATATGGGAAACCCTTCCCAGAAGAACGTCTACTGCACCTTTTGTTACCATAGTACAGCCATTTTTCAGATTATGCAAGGTAGACATTAATTTTCTGTCACTGTCAAAAGGCACCTCGCTGCATCTGGGGTATTTTTCCCGGATGGTTTCTGCTGCGCATCCCAGCTTGTCTCCCAGATTGATCAGAGCTGTCTCTGTAGGATCTCCGATCTCTTCTCCGTTTTTGTTAGTGGAGTCGTTACACAGGATACTGTGGCGGAGAAGCTGCTTCTGAGCCTCGTCTTCCAGATCAATAGAATCTGCCGGGATCTCTTTTCCTTCTACATAGTAGTCTTCCACAGTCATCTTATTCTGTGTAAGGGTTCCTGTTTTATCGGAACAGATGATAGACACACTTCCCAGACCTTCCACAGCCTGAAGCTTACGGATAATGGCGTGCTCTTTCGCCATCTTCTGCGTACCGAAGGAGAGCACGATGGTAACGATAGAACTAAGCGCCTCAGGAATTGCGGCTACAGCCAGTGCTACGGCAAAAAGGAACGCGTCTGCCGCTCCCTCTCCTCTGAATACGCTGATAGCGAAAAGGATGGCGCAGAATACCAGGATCAGGATAGACAGTTTCTGTCCGAAATTATCCAGGTTCATCTGAAGAGGCGTCTTCTTTTCAGAAGTACTCTTTAACAGACTGGCGATCTTGCCTACCTCTGTGTTCATACCGATGCCGGTTACCAGGAAGGAACCTCTTCCGTAAGAAACAAAACTTCCTGAAAAGACCATGTTGGTCCTGTCCCCCAGAGGAACTTCTCCCTCAATAGCATCTTCCATTTTTTCCACAGAAAGGCTTTCACCTGTAAGGGCGCTTTCATCTACTTTCAGACTGGCGTTTTCCAGGATACGTCCGTCAGCAGGCACATAATCTCCTGCCTCCAGCATAACGATATCTCCTATCGTAACCTGAGAAGAAGGGATCTTGATCACATCTCCTCCTCTGACAACCTTTGCCTCAGGGGCCGACATAGCTTTCAGACTGTTCAGAGACTGTTCCGCCTTTACAGTCTGGACCGTTCCCAGGATCGCATTAATGGTAATAACGATCAGGATAACAATAGCGCTCTCTGTTTCTCCCAGGATACCTGATACAATAGCGGCGATGATCAGGATGATTACCAGGAAGTCTTTGTACTGTTCCAGGAAAATCTGGGGTACAGTCTTTTTCTTGCCTTCAGCCAGAGCATTGGGACCATATTTTTCCTGATTCTTTTTTACCTGTTCTTCTGTCAGAGGCTGAGTGCTGCCGTTGACAGCCTTCTGTACCTCTGTCCTGGACATTTGGTAATACTCTTTCATGCTTTTTCCTCCATTCGTTTTTTCCGAGCCGCTCATTCCCGGACTCTTTACTGATAGTTTGTTTCGTAAAGGTCTTTATATGCAAAAAGCGAGACCTTTACTGCACAGCTGATACATGCAATAAAAGTCTCGCTGTTTCATCACGACACGGATGAGAGATTTCTCATCGAGATTGACGATGCCGCAAACACCTGTAAAGGTGCCAGCTACTCCCTTTCATTAAAAATGATGATAAACGATTAAAAAAGCCTTGTCAACCCCTAAATTTTCCTTTCCCGGAATATCTCAGACTGACTTTCTAGCAGATTTCTGCTCCTGCAGGCATATCCTTGTCAGGAGTCATCAGAGCCAGTTCTCCGTCAAGCCCTTCCGCGCACAGGATCATGCCTTCTGAGAGAACTCCTGCAAGTTTTGCCGGCTTCAGATTTACCAGCACCATGACTTTCTTTCCTACCATATCTTCCGGCTTATAATTGGATTTGATTCCGGATACGATCTGCTTCACCTGGCTTCCGATTTTTACCTGAGAACAGAGAAGCTTTTTGGATTTTTTCACCTCTTCGCAGGCAATGATCTCTCCTACCTGGAACTGCATCTTCATAAAATCATCAAAAGTCACTTCCGGTTTTTCCTCAATATCCACAACAGGGGCTGTTTCCTCCTCATTGGGCTCCTGTTCTTTGGCCTCCTGGGCTCTCATAGCTTCTACCTTTTCCATAACTTCTTTTATATCCAGGCGGGCGAAAAGGATCTCCGGCTTCTCAGTTACTTTATTTCCAGAGGGATACAGCCCGAAGGAATCCAGCTCCTCATAAGTTCTCTTTGGAGCATTAAGCTGGGTAAGGATCTTCTCTGTAGTACCCGGCATAAAGGATTCCAGAAGGGTAGCGCCTACGCAGATTCCCTCTACCAGGTTATAAAGTACTTCTGCCAGACGGTCTTTTTTCTCCTCATCTTTTGCCAGCACCCATGGCATAGTTTCGTCAATATATTTGTTGCAGCGTTTAAAGAGAGTAAAGATTTCTGTAATAGCGTCGGCCACCCGAAGATCTTCCATCTTAGCCGCCACTTTTGCCTTTGTTCCCTGGACAACAGCTTTCAGCTCCTCATCTACAGGCTCCGTCACTCCGGTGCTCTTTACCACGCCGCCGAAATATTTATTGGACATGGAGATGGTCCTGTTTACCAGATTTCCCAGAGTATTGGCCAGCTCAGAATTTAATCTTTCCACCATCAGTTCCCAGGTAATCACGCCGTCGTTTTCAAAAGGCATTTCGTGAAGAACGAAATAACGTACAGCGTCTACCCCGAAGAAGTCTACCAGCTGATCGGCATAGAGAACATTTCCCTTAGACTTGCTCATCTTTCCGTCTCCCTGAAGCAGCCATGGATGTCCGAATACCTTCTTAGGCAGAGGAAGTCCCAGAGCCATCAGGAAGATGGGCCAGTAAATCGTATGGAAACGGATAATGTCCTTTCCGATCAGGTGAAGATCTGCCGGCCAGTATTTTTCAAACTGCTCTGTGCTGTTTCCATCACAGTCATAGCCGATCCCGGTGATATAGTTGGTCAGTGCGTCCAGCCATACATAAACCACATGTTTTGGGTCAAAGTCTACCGGAATTCCCCATTTAAAGGATGTTCTGGACACACACAGATCCTGAAGTCCCGGAAGAAGGAAGTTATTCATCATCTCATTCTTCCTGGATACCGGCTGGATAAATTCCGGATGTTCATTAATATATTCAATCAGCTTAGGAGCATATTTACTCATTCTGAAGAAATACGCCTCTTCCTTCGCAGGAGTTACCGGACGGCCGCAGTCCGGACATTTTCCATCTACCAGCTGAGACTCGGTAAAGAAAGACTCGCAGGGTGTGCAATACAGCCCTTCATAATATCCCTTATAAATATCTCCCTGGTCATAAAGCTTTTTAAAGATCTTCTGAACCTGTTTTTCATGGTAGTCATCCGTGGTCCTGATAAACTTATCATAAGAAGTCTCCATCAGATCCCAGATATTCTTGATCTCACCGGATACCTTATCTACAAACTCCTTGCAGCTGACGCCAGCTTCCTCTGCCTTCAGTTCAATCTTCTGTCCGTGCTCATCCGTTCCTGTCTGGAAAAACACATCATACCCCTGCTGCCTCTTAAACCTGGCAATACTGTCCGCCAGAACCGCCTCATAAGTATTTCCAATATGAGGCTTCCCTGAAGTATAGGCAATAGCCGTAGTAATATAATACTTCTTCTTATCCATTTCACTTACCTCCTTAATTTCCTTCATCATAAACTTACAGTTCCCTGTTAGCCTTCAAACACACAACTTCACATCCAGCACCCTGCCGGCTTTTCCTTTTCGAGCGGCCGCAACCGTTCAGGGGAATCCTACACCCCCGCCCCTCCAAAAGAAAAAGCCCGTCTCCTCTGTTTCCAAAGAAGACGAGCCCGTTAAAACCCGTGTTACCACTTCTGTTCATCTGTGCCTCGCAGCCCAGACCTCATCAGGTACATTCTCACATATACCTTACCGCTGTAACAGGCGGATCCTGTCGCAGCCTTGGCACAAATCCTGTGCTTCGGTGCGCCTCTCAGAAGCCATCTTCCCTCTATCTCTGCCGGCCTCCTCTCATCCATGGGAGACTTCTCTGTAGACATCAAATATAGGTACTCTCTTCGTCACTGTGTTTTCCTAAATGTTATGTTAGCATATCCCTGAAATTTTGTAAACACTCATTTATCGGGAGCTTAAGCAACTGCGTATTTTCCAAGAACTTCCTCAAAATGAGGCTCTGTGCCGTCATATCTTACATGAAGTTCCTGATCACAGCTGAGACTTAAAACACCTAAAATAGATTTTCCATCAACTACAAGACGATCGTTGACAATATCAATGTCAAAGTCACAGCGGCATGCAGCGCTGACAAACTCTTTCATCTCTTCGATATGATGAAAACGCACTTTCTTTTCATTCATATTTACTTCCTCCTAAGTCGTTCCTCATAATCTGGGTCCAATCTATCAGCCCTTAGGATAAAACATATTTCGGGAAATTTCAACAACTATTTTTACTTTTTTTCTTACTTTTCTTTGTCTTTTACAGAGTGAGATTTTTCATCGTTTTCGGATATAAAAAACGTTGCTCACAAAATAACTGCTGTATTTTTTTACATAATCCATATATTCCTGTATATTGATAAAGTACTCTTTCCCCCAGGAAGAAATCTTTAAATACTGTTCTTCCATAGCGGTTACTGTCACAAAATGTGCTGCAGTCTGGCAGGCACAGATATATTCTTCTCCATTTTTTACATAAAAATTCAATTTATGTTTTCTGCGAAACAAGGAGCGGTTAGGACCTACAGCCAAAATAACCGGAATATCATGAGCCAGCATAGCTGCCGTACGGTTCCAAATATTTCTTCCCAGGACTCCAAAAGAAACTTTCAGCGGAATCCTGTTTTTCCTGAAATAAGCGTTCATACCTGCAGCAAGGACCCAGCCCGGCATACCGAATCCCGGTATAACAGGAAAATACCGGCGCCGCATGGTCTTCACTGCATCCTGATACTGCTCCTCTTCCCAAATTCCATTGATATCTTTTTCCTCTTTAAATTCCATCCCTCTGCAGTATTCTTTATGTAAACTTAAATACAGCAAAACATCCGTCCCTGCAATCACTCCACAGCCATACTTCTTTAAGATTTTTCCCTGAAACCAGCTCTGGTTTCCTCCATAAGAAAGGGTCCTATCTTTCATTACCGCTACATAAGGATATTTCAGACGAATTGTTTTCATATTTTGCCAACCTCTTTATTCTCTAATTCCAGCTCTATTTCCGGGGATATGGAAACCGGTCCTCCCATGATGCACCGGAGAATCTCTCCCTGTTCCTTCTGCACAGCAGCCTGGATCTCTCCTCCCGGCTGCTTCAGGATATATGTAAATTCTCCGTTTTCTTCTGATCTGGATAAATATACCGCAGCCGCCATACTGCCGCTGCCGCAGCTGCTTTCCCAGATAAGAGAATCTGTACTTTCCACATAAACTGCAGGGATTAACTGTTCCCTCTCAAGAAACATGATCCCCCAGGCACCGCAAGGACACTCTGCTTTCGCTTTTTCCAGCAGTTTTTCTACAAACTCTCCTTTTTTAGGCTTTCCTGGAACTATAATGTGGCAGATTCCGTCAAAAACTATCATATCATAAATTTCCCCGGGACCTAATTCCAACAATCTGGTCTCTTTTGGAAGAGGCATATCTACCTGGCTGGTTTTTTTAACAGTATCCGCCACAGCCCTCAATGGTTTTGGAGAACCGCTTACATCCACCAGACATTCCTGCCTTTCCCGTCCGGAAAGCTGGCACAGAAGATAGGCAAAACTTCTGGAAGCATTTCCGCAGAATTCTCCCCCCATCATTTCCATCCTGAGAGTCCCCTGCTCTGTTCTTTCCACAAAAGCTACCTGTTCTCCTCCCAGTTCCTGTCTTTCCAGAATCTGTCTGGCTATCCCGGGATAACTTTCTTTTTCTAAAGCAGTCATCACAAAAATCGTAATATTCCCCGCAGGATCTGCTACTCGTACTTTTATTTTCAACCGTTTTCCTCCTCTCTCAATATTCAACGGTCATGAAAATCTTTCACTTCTGATATCATCATATCATGAAGCTTGTTTTTAGGCTACAGAAAGGACAAATTTCGCCATGAAAAGATTTTTATTTTCTATATCGACAATTACTATGACCTATGATATATATTTAGAAGGGGGAACACTCCCGTTTATTACTTCAGAGGGGGAATTTATATGGCTAAAAAAGAAAATTCCGTAAATCAGATTACGGAAGGTGTGATATGGAAGCAGCTGCTGATTTTTTTCTTTCCTATTATGCTGGGAACCCTTTTTCAGCAGCTTTATAATACGGCGGACGCAGTGGTGGTCGGCCGTTTTGTAGGAACCAAGGCTCTGGCGGCTGTAGGCGGATCTACCGGTCAGATCACCAATCTGATTGTAAACTTTTTCGTCGCTTTGGCATCCGGCGCCACGGTTATCATTGCCCGCTACTACGGCGCAAAAAATAAAAAGGATCTTAACGATACCCTTCACACTGCCGCCGCGCTTTCCATAGCAGGCGGTATTATAACAACGATCATCGGCATAGCCCTTGCCCCGGTACTTTTAGAAATGATGAAAACTCCAAAAGATGTTATGCCGGACTCTGTGACTTATCTGCGAATTTATTTTGCAGGTATTATTTTTGTGTTTATTTATAACGTCGGCTCTGCCATCTTAAGAGCCGTAGGAGACTCTACCAGGCCATTATATTTTCTTATTATCTGCTGTTTCATCAATATATTTCTGGACATACTCCTGGTAGTAGGATTTAATATGGGAGTTGCCGGTGCTGCCGCGGCCACAGTGATCTCCCAGATCGTCAGCGCCATTTTAATCGTCCATGCCCTTATGAAATCCTCAGACATGTATCAGCTTCATCCCAGACAAATACGTTTTCATAAGTTCTTGCTGGTTTCCATTATTACTATAGGCCTTCCTGCGGGGATACAGTCTGTGATGTATAATATCTCCAATATTATCATACAGACTTCTCTGAATAACCTGGGCACGGATACTATGGCCGCCTATACCGCTTTTGGCAAAATTGACGCTATCTACTGGATGATCTCCGGAGCGTTCAGCGTATCCATTATCACTTTTATAGGTCAAAACTATGGGGCGGGAAAATATGACCGTATGAAAAAAAGTGTTAAAGTCTGTCTTTTCCTGGACTTTATCGCTTCTGTTCTGGTCAGTGCTCTTCTTTTATTTCTGGGCCGCTATCTTCTCCAGCTTTTTACTGCCGACCCGGAAGTTATTGAAATCGGCATGGAAATCATAAAGATTATCGCGCCTTCCTATGTGCTCTTTATTTTTATCGAAATCCTGTCCAGCGCTCTCCGGGGTATGGGCAATGTGCTGGTTCCTATGGTCATGACCTGCACAGGCGTATGTGTCCTCCGTATCCTCTGGATCTTCCTGGCGGTTCCTCACTGGCCGGGAGTCAGGACTATCCTGATGAGCTATCCCATTTCCTGGGGATTGACAGCAGTACTGTTTATCATTTACTACTACTTTGACCAAAAGAAATTTTACAAGACCCATCAATAGGAGAAATTTGCTTTATGAACATAGAATTAAAAGGAAATCCGGATCTGATCCGGTCTGTGGAAGAAGGAAGCCGCCTTCTTTTATCTGACATTAATTCTTCTGAAGAAAAGGTTCTTACCTTTCTGCTGGAAGAGATTTCTGAATCTGACCGTGCCTCGGTAACCAAGGAAGGAAATTCCTGTCATATCTGCTTCCGGGAACCCGCTCAGTATTTTCGTATTTTTAATTACGTCCTCCATCATAGTGGAGAAGATTTTTCTCTGGAAGAACGCCCTTTTTTTAAAAAACGTGGATTTATGCTGGACTGTTCCAGGAATGCGGCAGCCAGCCCGGAAAAAATCCGCTCAATAGTCTGCAGACTGGCTAAAATGGGAATGAACCAGCTTTTCCTCTATATGGAAGACACTTACGAAGTACCCGGATATCCTTATTTCGGAGCCTATAGAGGCCGCTATTCTCAGAAAGAACTGAAAGATCTTGATAACTGGTGCGGACTTTTCGGCATAGAACTGATCCCCTGCATCCAGACTCTGGCTCACCTTCACAACTTTCTCCGATGGCAGTCTTCCGAGAATCTGAAAGATACCGATGATATTCTAAAAGCCGGCTCAGATGAAGTCTATACTTTTATCCGGAGCCTTCTGGAATCTTTAAGATCCTGCGTTTCTGCTAAGAACATCCATATCGGAATGGACGAAGCGCATATGCTGGGACTGGGAAATTATCTGAAAGAAAAGGGGTATGAACCAAGTTCCCAAATTATCGAAAAACATACGGAAAAAGTCCTGGAGCTCTGCCGGGAAACAGGCTGGACTCCTATGATGTGGAGCGACATGTATATCACCTCCAATACCGGCAGAGGCTACTACGATGTATCAGCCGCTGCAGATACTTCAAACTGGAAAAAGTCTCCAAAAGATCTGGGGCTGGTATACTGGGATTATTACAATACCAGAAAGACCGTTTACCAAAACATGCTCCATGTCCACAACAGTCTTTCTGACCGGGTGATCTTTGCCGGAGGCCTCTGGAACTGGAATGGAATTTCTCCTAATTACGGAAAAGCTTTCTGCTGCAGCCGGCTGGCTCTTCAGGCCTGCCGTCAGGCAGGAATACAGGAAGTCTTTGCCACCGGCTGGATGGACAATGGCGCCGAAACTCCTGTTGACGCCATTTACCCCAGTCTGGCTGTCTTCTCTTTTCTCTGCTTTCATGAGGACCTGCAGGAAAAAGAGCTGGTCACTTATTTCAGAGATTGTGTAGACGGAAATCTGGAAGACTTTCTTCTTCTGGATTCTCTGGACGCTCTTTTCAAAGGTCCGGGGAAAAATCTGACAGCGGATAATCCATCCAAATATCTGCTATATCAGGATCCTATGCTGGGAATTTTTGACTGGCACATTAAAGACCTCAAGACAGCGGCTTATTATAAAACACTGGCTGATAAATTAAAAAAAGTTTGGAAAACCTCTGAAAAATATCAGGATCTATTCCGTTTTTATTACTATCTGTCTCTGGTCCTTTCTCAGAAAGCAGATCTGGGGATCCGCATAAAAACCGCCTATGATTCCAGAAACTTATCCACATTAAAAGAAATTTCTGAAAAAGTTATCCCCAGAATCCTCCAGAACCTGGCGGAAATGCACACTCTGCGGGAAAAACTTTGGTTTGAAGATGCAAAGCCCTTTGGCTACGAACTTCTGGATATCCGCCTTGGCGGAGTAAAAATCCGCCTGAAAAGCTGTCAGAGAAGACTCTGGGATTACCTCAGCGGAAAAGTCTCCCGTCTGGAAGAACTGGAACAGGCGCGCCTTCCCTACTGGGACCTGAAGGGAACAGATCCTCAGGATCCCAAAGCAGAGCTGCGGGAAAATCTCTGGGACAAGATCATCAGCGGATGCGGCCTGATCGACACGGTATAAAAACAGGAAACTGCAGCATTAATCATATGTGAGCAATAAAATGTATAAATATT